>DMBV01000051.1 GCA_003445975.1 Bacteroidales bacterium
GTCATGCATTGCACAAAACAGGCCAATTTAGGAAAAATATAATAACCTTCAGAATCCGCAGCGTATTGACCTATCACGCTATTTTCTACTTTTAATTTATCAAATAAATCCATTGTATGTTTAGTTTTTTTGTGTGTAATGATAATAATAAATGCAAAGCTATCTTAAATATTCCTATCAGCCAAAAAATGCATTCATAATTTAAACTAAACAAAATTCAATGCGCTAAAATTCAGATGATTGTTGAGTTTGAGTCCTTTTGTTTCGACTCGTTTTAGAATAGAAAGGAATGTTTCTTAATACAAATTGCGATGACAATCGGAACACAAACCTTCTTTCCACGATGCATATTCATCGTTGGGATGGACAAACTCTAAGGCTTTGAAAATGGAGCCACCTTGAAGACTGTCGGAAATTCCTTGAGCCACAATGGTATGGCAAAGGTTGCAATCCATCGAAACAGTTTCTCCTTTACTTGTCGAATGTTTGTTGTTATGACAACGAAAACAGCCATCAAACTCCAAATGTCCAATGTTATTTGGATAAACACTCCAGCGAACGCCCATTTCAGGGAAAATATTTTTGCTGAATTCTTCTTGAATACTCCTTATTGCCTGAACGATTAATTCGGGTTTTTTATCATATAATTCTTTATAAGAATTTGCGTAGTATTCTTTTATCTCAGATTCAATAAAACTGAACGCGCTATCTTCGGTGGAAAAGTTAGTCGAAAGAATACCCATCGCTAAAGATTTAATGTTTGGCAATTCGGGCGAAATCCGCCCTGCTGCAAGGGCGTTATTTATGAATCGTACGGGCGTTTTATAGTCGTGCGAAGGCCTGTTGTGGCAATCAATGCAGTCCATCTTGCGAATCCCGAATGTGGTTTTTTCATTTTCATTCAAGGGAATTGATTTGTCTTCGAAAACTTTTGTTTCGCCGGTTTCCAAATTGGTGTATTTGATCCAAGGAATCACCGACCTGCTGCTGTCGGTTGAAATGTATTCCACTTTATTATTGGGATTCACATGCCAATGGATTCCTTCCTCCAAGCCCAAAGCACTGTAGGCCGAACCCGTCTTCATTTGAAGGCCAATAGTCCATTCCGTGTTCTTTTCGTCGGCCAAATAATGTTTATTCATAACCAATTGGCGCGAATAAAACTTGGTGGGCCAATGACATTCTTCACAGGTTTCTTGGGCAGGACGCAGATTTTTTATTGGAGTCGGAATTGGTCTTGGAAAATTCCCAACAGTTACGGCATAGACTTGATACAAACCGGAAAGCTTCGAACGAGCATACCAGCCGGCTCCATTTCCAACATGACATTCTACACAAGCTACTTTTGCGTGCGAAGAATGATGATAGGCCACGTATTCCGGCTTCATCACTTCATGGCATAAGAGACCGCAAAATTCCACCGATTCGGTGTAGTGAAAAGCTTTGTAACCGCCTACTGTAGTGAGTAATAAAAAAAATAGCGTGCCAATGGAAAAAATTGTAAACGCATTTCTCGTTTGAGGCTCGTTCAAATTTAGAATCGGCCATTTCTTCTGCGCAGTTGTCGGCTGTTTCTTATCTCTTCTCCGTTTAAAAACCATTCCAATTGGAATAAGTAAAAGGCCCATCACCATAAAACCTGGTACAACCAGCCACATCAATAAACCTTGATAAGCGCCGCCTTCAACAAAAATGAAAGAGATTAGAAATAAAAAAGCAAATGCAATCGCACCCAAAACAAGGATTATAGTTCCAATATAGGAAGTGTAATTGTAGAAAGACGAAGGTAATTTTGTGATATTTGTGCCTGATTTCTTCATTCTAAACGGTTCTTTAATTGTTAAAAAGCATCAATATACGCCAGCAATAAGAGAGTAAATAATTAATAGTACAATCGTTATTCCCATAAACAAAAACAGGAAGCCGAAAAATTTGACCGTATTTATCCACGAAGTTGAAAGTTCTTTTTCAACAACAACTTTTTCTAGATTTCCGGAATTAAGCAACTCTTCGTATTCTCTGGGTCTGTCGTTTTTGTATGCTTCCAAAGGTACATAACCTGTAAAAATGACCGTGTCGATTGGGAAAGATTCCGGGCGAAGATGTGTATTGAAAAAGTGAATTGTGAAAATAAATCCCACTGCTAATAAAGCTTCGTCGCTATGTATAATCTGCGCTACATTGATAACCCATCCTGGCATAAACAGCGTAAAAAATTCAGGAAACCAAAGAATTAGTCCCGACAATCCAATTACTGCCACGCCCCAAAAAACGGCCATATAATCAAATTTCTCCCAATAAGTCCATCGGCCATAATTTGGTCGTGGCCCTTTGCCCAAGAACCATTTGATAGAAGCTACTAAATCTTTCATGTCCTGAAGATTGAACATCAACGAGTTTTTCCCGAAAATGAATTCCTTCAATTTGTAACCGTTTTTTTTCTTGAGTTGTGCTAGGTTATACAAATGAAATAGAAAATAGCCCAGAGTAAGAATGGCGCCAAATCGATGAAGACGACCTGCAGAATGAACGCCTCCCAAAAATTTTGCTACGCTCGACGCCCAATCCATGTGAGCAAACTTCAGCGTCATACCCGTTAAGGCAAGTAAAATAAAACTTACGATTACAAAAATGTGAGTGGTTTGTTGTTTTGCATTGAATCTTCGAACATATTTTTGGGGTCCGGCAACCTGCTCGTGTATTAGTTTTTTTCGTTGTTTGAGCGAGCGCGGCAACCACAATAAGGTGTGTAAACCAAAAAAGCCAAAAACAAAAATCAGCAAAGAGGTCATTCCCCAGAACGAATAAAACAGTACATTGTTGTCGTTGTGCGTGGCGTGTGTTAAATAGCCGGTAAATGCAAGATTCGCATTTTCATGGCATTGTTTACATGTTTGAACGATGTTTTTATAGCCAACAGCCGAATTTGGATTATCGACCGACAAAATATGATGAGCGCCATGACAATCTGAACAACGGGCAGCATCCGGATCTCCTAATAAATAGGCTTTTCCGTGATAGGTTTCTTTGTATGTTTCGGATAATTTTTGGTGACAATTTCCACACTGAAAAGTCACTTCATGCATAAAAGCATCTCCTTTGCTATCGCTAATCAAATGAGCCGAATGACAGGAGGAGCAGCTTGGGTATTCCTTTTCGCCTGTGCTTTGAGCTATTGAATGTTCGCTGGTAATGTATTCGTCGTAAATACTTCTGTGGCATTTCGCGCAGGTCAATGCTATATTTTTCTTATTTACCGACGACAATGAATCAGACTCTTTTAATTCCTGATGAGAAGTATGGCAATCGATGCAAACAGCACTTACCAGCAAGCCTTTTTCCATCAATCCTTTTCCATGAGTGCTATTGGAATAATCAACCAACGCATTTTTTTCCTTCAAGTCGGTACTCAAATTTGCTTTTCCATCGGTCGCATGGCAGCTTCCGCAAAGTTTTGGAATAGCACTTCGGTAAGTGGGCGAATTTATGTCGAATTTAGATTTTGTTTGATGTGTTCCATGGCAATCGGTACAATAGGTCGAGTTTGGTTTCTTGTCTAAAAATGATTTCCCATGACCGCTTGCAAAATAGTCGTTTGCGACTTTGTTGTGGCAACCGGAACAATCAACTCGTTTAACAGTTTCGCAGGGTCGTTTAAGGTTTTTCGAAACCGTTGTATGACATTCGACGCATTGAATTTTGTTGTGGACAGAAGCGGGCAAATGATTCTCGTCAAATAGGATGGTGTCTCCGTTTTGTTTAAAAATAAATTCACCTTTAGATGCATTTATATTGTGGCAGTCTAAACAAATTTTGTTTGGTATTTTTGCTTTTTCTTTCTCGGGCTCTACTTTATGAGGTGGATGGCAGGTAGTACAAGAAGGAACCGCGCCTTCTTTTTTCTCCCACAGTTCGCTTTTTATCACTTTCTTATGTGTTTGTTCAATGCGAATGTGACATTTCATGCAGGTTGATGCTACTTTTTGGGTAGAAACGCTGGAATTTTTGTCTTTCGAAGGAAGAATAGCATGATTTCCATGACAATCGTTGCAGGTTGCAGTAACAAATAAACCTTTCTCGTACAATCCTTTTCCATGAATTCCTTGGCTGTAATTTTCGAGAATATTGTGTTCGGAAATGACATATAGACGGGCCACAGGGGCTCCTTCTTTATGGCAATTGCCACAAAGAATGGGGATATTCATTTTATACGTGCGCGATTCGGGCAGCTTCGACGAAAGAATATCGTGTGTTCCATGGCATTCTTTGCAGTTGGGAGCATAAGGTTCGTTTCGAATTAATGCTTGTCCATGAATCCCGGACTTAAATTCTATTCCGGCTGCTATATGGCATTTCGAACAATCTACAAGGTTTAAAGTTTCCGAATGCGGAAACTCTTCTACTTTGGCATCGGTATGACAGGAGGCACACTCCACGTTTTTATGTACCGATTTGTCTATAATAGATTGCTTGACAAAGAGCGAAACCTTTTTGCCTTTTCTTTCTTTTGTTAAACTGGAATCTTCGTGGCACATCATGCAATCTGCGTTGGTTTGCGCCAGAACAAAATGAACACCAATTACGAAATAGAAAAGAATGAAAAGGAGACGCCTTCGGGAAAATGATTTTTTCAGCATTGCTTTTTGAATTATATTTTCATCTGTTTATAATTTGTTTTTTAACTGTCAGATGGAACTCGCCATAGATAATCATGCTTCTGTGCGAGAGTGTCTCTCATGGCTCGTTTCATTTAATGATTCAATGGGCTTTCGTTTTCTGATTTATGAGAAGGCTTTGTCGATAAAAAACAATCCTTTTTTTATTTTATTCTCTGTCGAAGAGTTTTCCTTTCAAATATATGCAAAAAACCGAACAAAAGAACAAAGGAAGCAGCTCCTTTGTTCTTTTGTGAGTTATTTGTTTGCCTATTCAGATGTGCAAAAATTTGATTGCAACAGCGTTCTGAAATATACGATTCGAACGATTGATTCCCAATCAAAGCATTGAGAATTTAGAAACCCCACAAGCGAGTCATTACAAAACCGACCGAAAAACCGCCCAATTGCCAATCACTTTGGTTATAAAGAACGATATCTTGAGGAACTATTCCGTTTGCTGTTGCCAGAAAAATCTGAAAATCGTGTGTTCCGGTGCAAACTTCGTAACCAAAAGAAAGATTTGCTTTTGGTGGATTGATAAATTCGCGCTGCTCGGAGAGTACATCAATTTGCAACGGCAAATCATAGGTGAAAATGAAAGACGACTGAGGCGAAAACTTTAACTTTCCGCCAAAATGCCAAGCTATTTTATCGTGATCCATATCGGCCGCAACAGAATTGTAATGTGTAAAACTGATGGCTGTTTGAATGCTTAGTGCTTCGCTTATTTTTCTTCCAATAATAAGTTGCGAAAAATAGGAATACCGATGTATAAACGCATAGTTCAAGCCGTAATCTTTGTCTGGATTGCCACTAATGGCCATGTTTCCATATAAGGTAATGGATACAGGAACGGTGTTTTTGCGAGTTTGTTCAAAAACGGTCCATTTTAAGTTGAAATCACTGTACATATTTTCTTTCGTAAGCCCATAGCCAATTTGAACATTTTTAAAGAGAACGTAATTGAACCCCAAGCGGAGATTGGCTCCCGGAGAGTAGATTCCATATAAATCGGCCATGCTGCTTTGGATGCTTCCAAAACGATGTTGAATAATCGATTCAAAAGAGTGTACCGAAGGAATGACAGAAGTCTGCTGGTCAATCAAAATACCACTTCCCCACGGAGAGTATACCGGTTTGTCCTTTTCTTCCTCGTCCTGGCAAAAGGCAATGGAAGTAAAAGAAAGAAGGAGTAGGATGCTAAATAGTATTTTCTTCATAGCTTTTGTGTTTAATTGTTTTTCGCACCTTGATTTATCCATGTGTATATCAATTCTGCTTCATTTGTAGTATAAAACTCCCACCGATGTGTTGTTGCATTGGGTGAAGGATAAGTATAAATCAAAGAATTTGCAGGGTTATTTATTACAACAAAACTTCCGTTTGTTAAGCTTTGGTAAGCATTTGCAGTAGTTAAATCCGGTGCAGTTTTTCCAGTATAATGACAAACTGTGCATTTACTGTCGGTGTTGAAAATAGGAGCAATATCATTTAGAAACGATAACTCCACGTTTGGATCAGGAGGAGGTATAACTTTTACCTCTATAAATTCATATTGACAAGCTGTGAAAGATGCCAACACACAAAAAAGAATTATTAACTTCTTCATCTGCTTATATTTTTTTAATTGAATTTGAATTACGACAAGTCAATCGTTCGTTTTTCATTTGCTGAGAACCGAGTTTTCGTTTCATCCTTTTTTTCGGTTTTACTGATTAAATTACAAATAGAACGACCCTGAAATTTTTGATTTAAAAGGAACAATCATTTGTGTGCAAAAATGATTGTTCCTTTTCAGGTTATGACTAAACCAAGCTATTTCGTGGCCTTCAAAGCCGCAATTGTATTTGTTAATAAGGCATTTACATACTGAGGATTGTGAACACCTAAACTACGATCTTCTTCAATTCCAATCCAGTTGTAATAGGCTTGAGCTCTAACCATAGGATAGGTTCCGGGTACTGGTTCGTAAGCTTGATCTACTTCATACCAAGCAACTACACCAAGGCTGATGAGTAAATCTCGTAATTCAGTCAACTTTTCTTCGGTATCAAACTGAACACCCCCATAATCAAAATTCTCGGTTGCATGACATTCTTGACAAGCTGCCAGACTAGGTTTAAATGTGTGGCCGCCCTGTTTATCAATATAATCATCCATATGACAAACTGTACAAGAAGCTTGCTCAAGATGTTTGGAAGATCCAGCTACCGGATAAGTTACTGGTCCAGTAATTTCAGCAAACCCCTGACCGGCAAAAATATTGGCTTGTGGGCCATGGTGTGGTCCATAATGTGTGTTTGTAATTCTGAAGGTTGTTGCGCCTGCGACTGATGCCGTTTGTGGTTCTGCTGTTCTGGCTTGATGGCAGTTTATGCAAAGATTGCTGCCGTCGCCAATATCTAAAACAGTCACCCCTTGGTCAATGATCAATCCAACGGGTTCTTCCGAACGTAGTGCAAAATCGGTGTAGGTAAATGCTGTATGAATGATATGGCAGGTCTCACAATTTATAGCCGAAGGCATTGAAATGTCGGAGGCTACCAAGCCATTTGCCTGAAATTCGATAAAGCCCTCACTTGAATGGCATTGAGCACAACCAGCACGACCACCTGCATAGGCTACGTTGGTTCCCGCTTTATGAATAGATGAAGCATACTGAAATTGCCTAGCTGAAATGGTAGTTCCCGAATGGCAAGCCAAACAAGTAACATTGCCGTCTTGTCCGTCTTGTCCGTCTTGTCCGTCTAGCCCATCTTCACCCGTTAATCCGATGGGGCCTTCTTTAACACAAGATGCTAAAAAAACAATGGCAGTCATTAGTAAAATGTGAAAAATAAATTTGGTTTTCATGATCCTTTTATTTTTAGTGTATAATTTGATTATTTATGACAAAAATATTTCTATGTTATTGATATAACAATGATATATTAACGAAATCAAGTTGATGTTTATCATTGAAATATTGACATATATCATCGCGATAAATCGATTATTTATACTACACTGTGCATTGAGATAGCGGCCTTGGGCCAAAGCGGATGGATTGGTAGGAAGAATGTATAAAAACAAAAAAGCCCCTTTGCTGATAAGACAAAGAGGCTCTAATTGAAAGAAAAATAAGCTAAGCGGCAGGTTTTGGGTGCGCAACTTTTGCAAGGGCTTCTTTGTAATTAAAGCCTTTGTAATGCTTGCTTTCAGGATTGTGGCACGTGACGCATACTTTTTCGGTAGGCAATATCAAACCTTTTGCCATGGAAGCTTCTCTGCTTTTCATGATGGCATTTGGGAAATATGCACTTCCTGGACCATGGCAAGATTCGCAAGAAACGCCTTCGGTCACTTTCAAGCCTGTTACCAAATCAATCTTTACACTGCCGTGCGTAGAGTGACACTTATTGCATTTTGGATCCAAGGCTTCTGTTGCACTTAAAGATTCCATTGCTTTTGAGTGACGCGATTCCACCCATTGTGCATACTGTCCACCGGTTTCGACTTTGTTGTGGCACATTTTGCATTTGTTAGCGCCAACGTACGTAAATTCTTGGGCTTTCAGGCTGCTGTTTCCTATAAAAGCAACCATAAAAATTAAAATTAAAATTCTCATTTTCATCTTTTTATTTATTTAAGTGTTTATTAATTATTTGAATTTAAGTTTAGAATACTTCTTGAAAAGAATAAAAGTTTATTTTTTTAATGTTTCTCATGAAAACCGGTAAACATGCTTTTAAAATTACTCGTTGGAGTACAACCAATTGTGCAAAAATAAATGTGCACAATCAAGAAGACAGATATAAAAAAGCCCATTATTACGTGGATAATATCAGTAATATGAAGTGCCTTACTGCCGAAAATTTCAAAAATCATCAGTTCCGGAAAAAAGAGCATAAGCCCGCTTAAAGCTACCAAAGGAATGGTTAAATGCATGATGACAATATAGCTGAACTTCTGCAAAGGATTAAATTTGGATTCTTCAGTAATAGGAAAGGGCGGTTTTTCGCCTTTAAAGATTCCAAAGGAATAGTATTTAGCTTGCTTTATTAGGTTATTTACGATTCCTTTTCTGAAAATATAATGCTTCCCGTTGGGTGTTAGCACATTACCAATAAAAAATCCAAGATAACTCACCGCCAATAAGATTCCGGCAATATCGTGTAAATAAACAGCCCAATCGAAGCGAATCATTGGATAGGCCGGATCGGAATATTGCATGCTTATTCCGGTGAATATCAAAAGCAAGCATAGGATGGCATTAGACCAATGCCAAAATCGAACCCAAACAGGATATAAATATATTTTTTCACTCATGGCGCTTTTTAGAATTAAAGATGATACGTAAAGAAGCATGAATCAACAAAACAACTACCACAAGTCCGAATAAAATTATACTTATCGCATTCAGATAATAATTTCTGTTTGCTCCAATCACATACGATTCTTCTAGTATAGCATCGTTCGAAAAGCCTAAATCGCTTCGTTTATTCGTAAATTGATATTTGTACAAGGAGGCCAATAGCCGTGAATTCTTTGAATGGCATTCGACGCATGATTTTACAGCCAATTCTTTTGGCAGTACATTGTGTGCTACCAATATTTCGTTGTTTATTTCGGTATGGCATTCAATGCAGCGCACTTTGCTAAAATGTAAAACTTGATTTGGAAGCCATGCATGTGTTTCCAAAACATTTGGGTTGTCTTTGGTTGTAAGTAACTGATATTTACTTAAGTTGGCATGGCATGACAGACAAATTTCGTTGTCGTATAAAATAAAATCGGCCACCTTCTCATTGGTTCGAGCGGAAATTTTATACGTATGGGGGTTGTGACACAACGAACAAGTAAAGTCATCCAAATGCTTAGACGAATGGACACTTTTGTGAAAGTCCTCTTCGATTTTTTCAAAATTATATTGAGAATGAGTATCATCGCCGGCATGGCAATCCATACATGAAAATTTTGGCTCCATACGTGCCTGACCGGAATGGGGAAATTCACCACATTCTGAAGAATGACAGTCGCCGCACAAGAAAGTTCGGTGGTTCGATGCGTAATACTCCAACGAATCAATAATAAAATAAGGATTCATACGCTGTTTGACTTCGCGTTCGGTGTTGGAGTTGAAGTACGAAAACGTAGAGTATCCATGACATTTAAAACATTCTTGATTTTGCTCGATGTTGGCAGGGTCTATCGCAATGGATTCTTCTTGTGCCAAAACAGTAGCAGTTGTTGCAAAAAGTACAGAGAAAATCAGAAGTAAAGTGTAGATAACAAATCTCGATTTCACAATTTTTAAATATTTTTATGTTTAGTAAATATAGGATGTAAAAGTATTTTTTTGTTATATTTATAACAATGATATTTGTCATCAATATATTGATATATGTCAATTTATGAAAACCTATTTATCGAAATCCAATGCGAAAAATCCAAACATAATTTGGTTGGCGAGTCGATTTTTAAATGAGTATAATTAGTTGAATATGAATAATATGTAATAATACCAAAAGAGGGGCGTTTTGGTGATTCACCATCAAAAATTTAGAAAACCGAAGTTCATATTTTTCTAATTTTGCTAGTGCTAAAAATAAATTAGCTCTTTTTGTTGAGAAGCAGGATCGATTTAATGCTGGAATATCCCACAGCCGTGATGAATTTTTCGGCATGCTTTTTTTTAAAAGACTTCTTTGGTGATTCGGCTCAAATTTGGCTGCTGAAAATAAAATTCTGCTCAAGGGAATTAACTATTACTGATCTTGGTCAATGAATTTAATTTAACAATTTCCACTTGATTTCTGTTCACTTTGATAATGCCGGCGTCTTTCAGCTCCTTGAGCGTGCGAATAAAACTTTCTTTTGTCATGGCGGCTAGATCGGCCAAATCTTGACGGCTTAAGTTTAGTGTAAACCTTTCACTCTCATAAATTTCATTTTGTAAGTATAGCAAAACTTCAGCTACTCGACCGGCCATGCTTTTATAAGTAAGATTGGCTAGTTTATGCGTAAACTGGATGCTGTTTTGATTTGTCAGCGTAATCATCTCAATAGCCATTACTTTGCTTTTTTCTATCACCGCTTCAATATCTTTTGTTGCAATCAAACAAAGATTCACATCTGTCAGAGCTTGAACAGTCAGATGATGAATGTTGTCGGTATATAGACCAATTCCGCTACAAATTCTTCCTGCTCCAACAATATTCACGAGCATATTGCTGCCTTCCGGTCGCTCGTAGTAAACTTTTGCCATTCCCTCTCTAAAACAGGCAAAATGAGTGAGAGCGGTGCCTTGTTTAAAGATAACTTCCCCAGCTTTAAAAACAACTTCTTTGCGTTCCGAATGGAGCTCGTTGAATTCAGTTTTGGATAGTTTTCGAAATAAGGGTGGGGTGCTTTCGCAGCAGCAAATAGTACACGTTCCGTAATGAATACAATCTCTCATGGTATTTGGATGTCTAAAAACCGATTCAAATTGTTATGAAACCCAAATTTAGAAACATTTGCGATAAGTATTCATAAAATAACAAATAATTAAATATTTAGATATGAATTTATCTGCATTTGTAAATCATTTCTTTTTTTCGCCCTCTTTTTTCTTAAGTTCCTGTTTTATTCTAGCTTTTCTAAGAAAGCAAAAAAATAGCTTAAACTCGATTAACTCACCTCACTTTACAAGAAGACGAAACTGACATATATCAACTGTCCTATAAGGAAATTTCGATAATTTTGTAATTATTCGTGGAAATTAGAATTAGGCTCACAAGACATGATGAAGTTTGGAATGGGATTGTTATTTTTCTTTGTTCTGCAGTCGGCTATGGCTCAAAGGACTTCGAGTGTTCAGAACAATTTGGTTACGGATAATATACTCATCCAATGGATAAATCAATACCCCAGTCCAGGCAATAAGAATACCCACAGGTCTTTTTTTGAACAAGTAGCTCGCATTGTTTTTGGTAAGAAAAGCGGATTAAACATTCGAAAACCGAATGCCGTTCTAGCCAAAAGTCCTATTTCTTATACTATCATGGATCAGGGAAATGAGGTTCTTTTCAATGTTGAAAATGAGGAAATGCGAATTCCTAAAGGATTCAAAAAAACAAAATTTTATTTCCCTTCCTTGGTAAGTATGTGTTATCTTTCAAGCACTCTGGTCTTGTTTACGGATTCCAAATTGAATCAGCTATTTTTGTTAGACCAAGTCCGCGAAACTTTAGGATTGTTCAACACAGACATAATACTCAATCAGCCAACCGGAATTGCTTATTCTGTTTTGAGTAATGAAATTTGGGTTGTTGAGACGGGCGCTCACCGCATTCAAATATTTACCGAAAAGGGAGCACTTGTAAAAACAATTGGCGGTAGAGGTTCTGAGCCAGGTGAATTCAATTATCCTACGGCCATCTGGATTGATAAAAATGGAAAGGCTTATATTATCGATTCGATGAATTTTAGAATTCAGGTGTTTGATTCCGCCGGAAAGCTTGTTTCGGTTTTTGGGGAACCAGGCGATGCTAGTGGCTATTTTGCCCGGCCAAAAGGAATTGCTACCGATTCGTTTGGGAATATATATATTACGGATGCTTTGTTTCATACAGTTCAAATTTTCGACTTGTCGGGCAATTATTTATATAATTTTGGAGAACAAGGCAGAGGAAACGGACAGTTTTGGATGCCTTCAGGTATTTTTATTGATGAGAATAATTTTATTTATATAGCAGATAGTTACAATTCAAGGATTCAAGTATTTCAACTTAATAAAAATGAGTAAAATGAAGAGAACTACATTTCTTATACTACTTGGATTGATTTATTTTTCTTTATCAGTTAACGCTCAGTCAATTAGAACCACAAAGCATAATTTGTCGGTTACAAGCCCGGGAACTATCAAAGCCACCACGGAAAGCGAAATCTGCATTTTTTGTCATACTCCACACAATAGTACACCCAAGGTTCCATTGTGGAATAGAAACGTAGCAGGAAGTGTTTATACCTTGTACACAAGTTCTACCTTGAACGCCACCGAAGGTCAGCCCGATGGAGCTTCTATTTTATGCCTTTCCTGTCATGATGGATCGATCGCTTTGGGGAGTGTTGTGAGTAGAATTTCTCCGATAGATATGACGCTTGCATTGAGTTCAGACGCAAATTTATCAACCGATTTATCAAACGATCATCCAATTTCGTTTTTGTATAATAGTACATTGGCTACCTCTGACGGGCAATTGAGAACTCCGCCATTAACTACAACGCACCTCGATAACAATTCAAAATTACAATGTTCGTCCTGCCATGACCCGCACAAAGACCTTTATCCTAATTTTTTGTTGGCATCAAATCTAAATTCAGGACTTTGTATTTTGTGTCACAGCAGAACGTATTGGGCGAGCTGCACACATGCTTCTTCGAGCAAGACTTGGAATGGCTCGGGCTTAAATCCTTGGGCACATATCGAAACTCCTTACCCTACAGTTTCACAAAACGCATGTGCCAATTGCCATAATGTGCACAATGCCAATGGAAAACTTCGCTTGCTTAAATTAGTTCCAGAAGAAAGTAACTGCCTAGATTGCCACAATGGAAATGTAGCCAGCAAAAATATTCAATCACAGTTTGCCAAAATATATAAACATAATATATATGGATACAATAATATTCACGATCCCGCCGAAGCGACTTCGGTAACAACAAAACATGTTGAATGTCAGGATTGTCATAATTCCCACGCATCGAATGCGAGCACGGCCACTGCGCCTTTTGTTTCGGGGTATAATGTTGGTGTAAGTGGGATAAATCAGAGTGGTGTAGCTGTATCGTCGGTGAGTAATACTTACGAAATATGCTATAAGTGTCACGCTGGCAATTCTTGGTCGCCACCGGCTGCTTTGCCGCGAAAAATAAGTCAGAATAATGTTCGATTGGAATTTGCCACCGGAAATCCGTCGTTTCATCCGGTAGTTGGATCTACCATTACCAACTCGCCAAGCATAATTCCGCCCCTCACTACGGGCTCTAAAATTTATTGCACTAATTGCCACGGAAGTGATAATAGCAGCGACCCCAGAGGTCCTCACGGCTCCTTGTATCCGCAAATATTGAAATTGCAATATACAAGCATTGATAATACAGTTGAATCGCCTACGGCGTATGCGCTTTGTTACAGCTGCCACAGCAGAACCAGTATTTTGAGCGACAATACGTTTAAAAAACATTTTGTTCACGTAGTTACTGCAAAAACCCCATGCAGCGTTTGCCACGACGCGCACGGAATAAGTAATATACAAGGCAATAGCACCAATAATTCACATCTTATCAATTTTAGAACAGATGTGGTGGTAGGTATAGGCGCTTTATTGCGTTTGGAGTTTGTGGATAGAGGCGACCGAAGTGGATATTGTGTTTTAAAATGCCACAATAAAGTACATGGTTCTGGAATGTCCTATTAGCTATTTTGTTTTTTTTAATCGAAATCATAAAAAAATACATGTAAATTGATATATATCAACGAATAAGTGAATATTTTGTTATACATTTGTGAAAAATATAACAGTGTTTAATTAATAACATATAACTATTTGCCTTATGAAAACTTTAAATTTACTCGCTGCATTTTGTTTTGCGGTGTTTTTTTCGACAATGGGTTTTGGTCAAATTGCCGGATCTGCCCATGATTTCACTACTGAGAGCTGGAACTCCTCCGGTGAAATGTGTAATGCTTGCCATACACCACACAATTCGTTAACAATTGCCGATGCTCCGTTGTGGGATCACCAAGTGAGTGTTGCCACTTTTACACTTTACACTTCCCCAACTATGAATGGAACATTTGGTGTAGGTGCACAGCCCTCAGGATCGTCAAAATTGTGCTTAAGCTGTCATGATGGGACAGTAGCTCTTGACAACTTTGGTGGAGTTACCACGGGAACTAATTTTATTACAGGTGTTGGTAATGTTGGCATTGATTTATCTAATGACCATCCAGTTTCTTTTACTTACGATGCTGCTTTGGCTACTGCTGATGGTGGTTTGTTCAACCCAACCACAGCAAATAGCGGTCTGGGTAGCACGGTCACTGCCGACTTGTTGTATGCCGGAAAAGTAGAATGTTCTTCTTGTCACGATGTGCACAGAGGCGGAAGTGCAACAGGAAAATTATTGGTTAAGTCGAATGCTGCAAGTGCGCTTTGTTTAACATGTCACGACAAATAGGGTGACTTATTCACGACATTAAATCCAAAGGAGGCCATCGCCTCCTTTGGATTTTTCATAATTCGCTTACTGATAGTGTGATGAAGCTTACTTATAAAAGGTGGTTTTTTTGTATTGTCGTTTTTATTTAAAATTCGCACAAGCTTAAATCAGTATTTGCTACTTACGACATTTTTTGGGAACGGCTATGCCTGTTTTTTTGTTAAACCCTAATTGTTAATTACTTAAAACAAGTTTTGTTCGAATCGAAAAATAAATACACTATCTTTAAAGAAAAACTATACGATTGCAAATTTAAAGAATCCCAACTAATGAAAACTAAACTAAATCTCTCCTCCATTTTATTACTTCTCTTTCCGCTATTTTTTATTTCGTGTTCGCCTCGTCTAAAAAAGGAGATTGCTGTTGAGTCTGTTTTATATCCTGCAGCCCCTAGTGTGGCAAAAATTCAGTACCTTACAAGTATTAGCAATTCTTTGCAGATTACAAAAAAGCAAACTTCCTTACAGAAGACGGTGGTTGGCGAGAAAAAAGGAATGCCAATTTACAAGCCGTATGGTGTATTTATCCGAAACGGAAAGCTTTATATCTGCGATATTTCTTTAGGTGGATTAGAAATCATCGATTTGGAGAATAAGGACTTTCAGTATTTTGTGCCACAAGGTGTCAATAGTCTGAAAATGGCCATCAACGTTTTTGTTGATTTGGATAATACGCGCTATATTGTAGATGCGGATTTGCATCGGGTAGTTATTTTTGATGAATCTGGAAAATACCAAACCGCCTTTGGCTTTGATGAAAATACCAAGCCCACAGGAGTCTTTGTTTATAAAACCGAAATTTTTGTGGTTGATTCGGAAAATCATCGGGTGAATGTTTATGATAAACAAGACAAAAGCTTTAAGTTTTATTTCCCAAAATCCAATCCCGGCGACGACAATTTTTTGTACAAGCCAACAAACCTCACCGTGGAAAACGACAAAGTTTATGTTAGTGATTTAGGTGCCGGTGATGTTAAGATTTATTCCTTAAACGGAAAATATTTAAGAAAAATTGGGCAATATGGTAGGAATATTGGAGATTTTGTTCGCCCCAAAGGAGTGGCAGTAGATCGGGAGGAGAATTTGTATGTTGTAGATGCAAGTTTCGAAAATATTCAGATATTTAATAAAGAAGGGAAATTGCTTATGTTTTTTGGAGGCCATTATGAAGGCGCGGGCGGAATGTGGTTGCCTACCAGCGTAGTGATCGATTATGATAATTTAGCGTATTTCGAAAAATATGTGGACCCCAAATATAAATTGGAATATTTAATTATTGTAGCCAATCAGTTTGGTCCAGATAAGGTAAATATTTATGGGCGTATTAATCCTATTGTCGAGAAAGCGGACGTTGGTAAAAATAAAAACTAATGTTCTCGCCCGGAATAATTACGGAGGTGTTGTTTTCTTTTACGAAGAAGTAAGAATTGATAATTAAATAAACTGTACACTAAATACTGACTAAAACTTGAAAAACGTGAAGGCCAAATATATTTATTATATTTTCTTTACAATTTCATTCATTTGGTCTTGTTCGCCAAAACAGAGTTATACGATTAAGTCGTTTTTTTTCGACGGCGTTCCAAATCCATTTCTTGAAGAAGTGGCTATTCTGGAAGACAGTTCTCAACTTAGCCTCGCTGGTACAAATAATGATATTGCAACTGTCATGGTACCAAAAGAGGAGTTTATTCTTCACGAGCCTTACAAAACGCGAGATTGCTCGAGCTGTCACGACAGAAATCAAATGGGAAAACTCAAACTGCCTACTCCAAATCTGTGCAATCTATGTCACGAAGATTTCACTATAACCTTTCCCGTTGTTCACGGACCAGTAGTTTCGGGAAGCTGTTCGCAGTGTCACGAGCCGCATCAGTCGAAATTAAAAAGTTTATTAAAACAGCCCACTCAGGAGCTTTGTATTGCTTGTCACGAAACTCATTTTAGTGAAGAAAACCGCATTCACAAATCAGTATCTGAGAAAATTTGTACGGAATGCCACGATCCACACGGCGGGAAGGATAGATTCTTGTTGGAATCGGGAATTTGCTACAAATGCCACACCGATTTTGAAAGCAAATTTAAAATTTTGCATGGCCCCGTTTATACACAATCCTGTTTCCTTTGTCATGGAACTCATGCCAGCAAAACGGAAAAATTATTGATCAAACCGGTGAATGAGTTGTGTTTAGGATGCCATGAAAGCAACGCTATTTTTTCGGGCAGTTACCATATTGGTGCCGAAAAAGCGGAGTGTACTAGTTGTCATAGTCCGCATGGCGGCTCCGATTTCAAATTACTTTTAAACTAGTCAGGCGCTATGAAAAGACTATTTTTAATATACAATATTCTTTTCTTCACTTTGGGTGTTGTGGCGCAAAATTACACTGATCAGACGGCTTTTTGGAAATTGACTTCTTTTGATGGTGAGTTTAATTTGAAAGGAGTTTATTTGGATCAGAAAATAAAACGAAATGCATTTGAGGAACGAATTACAAGGAAATTTTTAACAGGTGGGCTGTTTTTCAATACCACCAGCTATGTTTGGCATCCAAATTTCTTGGCATTGAAACTTGATGGCGGATACAGCCCGGAAACAGGGCAGGAGCTTTCTTTGGTCGCTCCCGATCGTTCGGAGGTGAATACTTTGAAGAAATTAAATGCATCCATTCTGCTTTTTCAACACAACAAAATGAATGTAATGGCTTTTACAAATCTTTATGAAGGCTTTAGCAATCGGGAAAATCTAACGAATCTAAAAACAAAAACCTTTGATTGGGGAGGTGTGTATGCGTATAACAATAAATATTTACCCTTTTCCATTTCTTATATTCAAAGGCGAAATGATCAATCAGAATTGGCCAATAATAGAAGTTATAGAATAGGAAGTTCGAATATTTTGGCAAGTACGAGTAAGTCGTTTGGTTTTAATGACAACCATCTGTTTACAATTTCTCAAAACAGCTATTCTTATGACGACAATCTTGTGCCTACCGAAAATGAAACAGCAGCCAATCTAGTTGAAAACAGGGTTTTAAGTTGGCAATTAAAAGATAATTTCTTTCTGGATGCTAAGAAAAAGTATCGATTTACTTCGTCCATCTCGAACGAAAATCAAAAAGGGACTTATTATGACTATCAGCGGTTTCAGTTGATGGAAAATCTTACTTTAAAGCTTCCGGCAAATTTTAATTTTTCCAGCAGTTACAACTTTTTTAATATCGAAACGAATACGGAGAGGCTCAAGCAACAATTTGTAAAGGGAGATTTGACCCATCAGCTTTATCAAAGTGTTCGGACCATTGCAACTTTTGAATACCATTTTATTCATAGTTTGCAATATCAAGAGATCAATCAGAAAGCGGGAATCGATATCAATTATGTAAAAAAAATTCCGCTAAAAGGACTTTTATCTATTTCGTATAGTTTGAGAAGCAACAATCAAAACCGCACAAGCGCCAATAAAATTCTCACTGTTCAGAATGAAGAATACGCGATTTCGGACAGCAGAATGGTATTGCTGAGCAGACAAAATATACTTTTGGAATCGGTAATAGTAAAAGATGAAACCGGAACAATTCTTTACACTTTAAATATCGATTATTTACTGATCGTAAGAAATGAATTAGTTGAGATACAGCGCATTCCAGGAGGCAGAATTGCAGATAACTCATTGGTATATATCGACTATACCGCTATTCAGCCCGGCTCTTATGATTACAATGCAATTCATAAAAGTCTATTTGCTAGCGTGTCGGTTTTGGATAAAAAATTCGAAATCTATTTTAGAAACTCCACTCAAGATTATATTGCTCCCCAAAGCATCAGTTTCTTAACGCTGGATTATTTTACGCAAAAAATATATGGTTGTAGGATAAATTTTGGATTTTTTACAGCCGGTGTTGAGCAAGATAATTTTGAAAGCACGATCATTCCGTATAGGCTAATCAGATACTTTTTTGTTTTGCAGGGAGATATTAAACAGAAACTGATGTACACGCTCAATGGAACTGTACGCGATTATCAAATGATTATTCAGGAAGGAACTACGCAGCAATATTATAATTTTACGGGAGCTATTGCTTATACTATCAATCCGAACATCCGGCTCAACATAAATGGATCCTATCTAAAACAGAGCGGTGATGGAATAGAATTGAATCTTTTTACCTCCCGAATGGAATTAAGTGCGCGGATATTACAGCTTTATATCAAAGCCGGAATGGAGCTTTATTCAAATAGGTTTTACACCGAAAATCTTGATTATAAGAAATTTGAAATCGTGGTTTCAAGAAAATTTTAATAAAACATAACGCAATAAAATAGAGATAATGAAAGCATTTAGAAAATTACAATCGAAGCCCCTTAGTTCTAGGAGGATTATTTTTGCTGTATTGATGCCCGTATTTGCCCTTGTTTTTTTCAATACAGTTGCTTTGGGGCAAGAGCCATCTTGCAGAGATTGCCACAAAAGCATAGTGGGGAAAAGTTTTATTCATGGGCCGGTTGATTCGGATTGCTTGTTTTGTCATGAATCGAATGGCGAACAGCATCCAAAGCCAAAAGTGAAAGGTTTTACCATTGCACAGAAAGGCGCCGATTTGTGCTATTCCTGTCATACCGAAGAACACAGTGCAAACACCAAAAATAAATTTGTACACGTCGCGTTGTCCGAAGGCACTTGTCTCGATTGTCATGAGGTTCATAGTTCGGATGAGGCCAAATTTATTTCTACCAAGCTGCCCGAATTGTGCAATACTTGTCATTACGAGACTGAACAAGCAATAGCTAAATCGGCAGTTGTTCATTTGCCTATAAAGGATAAGGGAAGCTGCGCAAATTGCCACTCGGCGCATTCTTCAAACGAAAGTAGGCTGTTAAAAAGCAATGAAAAAACACTTTGTTTGAGTTGTCACAATAAGGAGATTAAATCTGCCAAAAGAGAAATTGCAAATATTTCGAAGATTGTAGAGCAAGCAAAAACGCAACACGCGCCGCTAAACGATGGCTGTTCAATTTGCCACAATCCGCACGCTTCGAATTTTTCCAGTTTATTAACCATGTCTTATCCTGCGGGGAATTATGCGCCAGGAAAAGAATCGAACTACGACTTGTGTTTTGGATGTCATGATGTGGAGGCTTTGACCCAAGAAAAAACCAAATTTGCTACCCGTTTTCGGAACGGAGAAAAAAATCTGCATTTTCTTCATGTGAACAAAGAAAAAGGGCGTTCGTGCAGGAATTGCCACAGTGTTCACGGCTCTGCGAAAGAACATCTGATTGCCGAAACGGTGGTGTTTGGGAAATGGACGATGCCATTAAACTACGTTCCTACTGAAAATGGCGGTTCGTGTTCCACGGGCTGTCATAAAGATTGGAAATACGATCGAACAAAAATCCAATAGGAATCGTCGGGGCTGCAATTTCAAAACAATTTGGCTGAGGCAAAATTGGGCCTTGTCAATCGGGCGCTTTTTCAGCTTATCGTAAGCGGAATGAAATAAGAGCACAAAAACGCATTAATCTTCGATGAGTTGTGCGTTTTCTACAATTATTTTGTAAAAATAGCCGTAGCCAAAGTCTTTTTCCAAAGATACTTCGCCTTTCAGTACAACAATGTCGCCAACATTTAAAAGCATATTGGTGGTTAGGGTTAAATCAAATTCGCCTTGAAATTCGGTGCCATCTTGAAAATGAACCCAATTCTTCGACATAATTTTTGAATTAAATTTTGTGACTTGTCCTTTTATGATCACCGTTTTTCCGGCATACAGATTTTTGTTTTTCAACAAGTCGGCTATGCTTATACCATTTGCTGGTGGTTTTATCGAAATTGAAAGTTTTTGATTTGTTTCTTTTGGATTCCCTTGATGTAAATCGGAAGCGGGATGTTGGAATTTAGTATTCATCAAATCTTGCTTGTTGTTACTTATTTTTTCGAGGAAAAGCACAGAAGAAAAGGTCTGGGCCAGTTCTTTGCTCTTAAAATCGGACATTTCTGTTCCTCCTTTGTAAAAAAGAACATCTCCAATTTCGGCTTGCATACTTGGTCCTGCCACCCATTTTTGTTTATTGTTTTCGTTTACAAGTAAATAGGTATAAGAGCGAACCTGCTTTACATCCAAAACAACAACTTCGTGGATACTCGTTGCCGTTTCTTGCGCAAAACCAATTTGTTTCGATGTAAGAACAAAAAAAAGAGCAATAAAAGGAGCGCATTTTAGCAGTCTATCAAAAACGGAATTTTTCATATTGAGCGGTATCGGGTTTTTAAAATAAAAATAAAAGTACAACAAAAGGACCAGCATCAGTGGTTTGAAGCGCAATTATTTTGAGTTTTAAAGGGATCTTAAAAAGGCTAAGATTTTTTATATTCGGATCGAACAGAAATTCGAATTTAATAGTTTTCCAAAACATGAATGCTTTTACGCTTATCTTTATCCAATTGCGCTTTTAAATTTTCCAAATTTTCGAACTTCACTTCGTCGCGGATTCTATGAACAAAAAAGATGGTGAGTTTCTCTCCATACAATTCGCGCGAAAAATTAAAGATATTTACTTCTGTGGTTAATTCATGCTTTTCGAGCTTGAGCGTTGGCCGAAAGCCAATATTGGCCATTCCTTTATAGCTGTTTCCTTGGCATCGAATAAGTACGGCATAAACACCTTGCTTTGGGATAAGTTTATTTTTGTAGGTGTCTTTTACATCAATATTGGCTGTTGGAAAGCCAATAATCCGGCCAATTCTATTTCCATGAACCACAATTCCGCTGATATTATACGAATAGCCCAAAAGTGCATTGGCCTCTTCAATCATCCCATCAATCAGGAATTTTCGAATTTTTACGGAGGTGATATTGCGATTTTGAATGTCTTCCATCGGAATTTCATGCACGCGAAAGCCGTATTTTTTTGCTAAAGAGTTCAGCTGAATAAAATTCCCTTCTCGTTCGTAACCAAAATGATGTGAAAATCCCACTACCAGCTCTTTGAGTTGAATTTTTTCTACTAGGTAAGTGCGAATAAATTCATCAGGCGTAATTTTCGAAAACGCTTCGGTAAATGGAATGACAAGCAAATAATCAATTCCTAAACTTTCCAATAAAGCTTCTTTTTCTTGTTGAATATTTAGAAGACGAACGCTGTTCGCTTCGGTGGTAAACAAAATTTCTTCGGGCGAAGGATTGAAGGTAATCAGAACAGTTTGTGCCGCGTTTTTTTCCGCAATATTTTTGAGCTGTTCTATCAGTTTTCGATGACCCAAATGGACTCCGTCAAAACGACCAATGGTAACTACCGGATAATCGAGCTTTGGAAATAAATTGATGTCGTTAATAATTTTCAAGGCGTTAATATTTTTAGTTCCAGATTCTTTTTTTATTCGTCTTCAATTAAGTGATGTTCAGTCAGATATTCTGCAATTTGAACGGCATTTGTAGCGGCACCTTTTCTCAGATTATCCGAAACTATCCACAGATTCAGGGTTTTGTCCTGACTGAAATCTCGCCGGATTCGGCCAACAAATACAGCATCTTTTCCTTCGGCAAATCTTGGCATGGGATATTGAAATTGCTCCACATTGTCTTGAACAACAATGCCCGGGAAGTTTTCCAAAAGCTCAAAAACCTTGGTGAGTTCAAATTCTTTCTTAAATTCCACATTTACACTTTCTGAATGGCCGCCAAAAACCGGAACGCGCACCACAGTAGCGGTGATTCTCAGATTGTCGTTTGCCAATATCTTGCGTGTTTCAAAAACCAGCTTTTCTTCTTCGGTGGTATATCCATTTTCTAAAAAATCGCCTCCATGTGGAATTACGTTCAGATCGATTGGATAATGGTAAAACATTTGAGGCTCTGGGCGACAAATCCGTTCGTCCTGCATTTGCCTTACTGCTTTGGCACCGGATCCTGTAACAGATTGATAAGTTGAAACAACCAATCTGTCGATTTCATAAACGGAATGCAAAGGTGCCAACGCCATCACCATTTGAATAGTAGAACAATTGGGATTGGCGATAATTTTGTGTTTTTTTGTCAAAATCCCGCCATTAATTTCCGGAACCACCAAAGGAATTTCTTTGTCCATTCGCCAAGCGGAGGAGTTATCAATGACAACAGTCCCTTGAGCTGCAAATTTTGGCGCCCATATTTTTGAGGTCGTTCCTCCTGCCGAAAAAATGGCAATATCAGGAGCAAGAGCCACCGCTTCGTCCAAACCAATTACTTTGTTTTCGCTTTTATTGAACATGACCGTTTTTCCAATCGAACGTTCGCTGGCAACGGCATAAAAAGCGTCTATTTTTAGCTTGCTTTTTTCCAAAACCTGAATCATAACGCTACCCACCAATCCGGTAGCTCCAACCAAAGCTATTTTCATTTATTTCTGTAATTTTATGCAAAAGTAGCACATTTAGAATATCTTTAATGGCCATTCGCTTAAATCGCAATTTTTCATGTGCGTGTAATTTGTGTATATTTGTTTCATGTCTCAATGGGACGATTTTGGCGGAATGGCGGATCAATCATTTTGCTTGTGTATGAAAATGGTTTCATGAGCATCATTACAAAATTCTATTTATTGTGAAAACTAGACTTTTTCTTTTTCTCCTGTTGCCAATGATGGCATGGAGTCAGATTTTTGATAATTTTTCGGATGCTAATTTTACAGCAAATCCAATTTGGGTAGGAGAACAAAATGTATTTAAGATAAATAGCAGCTTTCAACTTCAACTCAATCAGTTGACTCCGCGCACCGACAGAGCCGACACGGCTTATTTATCCACTTTTCTTGGACTTTCGGATAGTTTAGAGTGGTCGTTTTCAATTCGGTTGGCGTATAGTCCGTCCGACAATAACAATGCGCGTGTTTATTTGATAGCCGATGGAAGTAATTTGGAAAACGCACTAAACGGCTATTATCTGCAGTTTGGTGAAGCAGGAAGCTTAGATGCTGTTGAACTTTTTCGCCAACAAGGGACACAAATTCAATCTATTTGTAGAGGAACAGCGGCAAAAGTAGCCGCAGCATTTGATAGCAATATCAAAGTGGTTTACAAGAAAGATGGAAGTTGGGTCGTTTGGGCCGATTGGAACAAATCTGGCGTTTTTGTTCAAGAATGTTCCGGACAAAGCACTTCGGCCATAACAAATCCCTACTTTGGATACTTTTGTAAGTTTACAAGCTCCAATGCAACCAAATTTTATCTGGACAATGTGCAGGTAAATTCCATTTATGTTGATTTGGTAAGCCCAATTGCGGAAAAAGTGGAGGTTGTTGCACCCAATCAATTGCGGGTGAAATTTAATGAAGCTTTGGATCCTATTTCGGCCGAAAATCGCCTAAATTACTTTGTTCAAGAAAACGAACAAAATCCCGGAACAGCGCAACTTTTGGTTGAAAGCCCTATGGAAGTAAATTTAACTTTTGAAGATGATTTTATAGCAAACAAGACCTATACTTTAGTCCTATCGGCTGTTAAGGACAAGGCTGGGAATCAAATGGAAAGCACTTTGCTAAACTTTGTTTATGGCAAAGCCGAATTGAACGATGTAGTGTTCAATGAAGTCATGGCTGATCCAAGTCCGGTTGTGGGGCTTCCTGATATTGAATACCTCGAAATATACAACCGGGCTTCGTATAGCGTGAATTTAACCAATTGGAAGCTTAAAATTGGCGATACAGAAAAAACCTTTCCAAGCATGACGCTGAATGCCGGCGAATACCTTATTCTGTGTGGAACAACACAAGCAATCACCATGGCCGCTTATGGCAAAGTGGCTGCTTTTGCAAGTTTTCTCTTGCTCAATGCTGCACAAACCGTTGCTTTGATCGACGAAAACAATCAAACAATTGATGAACTTACATACTCGGAAACATGGTATGCCGATGCCGTAAAACTAAATGGTGGCTGGTCGTTAGAAAAAATTCAACCGGATAATATTTGTTTAATCACCGAAAACTGGAAAGCAAACGTAAGCAGCTCGGGGGGGACTCCGGGAGCTCGAAACAGTGTTTTTTCTGAAACGGTGGTTGTTCCAAAAATAAATTCTGTTTTGCTGAAAAACGATTCGGTTCTTTCTGTTTCATTTAATCAGACAATGAATCCGATTTCGCTTCTTAATGTTCAGAACTATGTAGTAAACAATGCTATCGAAAATCCATCCACTGTTCTTCTTTCTTCTGCCTTCCAAACTTGCGAATTGCATTTTGAATCGAAATTCAGCTTAGGAATAAAATATCAACTTTTGATCAGTTCAGCACTCGAAAACTGCATCGGACAATATCTAAGCGGGGAGCTGGTTTTTTCTTTCGAGCTTCCAAAAACAGCCGAATATGGCGATGTGATTATTTCGGAAATTATGGCCGATCCAAGTCCTGTTCAAGCCTTGCCCGAAGTAGAATACATAGAATTGTACAATCGAACCAATTATCCCATTTTGCTCAATGGCTGGAGAATTGAAATGGGCGCTTCCAAATATACATTAGCCGATTATACATTGGCTGCCAATAGCTTTGTTTTGCTTTCGCATGCGGATGCCGTTGCGAGGCTTGCTACTTTTGGAAACGTACTTGGTTTTTCTTCCTTTACTCTGGCGAATACCGGCACAGCCATCGTTCTGAAAAATCCATCAAACCAACTCATCCATTACATCAATTATTCGGATTCTTGGTATGGCGATAATCTGAAAGCGGAAGGCGGCTGGTCGCTCGAAATGATTTCGACCAACCATTTTTGTGAGCAGTCCGGCAATTGGTTGGCCTCACAGAATGCAAATGGAGGAACACCGGGAAGCACGAATAGTTTGGGCCATATTCAGGCAGATTATCAATCGCCTCAACTTCTTCAGATTGAAGTTTTAGATGAAAATACGCTTTCGCTCGTGTTTTCAAAAAGTATGGATAGTTTGGCCTTGAAAAATCCACAAAATTATTCAGCCGACAATGGATTGGGAAATCCTGCCTTTGTCGCCATTTTTGCTCCTGAATATTCAATGGCCAAACTTAGTTTTGCTACCAATTTTGCTGAAAATAAAATTTATCAATTGGAATTGAGCAATTCCGTTGTTGGATGTTGTGGCGTAGAAATTCAGAATCCACACAAACTCTTTGCACTGCCACAAGAGCCGGAAATCGACGACATCGTAATCAATGAAATTCTTTTTGATTCGTGGCTCGATAATGGCGAATTTATTGAACTTTTCAATCGCTCCTCCAAAGTAATTGAAAGCAAGCAGTTGCTTTTGTCTCGGATTGTTGTCAATGCGTTAGACACCACCTATTATACAGCACAATTGAATGCCGGCCAGATATTCCCGGAAGAATATTTGGTGATTTGCAAAAACAAGGAAAGTGTTTTGCTGGAATATGCTGTCGAAAATCCTGACAATCTTTTTGCCAACGCCGCTTTTCCCTTACTTTCAAACACCGAGGGAACTATTTTGCTGAGCAAAGCCTTGAATCGTTCAAAAGTGATTGATATTTTTTCGTACAAGGAAACGATGCATCATCCGCTTTTAAGCAACCGGAAGGGCGTTTCGCTTGAGCGGCTTTCGCCCGACGAAGAAACCAACAAAGCAAGCAATTGGTCGTCGGCAGCAGCAGATGTAAATTACGGAACGCCAACCTATCAAAATTCTCAATTTCAAGCAGCCGGTGAAACGGATGACCTATTTCAAATTTCACCCGAACTATTTTCGCCCGACATGGACGGAATTGATGATATTTTGCAGGTCAATTACAATTTTTCGCAAAGCGGATATACCCTAAATTTGCTTATTTTCAATGCACAAGGACAGCAAATCAATCATTTGGTGAAAAATGAATTAATGGGAACAACCGGTCAGATTTTCTGGAATGGGACAAGCGAAAACGGCGATAAAGCGCCAATCGGAATCTATATTCTTTATTTCGAGTACTTTGATTTAAGCGGCAAAGTGGAGAAATTGAAAAAAATCTGTGTCTTGGGCGGAAAACTATAAATCGTTCTATTCGACAATGGAAAATTCGCTCCAACTCAATCGGTTTTACTTTAAAATTACAGACTGCAAAACGCATGAATACAATATTCTTATTCGTTCGGAGTCGAACCAGCAGCAAGTTCAAATTGGATATACTCCTCTTACAAAATCATTGGTTTTTTTGGAACAATCTCCTTTTTCCGACTATTTGAAATTGCACGAACATCAATTGCGAAAGATGTTGCACAACAAGCGTCCAGACACATTTTATGTGGGATTTGAATTGTATTTTGTATTGTGGGAAAACAAAGACATGACCGCCTTTAGCAATAGGTCCGCAATATTGGTGGTGGATAGAAGTGCCGACGAACGGAAAATTTTTGTGTTGAAAAGCGAAACCCAAACCCCAACCAGAGTATATACCGATGGATCTTTTTTAGAGAAAAAAGGAAAAGGAGGCTATGTGGTTTTGATAAAAAGACCAAACAAAAACTACCAATTGCACACCTACGAATCGGGCAAGAAAAGCAGCTCGTTGATAGAATTGGAAGCAGCCATAAAAAGCTTGGAAATATTGAAAGACGTAAAACACATTCGTATCATTAGTGATAGTCAGTATGTTCGTAAAGGACTTACCGCGTGGGTTCCAATTTGGGAGTTGAACGATTGGCGCACGGTAAATGGAGAAAAGGTGAAAAACATCACCTACTGGAAATATTTTGATGTGCTCACCATGGGAAAACGAATCGAATTTGAATGGGTCAAAGCACACGCCAATCATTTTGAAAATACCCTTTGCGATTTGTATGCAAAAAAACTTGCTTCGTCATAATAAAATCTGTTTGAAAAAGAAAATTTCTATTTCGTTAAAAGCTTTAATTTTGTAAAAAAAATGAATCAGTTCGCAACACTTTCTTGTTGAAGTGTTTTCCGAAAAAAAACAGTACAGATAGCTTAAACAAATGATGATAGTATGCAAAACGATTTGAAAATATACAATACGCTCCATCGAAGAAAGGAGGTATTTGAGCCTATCAATACGCCGCATGTTGGAATGTATGTGTGTGGTCCAACGGTATATGGCGATGCACATTTAGGGCATTCTCGCCCTGCTATCACTTTCGATATTGTTTTTCGGTATTTGCAGGAATTGGGATACAAAGTGCGCTATGTTCGGAATATTACCGATGTTGGTCATTTAGAAAATGACGCCGATTCGGGCGAAGATAAAATAGCAAAAAAGGCCCGACTCGAACAAGTAGAGCCAATGGAAATAGTTCAGTATTATTCGGATCGCTACCATTACGACATGGATTTGCTTAACATAAAAAAACCCAGTATCGAACCGCGCGCTTCGGGGCATATCATTGAGCAAATTGAAATGGTCAAAAAAATTCTCGATTCCGGTTATGCTTACGAAAGAAACGGATCCGTCTATTTTAACGTAGGTGCTTATGCAGAAAAATTCCCTTATGGTGAACTGTCAGGCAGAAAGTACGAAGAGCTGATCGAAAACACCCGTGAGCTTGCCGGACAAGAAGAGAAATTGAATAGTGCCGATTTTGCTCTTTGGAAGAAAGCGGCTCCAGAACACATTATGCGCTGGACATCGCCTTGGAGCGAAGGCTTTCCGGGCTGGCACATGGAATGCTCGGCCATGAGCAAAAAATATTTGGGCAATCGGTTCGATATTCATGGTGGAGGTATGGATTTGATGTTTCCTCATCATGAATCCGAAATTGCACAATCAAAAGCGGCAAACAAAGGCGAAGAACCCGTTAAGTATTGGATGCATAACAATATGATTACCATCAACGGTCAAAAAATGGGAAAATCGTTGGGGAATTTTATCACCTTGCAAGAGCTTTTCTCGGGGAATAACAAAATATTGGAAAAAGCTTACAGCCCAATGAATATACGCTTTTTTATACTGCAAGCGCATTATCGTTCTCCTTTGGATTTTTCAAACGAAGCATTGCAAGCTGCCGAAAAAGGATTGGATAAGCTTATGGCGGCGGCCGAGCTTTTGACAAAGCTAAAACCCCAAGAAAAATCCGGCTTTGATGTCGATCACTGGATAGCCAAATGTTATGAAGCCATGAACGACGACTTCAACACCCCAATTCTGATTGCTCATTTGTTTGAGGCCGTTCGGGTTGTGAACTCCGTGAATGCCAGATTGGAAACTATTTCAGCGCACGATTTAGAAAAACTTCAAGCCAAATTCAAGCTTTTTGTTTTCGATATTTTGGGATTAGAAACGGAAAGCGAAAACAATGAACAATCCGCGTTGCTGGATGGAGTGATGAACACCATTATCGAACTGCGTCAACAAGCCAAACATAGAAAAGACTGGCCAACTGCCGACTTAATTCGAAACGAATTGACAAAACTGAACATTTCTCTTAAAGATACCAAAGAAGGAACCGAATGGTTTGTCGATAAATAAATGGCTTCGTTTGCTCATCGAATTTAAACAAACTCAGTTAAAATAGGACAAGCGCACAAAAAATACGTATCTTGTTTTGTTAATCTTAAAAATTATATACCATGGCAGGAATTAATAAAGTTATTTTGGTTGGTCATTTGGGCCGCGATCCGGAAGTGATGACCTTTGACAATGGCACAAAAAAAGCCACTTTTTCGATGGCAACAACAGAAAGCTATCGGGATAAAGATGGCAATTGGCAAGAACAAACAGAATGGCACAACATAGTGCTCTGGCGTTATTTGGCCGAAAAAAACCTCATTAAAGGGGATCAGATTTACCTAGAAGGACGATTAAGGTCACGTTCGTACGACGATGCAAACGGCGTAAAGAAATACATCACCGAAATACAGGGCGATAAAGTATTGAAACTGAGCTCGTCGGGCATTACACACGCAGCAAATCAGGCCGCTTCGCCAAGTTCAAATGTGGTACAAAGCTTGGAATCTGAAATGGGTGGTGGCGACGATTTGCCCTTCTAAGTTTTAAACAAATTAAGTATTCAGTACATGAAGAGGGGAATGGGGAGGAATTTAAAGTATGAAATTTGACGATTACAAAATCTCGGATGAACTGAAAGAGAGCATCCGAAAGCTAGGCTTTAAACGACCTACCGACATTCAATTCAAGTCGATACAGCCGATACTTTCGGGCGACGATGTGTTGGCAATTGCGCAAACAGGTACCGGAAAAACGGCTGCTTTTGCAATTCCAATCATCGATTTATTGCATTATCATAAATTGAACCAAAGGCGAAACGATGGAATTAGGGCAATAGTCATGGTTCCCACGCGCGAATTGGCCATTCAAATCACAGAAGTTTTCAATGCGCTTGAGCAAGGAACAACAGTGCGTACCTTTGGCGTTTTTGGAGGAGTAGATCAAGATCCTCAGATTGCTGAACTACAAAAAGGCTTTGATATTTTGGTTGCCACGCCCGGACGGCTGTTCGATTTGGTAAGCCAAGGATATCTTCAGTTGCATCGCATTCAATACCTTATTTTGGATGAAGCCGACCATATGTTGGCGCTGGGATTTATAAAAGATATCAGGCAGTTGATTACTTTTTTGCCAAAAAAACGCCAAACGCTTTTCTTTTCGGCAACCATCGATAAAGAGATAAAAAAGCTAGCCTATTCGCTGGTTACTAACCCTATACGAATTCAAATTTCGCCAAATGATCCGGTTTCGAAAAACGTCAATCACAAAGTGGCTTTTGTTGAAATGGACGACAAACGATTTTTTCTTGAAAGATTGATAAAGGAAAACCCGGAATCGAAAATTTTGGTTTTTGTAAGAACGAAAGTGCGTGCAGAGCGCGTTGCTAAAGCGATGGAACGTGCAGAAATTGCCGCCAAAACAATCCATGGCGATAAGGAGCAAAAAGACCGCAGCCATGTGATGAACGAATTCAAAAAAGGCGAAATAAAAGTATTGATTGCCACCGATGTAAGCGCCAGAGGAATTGATGTTGATCGCGTAGAGTTTGTAGTGAATTACGATTTGCCCGATCAGGCCGAAAATTATGTACATCGTGTGGGAAGAACGGGCCGTGGCGATCATCGTGGGTTTGCTATTTCGTTCTGTGCCAAAGAAGAAATGCCGCTTTTAGAAGCCATTGAAGATTATATTGGGAAGCCCGTTTATGTGAACGAAATTTCTAAGGATGACTATGTTACTACCAAAGAGTTGTCGGAAGAAAATCCGGCCGACTGGAAATCGTTGATGCAAAAACCACTTCCCATCAAAAAGAAAAAAAAGCGTAAGTAAGAGAAGCGTATCTAGTATCGTTGAAAAAGCCTGTCAAAAAAAAGCGTATCCAATAGCGGATTCAAAGCTGAGCGCGAAGGATATTTGACATGCAAAAAATCTGCTTTCCTTTTTGCCTAAGCATGAAGAAAAGCAGATTTCTCAATCAAGACTATTTGAAAAAGTTATTTTAATTTCAGTCTCAAATTTTTTCCTTTTTCGGAAGCAGGAATTCCATCCATCATCCATTCCGGAGCCGGTGCTCCCTTAAGATAATGATCAAAAAATTGACTCATTCGGATTGTGAAATCAACTTGTTCGGAACGTTTTTCGGTTAAATTATGGGGCGCTCCGTTGTAATTGAGCAGCCAAGCCGGTTTTCCCAAACGACGCATCGCCACAAACATTTCGATTCCTTGATACCAAGGCACAGCTCCGTCAGCATCGCAAGAGCGAATCATCAGAGGTGTGGAAATTTTTGGTGCATAAAACAAGGGAGAATTTTCGATATACAACATTGGTTTTTCCCACAAAGTTCCGCCAATACGACTTTGTGTTTCTTCGTACTGAAACATCCGAACAACACCGCTTTCCCAACGGATTCCGCCGTACGCGCTGGTCATATTCGAAACAGGAGCGCCCACATTGGCGGCTTTAAATAAATCGGTTTGAGTAACGATATAAAGTGCTTGATAGCCTCCCCAACTCTGGCCTTGTATGCCAATATTTTCCTTATCGACAAATCCTTTATCCACCAAAGCTAATGTGCCACTCACAACATAATTGTAGGCACTTTGTCCGGGATATCCTTCTTTGTAATAAATATTTGGCATAAAAACCAAATAGCCATTGCTTACATATTCCGTTGGATTGATAACAGAGCGGCTTGGCGAAGGAACATAATGAGAAAACAAATTGTCCGAATGCAGATCGTAGAAATAGACAATCATCGGATATTTTTTTGCCGGGTCGAAATTTTCGGGTTTATACAACAATCCTTCTACTTCGTCGCCGTCCATATTTGTCCATTTTACTAGTTCTACGCTTCCCCAAGAATAATCCTTTTGCTGCGGGTTGGCAGTGGACAATTTGGTTTCGTTTTTGAAATCCAGGCTGCTCGACCAAAGATCGTAATAGTTAGTAAAATTTCCTCTCTGAAATAGAATACGGTCGGCTTTTTTTGCTTTTGCAGGGTTTAAATAACGGAAATTGCCAAGCGTTAGTTCCTTTAAAGCGCCCGATTTAAAATCAGTCGTGTAAAATCCGGATTGTTTGCTTGTTTTGTTTTGTGCTTGAAGTAGAATTGGTTTTTGAACGTTTATCCATTCTTCTTCGTCATCAAGGCGCAAATACCGAAGTTCAGTATTGTTTTTGCGTCCAAATCCGGAAGTCAGATTTCGCACTTTTTCTTTTCCGCTTGGATCGGCCAGCCATAAATCGTATTTATCGTAGATAATAATTCCCTTGTCGTCGGCAGTCCATCCGGCAAGGCCATAATCGTAGGGGTTTTGAGGCATATCAAATTTTTCGTCGTAAAGAGGATTTTTTATCTCTGCACTTAAGCAAACTGTATTTCCGCCAATAACGGGTTTTGCATACCAATTACTGTCTTCGTTGGCATACCAATATACATATTTGCCATTTGGCGATAAGCCAAAGCGCGATTGAATTTCTTTGAGAAGCAAGGTTTTCTTCCCAGTATTGACATCCACAGCATACACATCTCTATATCCGGGGCTTTCCCACGACGACCGCATGCGATAAGCGCGATTGTCTGTTCCCAAAGCAATATCCGAATTGCCTTTGAGCATTGGACGAACATCTTCCATTTCTTTGGAAGCAAGTTGGATAATTGTATTCGTTTTTAGATTGTAAACACTTAAAAAGCTCTTGTTTGGTTCCCGATTGAGCTGAATAAGTTGTTGTGGTTGCAGATAATCGTCTTGCCAATGCCATAAATCCAAGTTCACTTTTTCGTCGGGCAATAAAGTGTCTTTGATCTCTTTTTCAGCTTTGGGGCCAACGCCGAAATACAACTTTTCGTCGTTGCGCGAAAAGTACAATTTGGCATTCACGCTTGGGATGTATTTGTCAGAAAAAAGACTTGTATTGGTGTCGGCAATTGTTTTGACAGCCTGCAGTTTGATAGAATAATTGTGCAAATTATAGAGTTTTCGCTTTGCGGTATCTTGCGTACTGAAAAAAGCTAAATTATTTCCTCCGTTATCGGCACTCAGTTTTTTCAGCAATCCTTCCAATGCGTAAACTTCTGTACTTATTTCTTTTTTAGTGTCGAAAATAAAAAGTTTTGAAAGTGGCAAGCTGTCACGTTTGAAAGTGCTGAAACCTACCAGTTTTCCGTTTCGCGAAACATTAAATTCTACCACATCTTTGAACTCATGTTTTGTCCCACTGATCGGGTTCATAATGTAAAGTGTGTTTGTTTTTGGATCGTCCTTAGGTGCTTTTTTCTTGGAATCGGGTTTTTTCTTTTCCTCTTTTTTTTCAGTGGTGTCTTTTTTTGCCTCTTCGGGTTTTAGTGTAAACGCAAGCCAATTAGCTTCCTCAGTAGCCACTTCTACAGAAATCAAATTCGCAAAATAGCTCAGTTGTCCCGATTTAAGGTTTAAGATAAAGAGCGAATCTTTTGGAAGCTCATCCGCTTTCTTTTTCTTCAATTTAAGATCGCGCACTTTTTTATATTCTGCTTTTACCTGAAAAACAAAAAAATCTTCTGTTTCGGGAAACACAGCTTTGTATCCGCGTGGAAATATCCGTTCGTTCGACCCGTCGAAATGACTGAAAACGAGTTTCCCGTTGCCCACTTGTGGATTGATTTCGAAACTAACAAAATTCCCATTTGAAGAGATTGCTTTTGATGAAACGCTTTTCCAATCGTCGTAATCGGCAGTTGAGAGTGTTTTTTTGCTTTGAGCAAAAGAGCTGAAAAGGCCAAAAAACAAAAAGGCCATAATAAGAAAAAAATAACGCATGGTTTATGATGTTGTTGGTTAATTGCTCGCTAAAGTACAAATTTTAGTTTGTCGTACGCTTTTCTTGTACATCAAATTGTAGTGGCAATGAGTAGCTGAAAAAATATTGATGTATCTTCGTACAGGAAAATCAAAAAAAACAATAGCAAGCGGTGTCCTGCAACTCGGAACGATTGTTGTATAGACGTAACTTGATAATTTTAAAATCAGATTCAAATGAAACTTAAATTAAGCTTACTTCTTATTCTTAGTCTGTTTTTGGTACAACAGAATTTTGCTCAAGGGGCAAAGGCCAATAAAAAAATCATTCTCAATGGATTGGTATTGGATGCGGGAGGGAATCCGGTTTCAAAAGCGGCCATTTTTGTAGATGGAAACAACTCGAATATTCTAAGCGATGCCGATGGTCGTTTCTCGATAAAACTAAAACCCAAGACTAAAATAATTACTGTTTTCACTCTTTTTCATGGTGGAATAGAAGTGGCTTATCAGGGAGATACAGAACTAACTTTCCATTTATCCACGGCAAATCCCCCGGCGAATAATCCGCTGAACGATCCGGTACAAGTGGAAGACGATCGTGTAAATGTGGGTTATGGAACAGCACACAAACGCAATCTGACTACCAGCGTAGGAGAAGTGAATAAAGCTCATCTAAGAAGCACCCAGCAATATTCAACTATTTATGATATGATAAAAGGGGAAGTTCCGGGAGTTGTTGTAAACGGAAATAGCATTGTTATCCGTGGGCTTTCCTCCATTAATTTGAGCAGCGAGCCACTTTATGTTGTGAATGGCAGCCCCATTAGCAATATCGCCGATATTTCCCCCAACGATGTCAAATCGATTTCTGTTTTAAAAGGTTCTTCTGCTGCAATATATGGCGCACGAGGTGCAAACGGAGTGATTGTAATCGTTTTGAAGAGTGCGGGCGATAATTAAAGAGAATTTCGAACAATTCGTTTTGGCTTTTACTTGAATTTGTACAAGAGTTCAAACGCATGCGGCATTCGTTTTGCCCAATCCGATTCAAAATGACGCGCTTCCGAATCCAATATCCAGAAAAAATCTTTGTTTTTTACAAATCCGTTTTTTTTGAGAGCTTCGAGCATATCGTCAATTCCGGGCTGCAATTGTTCCTCGAGGCCAAGTCCTCCGTTATCGATGTAGAAAATAAGTTTTTTATGCTTTGCGTCATTCAATACCCTTTGAACGTAATCAATGTTTTGCACTTTAAATGCGGGCGACAAGCAGAAAGCTTTTGAAAAAAGGTGTGGATATTCCCAAGCCAACATAAACGAAACCAGTCCGCCATACGACGATCCGCCAATTGCTGTGTTTTTTCTGGATGAAAGCGTACGGTAATTTGCGTCGATAAAGGGTTTTACAATTTCCGCCACAAATTTCATATACTTTTTGTTTTGCTCTCCCGGAGTATAATCGGCAGTACGTTCTGATGTATTGTAAATTCCCACAACGATAGGAATTTGAACTGTCCCCAATTTTGCCAAGCTGTCGAGCGTTTCGTCTATCTGCCAATCGACGCCAAACGAACTGGTTGCCGGATCAAAGAGATTTTGGCCGTCGTGCATATACAAAACAGGATATTTCTTTCTTGGATTCAGTTCGTAATCAGAAGGCAATAACACGACGATGTCTCTGTCCAAAATCCCTTCTCCTTTCATTTGTCGATGGTAATTTACTTTTCCGGTAATTTCGCCTTTAAGCATACGCGGTTTTCCGTCGAGCCAGAAATAGATGTCATGCCTTACGCTCGTATTTTCTTTTGGTTTCAAAACAAAATTTTGCAAAGGCAAGCCATTGGCTCCAGCAGCTTCTTTTTCCCAACTGCCCAAAGTAAATTTATATTCTATTAAATCGGGAAATTCGCCCTGAATAGTTAGCCGCCACAAATGATTTCCTTTTGCTTCCATTTTTATAGAAGCGGGATTCCAATTTCCAAACTGTGCAATGCTGCCACTCACAAAAACCGCGCTGCTATCGGGCAAATCAGGCGAAAACAATTCGAAAACAAGCTCCTTTGCGCTTTGCGATTGAGCAATAGCTTGACTAGTCGCAAAAACGAAAGCCAAAACAAGCAGGAATAGGCGTTTCATGCAGTGGTTCTTTTAGATTTAACATCCGTACAAATAGCCTTTTAACAGCCAAAAACAAATGTCAGTTGAAAATATTTATAGAAAAAACGATCCGTTTCAATCCAATGTTTAGGAGTGTCCGCGCACAACCATCATCATTATTTTCAGATTCAATCTGAAAAATTGATACACTTGATAAAAGAAGTTTCTGCGCCAACGCATAGTCCACCAAGTTGGTCGGGTAGCGAAGGCTTGACCGGAATACGGAATGTTTTTTAATCTTTCATGTATATTTGTCATCATTTCAAATTTTTATTATTCAGGAATCAACGACCAGCCAAATTTGGCTTTTGCTTTATATAAAAACATATAGTGCATAAATAATTTCATCCAATGGCCGGCCAAGCCAACTACACCAACAGTTTTGGATATATCGCGACCATATTTTGGGTATTTATTCCAATCGGGTACGATGGGCGAAACAGTCATGGTGGCCGCTTGACCTGTAAGTGGGCCATAACCGGCCGAAACAATGCAGGCGGCTCCCATTTTTGCCATAGTAGCTTGATGCGGATGATCTGTTTTTCCGGTTTTTATGCGGTAAGCAACATTTGTGGCAACTACTTTCCCAATGACTCCCGAAGGCATTCCTGTTCTTGGGGGCGTTGGAAAAATGGGCGTTCCGTTTTTGCTCTTTTCGGGTTTCGACATTCCATGAGGAGGTGCAAATGCGATGCCCGAAGCATAAATATTGTTGTAAGCCGGACTCTGATAGATTTTTGGCCAATCGGAAGCCAACCATTCTTCATAGGGTTTTCCGGAATAATCAGCATCTACTTTCATCATTCCGTTTGGAGCAAAAATAGCGGAGGTAATGTCTTCGCCAATTTTGTTAAAAGCTTTCCAATCGGCTCCTTTAAAACCGGGAATCAACATGGCGAAATCGAATTTTTGTTCTAAATATTCTCCGTCCAAATTTTCATAAAAAGCTTTTCCTTCTTCCACTTTATACACTCCTGCTCGCTTAATCCAGCGGATGCCATATTCCGCCAAAATAGACTCGGTAAAAATTTTGGTCGGTGTTATATATCCGCCTCGTTTTATGTAGGCTCCACCCATGCCAAAATCGCCCAACTCATATTCATTCGAAATCCAGATGAGATCGGCGAGTCTGTTTAATTTTCGCTTATTTATTTCGAATGCAATGTTTAAAGCATATTCAAAAGCAGCACCCTGACAAGTGGCCAAAGCATGGCCGGTTCCAATTAAAAAGGTTTGATGTTCTCCTTTTTCCATTTTGGCCAACGAATGCTGTAAGTTTTTCCAAGCATGCTCTGCATGATCGAAAGTGCATACCGATTGCGAGAATTTGTCTGGACCGAGTCCCTCGGTAGCGGCAAAGTTTAATTTCGGACCTGTTGCGTTGATTAGATAATCGTAGGTCAGATTTTCTGTTTCACCCATTCGGCCTTCCTCTACATAGCTGATTTTGATGTACGGACTGCTTATTTCTATATCGCCTTCCGGATGAAATGAAATCCCCATGGCTTGCTTATAAACGATTCCAAGCTTGTCGTAAACAGGTTTGAGTTTAAATTTTACTTGATCGGGAGTCATTAAACCCACACCGACCCATATATTTGATGGGACCCATTGATAATTGCTGTTTGGACTAACCATAATGACTTCATGATTTTTTCCGAGTATTTTTTTCAAATATAAAACAGCAGTATGACCGGAAATTCCGGCTCCGAGCACTACAACTTTTGCCATAATTTTGTGTTTTTGGTATTAAATTACCTAATTTTAATTGCTCATTTAGAGTTGATTTCAAAAGTAGCTATTATTTTTACTAATACAAAAAAAAGACGGAATTTCTCTTGGTCTATTTTTCAAGAAACAAAAAATATTCTTTTAGAGATTAGATTGTTTTTTATTTCCCAAGCTATAAATTGATTAATTTAGAGCATGATTTTGGAGCTTTTGATTTGTTTGTAAAAGCAATGAATGGCGAAAAGTAAATAGCTTATAAATAATTCTGATATGAAGCCAGCCAATTTTGTACGGATCGTTTTTATCTCTCTTTTTGCACTGATGGTGATGGCTACTGTGGGTTCTTGTAAAATTGCCCACTTGGAAAATAAAGCGATAAAGCAAGCCGCACGAACACAACGAAAAGCGGATAAAAAATTTACGAAACAATACGACAAAAAATACAAACATCAAACCAAAATCCAGTCGGAACCACAGCGTACAATGATAAAACAAAGCCGCAAAAAGCCAAAAAACATGAAACCGACCCAAACTTTTTTCTTGTTTCGATGGTTTGGGATTTCAAATTAAATTGAGCGTCTAATGGTTTAATTTATTTAACTTTACACTTTATTTCACGCGAATTATGGAAGATTTTTTTTATACAATTTTAGTGATAGCTTGGATAGCTTATGGAATCTATTCTTCCGTAAAGAAAAATAAGCCGGTAGCGCCACCAAAAAGCACACCCTATTCTCAAACGAATTCCAACGAAAATCCTTTGGAAGCTGTTTTCCAATCTTTATTCCAGGAAAATGCAAGACCTCAAGAAGCGCCAATTCCGTATGCTTATGCCGAAGATGAAATAGACGAAGCTGTTTTGGACAGCGTGCCTATGGAAGAACAACCACATAATTTTGAAGAAGAATCCTTGATTGATACGGTTGCAATTCAGGAAGAATCAATTTTGGATACCTATTCAGGAACCGATCAGGCCGATTTTTCAATTTATTCGGAAAACGATGGCGATATCAATATGATAGCAGACTCCGCCATTAAAGGGGAAGATATGGAGCAGCCCATATATAAAATTTCCTTTAATTTGAGGCAAGCCGTTATTGCACAAGCCATTTTGGAAAGGCCTTACAAATAGTTCGGAATAAGATATTCCTTGTTTTTAGCACAGAGCTTGATTTAATTTTGTCTGTTTAGAATGAAATTTCTGTAACCGAAAGCAGGATTTCTCGTCCTATAACCGAAAACTAGGTGAAAATGGCTTTTGAAGACGACAGTTTTTATGTGAGCGAGGTATTGAAAGGCAATGTGAACGCCTATACAATGCTCATCAATAAGCATAAATCGATGGTTTATTCTATTTGCTATAAGATTGTTCGGAAAAGCGAAGAGGCGGAAGAATTGGCTCAAGATACATTTCTGAAAGCCTACGAAAAGTTGGATAAATTCAGAGGAGAAGCTAAATTTTCTACTTGGTTGTATCGGATTGCCTACAATGCAGCCATTTCGATGACACGCAAACGAAGGTTGGAAGTTCATGCCCTTGATGACAGTACGATAGCCAATTATTCAGAATCGGAGGCGCATCAAAACCTCGATTTGATTGATTATGAAGAACAGCAACAAATGCTTCAACTCGCACTCAATACATTGTCGGACGAAGATTATACGATCATTCATCTTTTTTATTTGAAAGAGTTGTCGGTAAGCGAAATCAGTACAATTACCGGATTGTCGGAAGCCAATGTGAAAGTGAAACTGCATCGTATTCGAAAAAAACTGTATGTGCAAATGCAAGAAGAAATGGTAAAAAACGAGGCCGTTGCAAAAAAAATATAAATTTGTAAAGATGAAACGAGCAAGGAAACGACTTCTCACACTGGAGAATGATTATTGGCGAGTTTCATCTGCCTGTCGGCAGACAGGTCTGACAACCGAGTTTACGAGCTCGGCGAAACCAATTAAAAAGCAAATTATAAACAGATGAAAACAGAAAAAAATATAGAAAGAAGTGAGTTTGATGAACGAGATCTGTTTTTGAAATCTCTATTTTCGGAAAATCACCTTATGTCGCCTTCTTTGGGTTTTACGGCCGGAATTTTGGCTAAGATTCATCAAAAAGCGTCGATTCCCAGCGAGTCGGTAGTGAGCACTGCCGGAAAGAATCTTACTTTTTTGATTTTCATTCTCATCGCCCTCATCAATTTGATATTGGTGAATGTTGTTTGGCCTTATGTTTCAGTTTGGTTGCCCGAAGAGGGAATTCTTCGCTATTTATTGGAAAATCTAAATACCTTGGTTTTGGATTACGCCCTTGGCTTTATTTCCAGTACCTTTACTTTTTCACTCCTATTTATTATCGCGCTGGCATCGTTTTCATTGCTTGGCGTCGATGGTTTTTTGCGTAAACATTTTGGGCTTATGCAAAATGGTGGTGCCACTTCATAGATTTGATTTCTACGCCTTTAAAAAATCCACTTTTACAGCCATTCATTTTTACGGAACTCCGAATAAGATGATTCAGAATCCCGATCTGTATCTACACTCGTTTTCAGTCATGACGCGCTTGTTTTAAAATATTCAAAATTTGAACCGTAGTCGCATCGTTTGCCCAACGAATCCGTCTTTTCGAATGTGGGAAAAAAACAGAATTTTGCTCGGCTGCTGCGTTTATTGCTTATCATCATTTCGTTCAAAAGGCTAACTTTGCAAAATGAATCAAGGTGTTCCGTCGTATTCTAAAATCTGGCATGTTTCTGCTCCCATTATCTTGAGTCTTTTGGCTCAAAACATCATCAATGTGACCGATACAGCATTTATGGGTCGCGTTGGAGAAGTTGAGCTGGGCGCTTCGGCCATAGCCGGATTGTTCTATGTGGCCGTTTTTATGCTTGGTTTTGGGTTTAGTACCGGAACACAAATTATGATTGCTCGCCGAAATGGAGAAAGTGAACACAAACAAATTGGAGGTATTTTTGATCAGTCGGCGTATTTTTTCTTGCTCTTAGCTGTTTTCATATTCATTTTTATCTACTTTTTTGGTGCGTATTTTTTAGAAAAAATTGTTTCTTCAAAAGCTGTTTTCCAAGCATCGAAAGAATACCTGCAAATTCGCGTTTGGGGAATCTTTTTCGCTTTTGGAAATCTGGCTTTCCGGGCGCTGCTTGTGGGTGTTACAAATACCAGAGCATTGGGTTATAGCGCGCTGATTATGGCTGTTGTGAATATCATTTTCGATTATCTGTTTATTTTTGGCCATTATGGTTTTCCTGAGATGGGCATTGCCGGAGCCGCATTGGCAAGCGTTATTGCCGAAGCGGTTTCTTTTCTCTTCTTCGTTTTTTATGTGCGCCTAAAATTGAATGTAAAACAATTTCAATTGTTTCGCTTTCCGAAAATAAATTTTAGCATCATAAAAAGCACGCTGTCACTATCTGTTTACATTATGCTTCAATATTTTTTGTCGTTGACAAGCTGGTTTGCTTTTTTCGCAATTATCGAGCAAATGGGCGAACGCCCGCTCGCCATTTCGAATATTATCCGAAGCATTTATATGGTACTTGTTATTCCTATCATGGGTTTGAGTACAGCCACTTCGAGTTTGGTGAGCAACGCCATTGGCGAAGGCTTTAAAGAAGATGTCATGCACATTATCAATAGATTAATGAAAATAAGTTTGATCAGCGTTTTGCCTTTTATTCTCCTCATCTGGATTCTCCCCAAACAAATGATCCGGATTTACACAAATAGTCCGGCATTGATTGCAGATTCTGTTTCCTCGCTCTACATTGTCAGTGGAGCCATTTTGATTTTCGCTGTGGCAATGATTGTTTTTAGTGGTGTGAGCGGAACGGCTAACACGAAAACCGCTTTAGCCATAGAGGTGCTGACCCTAATCGTCTATTTGGCCTACATTTATTGGATTGTTATTGTAAAACATTCGAGTGTGGCAATGGCCTGGACTTCGGAATATGTTTATATGTTTTTGCTGAGTTTGTTTAGCTATTGGTATTTAAAAAGAGGGAATTGGAGATTAAAAAAAATTTAGTCATCCAAAGTCATCCAATAGACTTGGTGTTTTGCCGACAATTTTAGCTCTGTTTCGCTTTCGAACAAGCCGAAAATGCCAGAACCGCTTCCGCTTAAGGAAACATAGTGCGCTCCCGCGCGATACAATTCTTCTTTCGTTTTGGCTAAGTCCGGATAGACTCGAAAAACACGCTCTTCGAAATCATTTTTCAAATATTTCTTCCAATTTTCTATCTCCATTTGCAAAGCTTGAAAAGGAAAGATGGCCGGAATTTTTGGTACAATATCTTGATAAGCATCTTTGGTGGAGATCGAAAAATTTGGAATTACCAAAGCCAGTTTTTTGACGGCCAAATGGATGTAGAAATCTTCCAAAAGTTCTCCTTTTCCTCGAATATAGCGTGGCCTCGATTTTAAAAAAAACGGACAATCGCTCCCAATTTCGGCAGCAAGAAGATTTAAATTTGATGGGCTTATGGATAAATCGAAAAGCCATTTGATTCCCAAAAGTATATAAGCTGCGTCGGAACTTGCTCCACCAAGTCCCGATCCAACAGGAATTTGTTTGTGAAGGTGGATTTTTACGGATGGGAATTTGTATTCCTTTCTAAGTCGCCGAAGGGCTTTCCACACCAGGTTTTCTTCTGGCCGACAATCCAGTATCAATCCGCTGGAAGAAAAAATATCTGTGTCTTGAGTTGGGTTTTTGTTTATTTCCAACAAATCAAAAAGCGGAATGGGATACAGAAGTGTTTCGATGGAATGATAGCCATCCAAGCGTTTGTGCAAGACCGCTAAACCTAGGTTTATCTTTGCCGGTGGAAACCAAAGCATGGTTTACTCGCTTTTGCTTCTGGTGGATGAATGTCTTTTTTTGCGGCTGCCTACTTTGCTAATTCCTATCTGTTTGAGTGCAGCATACCGATCCAAGTCGAAATCGACGTCGCGCAACAAACGCCAATTTCGTTGCCATGCTTGCTCTTCGGTATAATTGATAAGAAAACGCAAAAAATAGAAAACGCCCACCATAAATCCAACCATGGCCAAATACAGAAATTCACGTGTGTCGCTTGCTCCGTAAGATTTTGAAATCAACAGCGGTTCTAAAATCAACCCATAAAGCAGAAGGTAAGCAAAAGCCAACAACCCAAGATTAATTGCCAGTGTGAATATATTGTGTGCATAGCGTCGAAGGTGGCGATAAAAACGTCCTCTTTTTTCCGCTTTGTGTTTGGCTTTTTTTTCTGATCGGCTCGACATTTAAAGCAATGTTTATAGGTATCAAAAGTAAGAAAGAATTCTGACAATAAAAATAAAAGAGCGCAGTTTGTATTGGTGCTTGGCTGTTAAATCCATTCCGGCCGATGTGCAATCGGATGGATTTATCGATAGAAGAGCGCTATTTTTTGAAAACACAAGCTGCTTTAAACAAGATTGGGCTGCTGAATTCCTATTTGCATATCTGTATTATATCTATTTTAGCTCAATGATTGGTGTTGCGGCTTTGATGGAATAGCAATTTTCCCATACGCGATTTGTCGGATTTGAATAAAAAGTCTTGAAAAATGAAAAATTATCAAACGGAGTTTCTCTCTCAATATATTAGCAATTTGCGCATTAGCAAAAGCGTTTCGCGATTGGCTTATCAGTCAGGAAATGCGCTTTATCTGAATAATAAATGTACTCTAATCAGCCGAGAAGGTACGCGATATTCGTTTACGGTTGCCGACGACCACCAAGATTTTCAAACTCAGATTGATTTTAGCGTGAGCGAAAAGCGTTTGGAACTGCAGTGCAATTGTAAATCGGTCGATTTTTGCTCACACAAAGTGGCCACTTTAATTCAGTTGCACGAAGACATTAGTCAGGAGCTGGGTGCGGCACCTCAAACAGGCATGAAATATACGCGCGAAGGCATGATAAAACGCGTCATTGCCGAACGCGAATTAAAAGCGAATACGGAAAAATATCAAATAGATTATTCCGACAATATGTTTGGCGAACATTTGATTACCAACAGTCAAAACAAATCCTACAAACTGACCTTTTATAATTTCGAAACAAAACAAGGTTATTGCTCTTGTCCCGATCATCAAACAAATAAATTAGCCACCTGCAAACACTTGCTTTTTGCTTTCGATGATTTTCGAAATAAATACAAGCAAACGGATTTGTCGAAACAAGATTTTCCTTTCGTCGAAGTATATTTGCATCCCCTGCACGACTATCGGGTAGCTTGGTTTTTTCCCGGAAAATTACCCGAAGATATTCTGGAATTGCTCAATCGCTATTTTGATGAGAATCAAATTCTTTCGAACAAAAAATTGCTCGACTTTCAAAATTTTCTTCGCGAAGCACAAAGTCATAAATTGATTAATATTCGTCCCGAAGTCGTTCAGAAAGTTCAAAAAGCAGTAGAAGTACAAGCCTTAAAAACGCTTCAATCGACGACCGATTTAAATTTTACTGATTTAAAAATCAGTTTGTATCCATTTCAAAAAGAAGGTGTCGAATTTATTGTTTTTAATAAAAGCGTAATTCTGGCCGATGAAGTTGGCTTGGGCAAAACGATTCAGGCAATTTTGGCGGCTCAGTTCAAAAAAAATCTGTTCAATGTGCGTTCAACGCTCATCATTTGTCCGGATAGTTTGATTCAACATTGGGAGCAGGAAATACAAAAGGTGGGAAACGAAACCAGCTTGCTTGTCAAAGAAAGTGCCGATTTGTTTTCGCGTGAAGCGTATTTTAAAATTATTGGCTTCGACGATTTTATGCGACTTTCACCGGCTTTCGAATCTTTTGAGCCCGATATGCTTATTATCGACGAAGCACAAAAAATCAGCAATTTCGATTCCGATTTGGTTCGAATTATTCGACGTGTAAACCGCCAACATCTACTCATCATTACCGACAGCAAACCGCAAAACAATTTGATGCAATTCTATACCATGGTAGGATTGATCGACTCCAAAATGCTCGCACCTCTGTGGGAGTTTTCCTATCAGCATTGCTTGTTCGATTCGCAAATTGTGGACAAAGTGGTTGGATATTACAATCAGGAGAACATTGCTCGCCGACTTCAAACTATTTTGCTGCGGCGCGAAAAAGAAGAGGTTGCAAGTCAGTTGCAAAAAATTAGCCCAATCATCATTCCTGTAAACCTGAAAGAGTCGCAACAAATTCAGCAACAGAAAATGGCCGAAGAAGTACTGTTTTTTCTCAACAAAGAACTTTTGACCGTTTACGATTTTCAAAACGTGAAACAACTTCTAATTCAGTTGAAAGAATTTGCGTCGTTGGTTCTTCTGCCAAAACAAAATCAAGGGTTTTCGGCAAAATTCATGGAGTTTAGCCATTTTCTTTTAGAGAAAATCAACATCACCCAAGTGGTTCGCAAGGGAATTGTTTTTGCCGAAAAGGAGGAGGCGCGCCGCCAATTGATACGCTTTTTCAAAGAAAATCACATCTCGGCCTCACTGATAGAAAAAGGCCAAAGCCCGGAGGAGAAAAAATCCGTTTTCAGCCGTTTTCAGCAAAGCGAACAGTCTGCTTTTATTGTCTCAAAAGAAGGTGTTTTTGAGGATTTGCCTCCGGCCGATTTGTTGATTTATTACGATTTTAGTCTCAATCAAAAAGCCCTCGAAAAACGCTATGCCTTGTTGCAACAGCAAAACGCCATCAAGCCGGCATCGGTTATCCATTTCATAAACCGAAACTCCTTGGAATATGGACTGGCTCAATTAATAAAAGAAAACAGAGGTTTTTTCAAGGAAATAGCACTCTTGTTAAGCCAAAAGCAAGAAATTTTTGAACTCAGCGATCAGGCCAAAGAAGAGCTAAAAAAAATAATTCTAAACCTAGTTGGGAATAAAGGTAAATTTTTTCGAAAATCGTCGTCCGGACAAATCTCCCTATTTTCGCAAAGCGATGAAAAAAGATTGCTCAGCCTAAGCGGCGAAGAACACAAGGTGTTTGAGCTTCCGCAAATCAAAAAAAATACAGCCACCGAAGCCGAACAAATAGAAAAATTGCTGCGCGATGGCTACGATTTTTTAGCCGGATTGTATAAATTAAAAACCGGCGACGACATTCCGTGGAAATCGCAAGATATGGAAGTGAAAATGGAAGAAAATGAAATAGTGCTTCGTATCAAGCGGAAATAAGCCCGTTTTTCCTAAATTTTTGTGCCGGATTCCGCTCTGTGCGAAAACCAAATCAGAAAAGAAATACCTTTGCCACATGACTTTTATCGATACACATTGCCATATTTATCTGCCCGATTTCGCCGACGACTTAAATAGCGTTTTAAATAATGCTTTCAGTGCCAAAGTAAACACTTTTTTGTTGCCCAATATCGACAGCAATTCCATCGATTCTATGCTCAATGTGTGCAGCAATTATCCGGAAAATTGCTTCCCAATGATTGGTTTGCATCCCACTTCGGTAAAAGAAAATGTAGAAGACGAATTGGCCATTGTAGAAAGACTTTTAAAAGAAAACACCTTTATCGCCATTGGCGAAATTGGAATTGATTTGTATTGGGACAAAACCTTTGCGCCCGAACAAGAAGAAGCGTTTAAGTTTCAGGTGGAACTGGCCAAAAAACACAAACTTCCCATTGTTGTCCATTCGCGCAATTCGTTCGATGTCCTTTTCCGTTTGCTCGACAAGCTGAACTCCGACGATCTGAGAGGCGTTTTTCATTGCTTTACAGGAACAGAAAAACAGGCGGAGAAAATTGTGAATGAATACGGTTTTCTGCTTGGAATTGGAGGCGTGCTAACTTTTAAAAACTCCGGCTTAGAAAATCAGATAAAAAATATTGCACTGGAGCATTTTGTTTTGGAAACCGATGCTCCCTATCTTGCTCCAATTCCTCATCGCGGAAAGCGAAATCAACCAAGTTATATTCCACTCATCGCTCAAAAATTGGCGCAAGTAAAAGCCGTTTCAATTGAAGAAATTGCCGCCACAACAAGCATGAACGCCAAAAAATTGTTTAATTTGTAACACTTATGGAAACAAAAGCCGCTTTACTTGTAATCTATACCGGAGGCACTATTGGGATGTTTAAAGATCCCGAAACAGGCGTCCTTCGTCCTTTCAATTTCGACGAACTATACAATTATATGCCTTCGCTGGAGTTGTTTAAATTCAAAATCGATTCCTATTCATTCGACCCTATCATCGATTCTGCAAATATAAATCCCGAATACTGGATAAAATTGGCAGAGGTAATTTCTGTGAATTACGAAAAATACGATGGTTTCGTGATTTTACACGGAACAGATACGATGAGCTACACCGCTTCGGCATTGAGTTTTATGCTCGACAACCTAAACAAACCGGTGGTAATAACCGGCTCACAATTGCCGCTGGGAATGATTCGTACCGATGGACGCGACAACTTTATTAGCAGCTTGGAAATTGCCGGTGCAAAATCCGACGATATCCCAATGATTCCCGAAGTATGTATCTATTTCGAAAACCAACTCTTTAGAGGAAACAGAACACATAAATTCAATGCCGAAAACTTCGACGCTTTCAAATCGGCGAATTATCCGCCATTGGCCAATGTGGGCGTTTATATCAAATACCACGAACAAAATATCTTAAAACCCAATTTCAAACGCCTGAAAATCTATTCCAAAATGGATACCAATATGGTGGTTTTGCGTTTGTTTCCGGGCATAAATTCCAATACAGTAAAAGCTGTTTTTGCCATTGATGGGCTCAAAGCGGTAATTCTGGAAACCTACGGTGCCGGAAATGCGCCAACAGAAAAATGGTTTTTGGATGCATTAAAAACAGCCATCGACAAAGGAATATTGATCGTAAATATCTCGCAATGCCGCGGCGGTTCGGTCGAAATGGGAAAATACGAAACCAGCCTCGATTTGGCCGAAATGGGTTTGATAAACGGAAAAGATATGACCATAGAAGCCGCTTTAACAAAATTGATGTGGATATTGGGAATGGAAGTTCCGAACGAAGAAGCCCGACGTTTGATGGAAAAAAATCTAAAAGGCGAAAT
>DMBV01000052.1 GCA_003445975.1 Bacteroidales bacterium
AGAAATGGATGGCGAAATTTTGATTTAAGTAGTAGTAACGGTTTCCTTTATTAACGGAATAGCAAGTCCTTTTTCATGGCAATACGGACAAAACTCGTGTTTTTCGGTAAAGTTGTAGCCGCATCGAGGACAATGAAATTGGATTTCGAAATAGGTAATCTTTTTGGAGGAATGTGCTACAATGGTCAAGCCAATAATTGGGGTCAAAAGAATACTGAAAAGAAAAGCCTTGCCGAAACCAATGGATCGGTCTGCTCCCAAATAAGCCACTCCGGTGGATAAAATAAAATAAATGAGCAGCAGTAGATACAACATTCTCTTTTTCTTTCAGTCAAAAATACATGCTTTTTGCTAATTTGCATAGTGCAAAAATAGAAAACCCCAAAGTTTTTTTGACTTTGGGGTTATTTAGTTTAGGGGAAGTTGTTGTTAAGTAAAAATAATTTGCGTGTTTTGGCCGGTGGCCATTTCGTAAAACTGCCCGATAGTGATAATGTCTTTCACTTCAGGACTAAAATCTTCTTTCTTGAGTTTGAACATTTCAACAGCAAGTTTGCAGGCAAACACTTCTCCACCACCAGCAGTTATCATTTCTAAAAATTCACTTGGAGGAGGCATATCCAATTTATCCATTTCGCTACGCATCATGCTCGAAACTCCTGCCTCCACAAAGGGCAATGCGCCCAAAAGTGTTGGGAATGGAAGATCGCCGGGCATTCGCATTCCGGGATTCCCTACTGTGGCCGTGTGCAATTTGTCCATGCGTTTTTTTAGAATTCCTTCCAATCCGAAAAACGTAAAAAACAATTTTGTTTCAATGCCTTCCATCACGGCACCATTGGCCATAACCAATGCAGCGTACACATCTTCTAAATTTCCTTTAGCACAGATAATCAATACTTTGTCTAAAGGTTTCTGTTCAAGATTGCTCATAATAAATCATTTTTAAATTTAACTAAACACAACTTGTAGGCTTTGGTATTCCTGCATATTTCGACGATAATTTCAGCGGTCCGCCCGGGAAAAGCTGATACAATTCTTTCACATCTGCAATACCCGACTTGCCTACTTTCCGAATGCTCAAAGATTCGCCCGCAGCAACTTCTTTGCGTAAATATTCCAAGATTTCAAAATGTTTTGGACCTAAGTCGATGCCATCTTCCTTGGCCATCTCCATTGCAATTTCTTTGCTCCATTGCGATGTATTTGTTAAGTACCCTTCATCGGTAACCGCAATGCTCTTTCCTGCTATTGTTTTTTCTGCCATTGGTATAATTTTTTTAATTGTTTATAATTTTTTTAAATTTTTATTGATTCGTCTTTTCCTAGAATTCACTCTAAGCTTTTCCAAGTCCTTTCGACAAACTTATTAGAAGTCCCATATTTCGTTTCATTTCGGGCGAATTCATTTCGCGAGCCACTTTCAGGAGCGAATATTGTGGGGGATTCTTAAAATCCAATTGTTCTAAATTGGTGGCTAACTTTTCGCCCATTTGAACAACTGCCGGCCACTTTATTCGGCCAAACAAGGCAATGAACGCGGGCATATTTTCGGCAAATTCGTCAAGCGATTTTGGGTCGATCGACGAAATTGTTTTGTCTAGAATCTTGAATACTTTTTCCAAAAATATGAAATAGCCTTTCGCTTCAAATTCAGCGAGTTTTTTCTGAAAATCAATGATCATTTCGTTGGCAATAGGGGCTATTTCTTTGCTTAGGTCCATCATGGATTCAAATGTTCCAATCATGACATTGAAATTTTGTATATTTCTTAAAAAGCTGATTCCCAATTCGGTTAGCTGGGCAGGATGAATTTCCACCTCCCGGTTTTCCAATTCTTCAACAGTGGAGTCGTACACATCTTTTCCGATGATAGAAACGTCGGCAATCAAGTCTTCAATTACTTCGGAATTGAGGCGTTGTTTGTTGACGTACTCGAGCAATATATCCATTTTTTGATGGAGCTCATTTATTTGTATTTGTATCGAATTATCCATTTTTGAATCCATTTTTATATTCGTTTTTTACCAGCCATTGTCATATCTGCTTCAATAGGCATTTCTTTTCCTTTGAGCAAAATGTGCCAATAAATCCAACGAAACAGGATTTTGCCATAGTGATTTATTTTTGTGTTTTTCAAGAGTCCAAATGGCCCAATTCCCGGCAAAGGAAAAGTTCCCGGCAATGGTTCTGTTGCGTAATTGAAGTCGATGAGGGCTCCTTTTCCGTAGCCCGTTTCAATATAACAGTTGGCATGTCCGTCAAATTTGGCCATTAAGGGCCGTCCTTCGATGGCGCTCATCAGGTTTTCAAACAAGATTTCGGATGCAAAATGGGCTACTGATCCGGCTTTAGAAGTGGGCAAGTTGGCTGCATCGCCCAAGACAAATATATTTTTGTATTTTTCCGACTGAAGTGTGTGTTTGTTGGTGTGAACAAAGTTCAAATCGTCGCCCAAACCGCTGCGCAAAATCATTTCGTCGCCCATATTGGTGGGAACCACGGTCAAAACATCAAATTCAATCTCGCGCTCATCGTAGGCAACAATCGTTTTTTTGTCGTTATCAACGCGTTCTAAATAAAAATCAGCCACCACTTTGATGTTTTTTTCGGCTAATAAATCGCCCAGCATTTTGGAAGCAACAGGTTTGGTAAATGCACCCGACATAGGCGTTACATAGGTGATGTCCACTTTATCGCGAATGCCTTTTTTGGTGAAAAAAGCTTCTGCCAGACAAACGAATTCAATAGGAGCTACTGGACATTTGTACGGAAGTTCAGCAATACACATCACCAATTTTCCGCCTTCGAAATGCTTGAAATAGTCTTGAAGCGCAACGGCTCCTTCAATGGTATAAAAATCAAAAATGCTTTTATACCAAAGTTTGTCTTTCAAACCAGGAGTTTCGTCCGGACGAGTTTGTGCTCCAGTGGCAATGATCAAATAATCGTATTGCAAAACTTGTCCGCCTTGAAGCAGTACTTTGTTTTCGTCTCCAACAATTTTGTGGATGCTGTTGTAAATTACTTTAATTCCCGCCGGAAAAAAATTGCTTTTAGGTTTTATAACATCTTGCTTGGTGTAAATATTAAAGGGAATAAATAGAAACCCGGGTTGATAATAATGTGTCTTAAACTGATCCACAATAGTGATTTCCCATTCTTCCTTATCCAATGCTTTGTGCAGTTTGTTGGCCATCATGGTGCCTGCTGTACCGGCTCCGAGTATGAGTAATTTCTTCATTTTCAAGTTAATTTTTCAAACTATTTATACTAGATTTGTATTTATTGTTATTTCGATAACAAAAATAGGATTGGTTTGAATAACATTTTTTAATTCCATTATGATAAATATCAAAAGATGATATATATCATATAGATAAAATTAAATATCTATATTTGTACATGATTTGTCAATGTGAATCTTGTCATTTAAAAACTTTGTTTTATTCATCCATTCGATTGGATGAAATTGAAGGCTATTGTTCGTCGCGAAGAGAAATTGGCGTGAAAGCCGGAGAGGATTTAATTAAGCAGGGAGAGGAAATTCGGGATTTTATCTATTTAAAAGAGGGATTGGTAAAGCTTTATCGGAAATCAGACAACGGGCAAATTCAAATCATTCGCTTTGGGAAACCTTTTGATTTTGTGAGCTTGCTTTCTGTATTTTCGGACGACAAATACAATTATTCGGTAAGTGCTATTGAAGACAGTGTGGCCTGTGTTTTTGATTTGAGCGAAATAAAGCAGTTGATCTTAACGAACGGTGCATTTGCCATGCATCTCATCGAAATTCAAAACCGTGCCAGCGACCTCATCATTATGAATACGCTCGATTTGTTGCAAAAGCGTCTTTATGGACGGGTTGCTTCCGTTTTGCTCTATTTTGCCATCGAAATCTATAAAAGCGATGAATTTGAATTGCCAATTTCGAGAAAGGAGATTGCACAATACATTGGTATGAGTATTGAAAATGTAATTCGGGTGATTTCTGCTTTTCGAAAAGATAAAATCATTCAGGTTTATGGAAAAAATTTGGCAATTTTGGATCGCGAACGGCTCGAAAGAATGAGGGATTTAAGTTAATTTTTTCGGTAAATATTTATTTCTTTTTTCCGTTTACAGCCGTAATTTTTTCGACCTTTGCAAAGTTTTAAACCCATCAAAAATCTGATTGTCTTGAAGCCAATAAAAAATGCATTAATTTCTGTTTTTCACAAAGATGGACTGATTGCTGTTCTTGAAATTCTTAAAAGATTCAATATCCAGATTATTACTACTGGAGGTTCTTTTCAGTATATCGTAGAAGCAGGCTTTTTGGCGAAAACAGTAGAGTCGTTTACGGATTATCCCTCCATTTTTGGTGGGCGAGTCAAAACGTTACATCCAATCATTTTTGGAGGAATCTTGTATAGGAGAGATTTGATAAGCGATCAAAAGCAAGCGGTGGACTTCAATATTCCTCCCATCGATTTGGTGATAGTAGATTTATATCCTTTCGAAAAAACCCTTTCTCAAACATCCGAAGAATCAGAAATCATCGAAAAGATTGATATAGGAGGTATTTCGCTGATAAGGGCGGCTGCCAAAAATTTTCAAGATGTGTTGGTTGTATCTTCTGTAAATCAATATGCCGAACTTGTAGAAATGCTCGAAAAAAACCACGGCCAATCTAGTCTTATTGATCGAAAACGTTTTGCAATGCATGCTTTTGATGTTTCTTCGCATTACGACACAGCTATTTTCAATTATTTCAATCGCGATTTCAAGGAAGAAAAGCTTAAATTGAGCCTGCAAGAAGCCAATGTTTTGCGGTATGGAGAAAATCCGCATCAAAAAGGTGTTTTTTACGGAAAACTTGATCAAGTTTTTGAACAATTGCATGGCAAAGCAATCTCCTACAACAATTTGATCGATTTGGACGGTGCCATTGCGCTGATCAAAGAATTTGAAGATCCTACTTTTGCTATCTTAAAGCATACCAATGCTTGCGGCTTAGCATCGGATACATCCCTTTTGGGAGCGTGGAAAAAGGCGTTGGCCGGAGATCCGGTTTCGGCTTTTGGCGGTGTACTCATTTGCAATCGTTCTTTGGATGAAGAAACAGCACTAGAAGTAAACAAACTATTCTTCGAAATTATTTTGGCGCCCGATTATGAAAAAAATGCATTGGAAAGCCTTAAAACTAAAAAAAATAGAATAATTTTACGAGCTAAATCCTTCGATTTTCAGAGTTTGCAATTCAAATCCACCCTCAACGGTGTGATTGCGCAAGAAAAGGATTTGAAAACGGAAGATTTAAATGATTGGGACATAGTTACGGATAAAGCTCCTACAATCGACGAGGCGCTCGATTTGGTATTTGCCAATAAATTGGTAAAACACACCAAATCAAATGCAATAGTTCTTGCAAAAGAAGGTCAGTTGATAGGAAGTGGAACAGGACAAACTTCTAGGATAGATGCCTTGAAACATGCCATTCAAAAAGCCAAAGATTTTGGTTTTGATCTGAATGGTTCGGTGATGGCATCGGATGCTTTTTTTCCTTTTTCTGATTCTGTTGAAACAGCAGAAAAGGAAGGAATCAAGGCAATAATTCAACCTGGAGGCTCTGTTCGCGACCAAGACTCCATTGACTATTGCAACAAAACAAAAATAGCGATGGTTTTTACCGGCAATCGCCATTTTAAACATTAATTAATTTTAGACAAATAAAAACTATGGGACTTTTCTCGTTTTTAACCAAAGAAGTAGCTATCGATCTTGGCACGGCCAATACCATTATTATATACAACGACAAAGTTGTAGTGGACGAACCATCTATTGTTGCGATAGAGCGCAATACAGGAAAAATTATTGCTGTTGGGAAAAAGGCAATGATGATGCATGGTAAAACCCATGAAAATATCAAAACAATTCGTCCTTTGCGCGATGGCGTTATTGCCGATTTTCAGTCGGCCGAACACATGATTCGGGAAATGATTAAAATGATCAATGTTCCTCGTTCTATCTTTCCTCCACAATTGAAGATGGTAATATGTATTCCATCCGGAATTACCGAAGTAGAAGAAAGAGCTGTAAAAGATTCAGCGGAACAAGCCGGCGCAAAAGAAGTTCGTCTGATTCATGAACCGATGGCAGCGGCTATCGGAATTGGAATTGATGTGATGGAACCAACCGGAAATATGATTATCGATATTGGAGGCGGAACCAGCGAAATTGCTGTAATTGCACTTGGTGGAATTGTCAACAATAAGTCAATTCGGGTTGCCGGCGACGATTTTAACATGGATATCGTCGATTATATGCGTCGTCAACACAATATCAGTATTGGCGAACGGAGTGCAGAGCGGATAAAAATAGAAGTAGGAGCCGCCATGGTTGATATTGATAATCCTCCACCAGATTACGCTGTTCATGGAAGAGATATGTTGACAGGTATTCCTAAAGAAATATTGGTGAATTATGCTGAGATAGCACATTGTCTTGATAAATCAATTTCGAAAATTGAGACTGCCGTTTTGCACGCTTTGGAAATGACACCTCCAGAGTTGTCGGCCGACATTTATAAAACGGGTATTTATTTGGCCGGAGGAGGCTCCATGTTGCGTGGGTTAGACAAGCGAATTCATCTAAAAACAAAATTGCCCGTTCATGTTGCCGAAGATCCATTAAGGGCCGTAGCACGCGGTACTGGCATTGCATTGAAAAATTTCAATAAGTTTACTTTCTTAATCAAATAATTAAGAACGAATAAGTAATGAGATATTTGCTTCAATTCCTTTGGAAGAATTTTGCGTTTTTTTTATTTCTCATCTTAGAACTTATTTCGTTTGTGCTCATCGTGAACGAAAACCAGCACCAATCGGCTGTTTTTGCTACTTTTAGCAATCAGATTGGAGGGAAAATGTTTACCTCATACAGCAATTTGCGTAGCTATTTCCATCTGAGAGATGCAAACAGTTTATTGGCAAACGAAAACGCGAATTTAAAAAAGCAAATACAGCTACTCAAAGCACTAAACGATAGTACCAGAAAACAAGCTTTTGGGCCTAGTTATCTTTCTGGATTATTTCGTGCCGATTCGTCAAAATCTTCTTTCGATTTTGTTTCAGCAAGGGTGGTTAGTAATTCCACCAACAAACAAAAAAATTATATTATGCTAAGCAAAGGGAGCAAACAAGGCGTAAAGAAAAACATGGGAATTATTGGCCCGGATGGAATTGCGGGAATTGTATTCGAAACTTCCGACGATTTTTCGACAGCAATGAGTTTGCTCAATACCAAACTTCGAATTAGTGCAAAACTAATGAACAGCGATGAATTAGGCAGTTTGATTTGGGATGGAAAATCAGATCGATATGGACAGCTTGATGCGGTTGAAAATTATGTTCCAATTGCCATTGGCGATACCATCGTTACCAGCGGATTTTCGCATATTTTTCCGGAAGGAGAATTGATAGGAACGGTAGAGGAATTTGANNCATCACTTAGCCTATTTTTTTCTAGAAGCTTTTCGATTTGCCCATTTTTTTGACACACTTTTCCGTACTATTTTGAGTACAATGGCTACTGTAATTGTTATTTTAGCCGAACAATTTTTATTTTATAAAGAACGAAAATAATTCCTACACCCATGAAAATTTTTAAACTCCCACTTTTAGCTTTTACAATGGCATTGTTTTTTGGTGCTTGTTCAAACAAGGATGACAAACGTCCGAATGAATACACCATCCAAATAGCATTTCAAGGATTTCCAAGCAATTCCGATTTGTTTCTTCAAGAAAGAACCGAATCGGGTTATTCCATTGTCGATACGGCCGAAATTACTCCAAATGGTTTTGTTTTTCAAGGAGAAATTGTTCGCCCCAAATTAGTTTACATGACCAGTCCTGCCTATCGCGGAGCCATTCCTGTTTTTATTCAGGCTGGAAAAATTGAAATTTTTGCTCATATCGATAGTTTGGCAAATGCCAAAGTGGTTGGTTCGCCTGCTCACGATTATTTTGATCAGACAAACAAGAAACTGACCGAGTATGATAAAATTTGGCAATCGTTTTATTACGAAACGTACAGTGCCATGAGCAAGGAAGAGCAAGTGTTGAACCAAGAGAGAATGGATATGCTCTACGATTCGGCACAAAATATAAAAGCACGTTTCTTGGAAGTCGATTTGCTTGCAAACGTGAATCAACCAGCCGTTGCCGTGTTGACATTGAACAATATTGACGAACTGAATTTCGAAATAGTACAGTCCATATTCAATAAACTTCCGGCCGAAAGCCTGGAAATGGAGGATGCGAAAAACCTAGATTCTAGAATACAGATAATCAGAAAAACATCCATTGGTCAGCCATTTATCGATTTTACGATGAACGACGTAAACGGAAATCCAATTGTTCTATCGGAATACGCCAAAAGTAAATATGTTTTGATCGATTTTTGGGCTTCATGGTGCGCTCCTTGTCGGAAAGAAAATCCAAATGTTGTGGCCAATTTCAAAAAATACAATGCCAAAGGATTTACTGTATTCGGCGTTTCATTTGATAAAAATAATGAAAGCTGGGTGAAAGCGATCAGCGACGATGGATTGGTATGGGGTCATGTTTCGGATCTGGAAGGTTGGAAAAACGCCGCCGGAAAATTGTACGGAATTCAGTCGATCCCGCAAAACATCCTGATCGATTCCACAGGTGTAATTATTGGCAAGAATTTACGAGGCGAAGCTTTGGGTGAAAAATTAGAAGCACTATTCGGAAAAAAATAAATATTTCATTCGCCCGACATTTGCTTTTTTATTTTGAATCGACAAAAATAAAGAATTCGTGATTGTCTATTAAAGCAAAGTTTTTGAGGTATTTAGTTGCCCGTGTGACAAAAACAGAGCGGCTAATTGATTTGTGCATCTTTTTATCCGAAGTTCCTGAATAATATTTAAGCTGCATTATGCAGCTTTTATTTTAGGTGAGCGCCTTTTGGGAGACACGCTTCTTTTTGGCGAAATCAATCGCGCCCAAACAAAAAAAGCCACAAGAAATGTGGCTTTGATTTTCAATGTGGGAACTGCTGGGCTCGAACCAGCGACCCTCTGCTTGTAAGGCAGATGCTCTGAACCAACTGAGCTAAGCTCCCATGAAAAAATAAACTTTGCGTTTGACTGATTGTCTTAGCGGTTGCAAATATACAACATTTTTGATTTTGTCAAATTTATTTGAGTCTTTTTTGAAAATTAATTTCTTCCTTTCGTGCAACAAATCCATCCAATTGCCAAATTGGAATCGTGTTCACACTATCAGTGGTTAAGCAAAAATCGATATCGTTTTGATGGCCTTCGCCTCTGAGAAGAGCCAAATGAAAAGCAGGTTCAACGAGTTCTTTTAAGGAGAATAGGTTTCCTTTAAAAGGCAGAGCCAGCAATTCGGCAAAATCGTTGGATGAGATATTTTTTCTCTTTTTTAACTCGTGGATCATCAAGCCGGCGCACAATCCGTCATCAAGCGAAAAATTTCCATTTGTTCCCGAACAAATAATCGAAAAATCCTCATTTGTTTCCAAAATAAAATCGACGACGGCGTGTAAATTTAGAAAAGCGGCAGCAATCAGAATTTTAGCCCCTTCGGCTTTTTTGATGGCTTGGGTTCCGTTGGTTGTACTCAATACAATGACTTTATCCTTTATTTTGTCTGCTGTATATTCCAATGGAGAGTTGCCGAAATCAAAACCGGGAATCTTTTTCGCTTGCCGTTCTCCACCCAGAAGCAATGTTGCGTTTCGTTCTTTTGCGGAGAAGGCGTCTTCAATATTGCTTGTTGTTCGGATTTTTTTTGCGCCATTTCCCAAGGCCGTTACTATGACGGAAGTAGCTCGAAGAACATCGATAACTAGGACATTTTTCCCAACTAAATAGGATTCAGGAACTTCTTTGTGTGTAGAAAACAGCTCAATATTCATTTTAGAATCCCACATTAAATCCGGCAGAAACAGTGAGTTGATCTCCAATATAATAGGCCGGAGTCCAAAGGAGAACGCTTGCTTCATCGCCGGTAATCGCGCTTTTGGTAGCGTTGAGGTAAACATATACATTGCTCACGATCTCATAACGGATATTCAATGCGTAGGTTTTGTTTTGCCAAAAGACGCTTTCGATAAAAGGAGCGAAGAGCACATCTACAGTGTCGTCATATTCAACAAATGGGCCGTGTTTGGCCAAGAAAGCTTCTGCTTTGATATGCAGTCCACGGATGGGCTTGAAAAGAAGGCGTATATAGAATTCTTCGGCATTGTCGCCCAAATAGTGGCCAAGATTGTATTTATTCGATTCAAAGGTTGTAGTGGCAATAGGATGCTGATATGTTCCTGCAAGAGTTCGTGTATATTCGGCAGTAATGTCGATGTTTTTAAATGGAAAATTACTGACTTGCAGTCCACCTTTCCAGCTGAAAAAATTGTGTTCGGCCGGATCTCCAATGCGCGAAAATTTTATTTCATCTGTAAACAAACTCCCATATAAATGGAGGTGTTTGATAGGCCTAATCGAAACATCGCCAAACAATTGAGAGTTTTGTCCGGCTTGTCCATATCGGTCGGTTGCATTGTATGTATGATCCACAGATTTGTAGATAAACAACGGAATCCAAAATCCCGGATGGTCTTGATCGCTGTAAACAATTGAATTTCCAACAGAAACATTTAGCCATTTAAATGGAGTAATCGAAAAGAGATTGGCGGTAATCCATTTTGGTCTGAATACGGTACGGAATCGATTTTCGTCCCAATAGGAACGTACGCTATCGACTACTTCGGAAACCAGCCAGCCGTGAACATAATTGAATTCAAGCCATTTGACCGGTTTTATTTTCAATGAAATATGAGCAAACGAAGGTTGTTTTCCACTGAAAATATTTGCTCCATGTTGATTGTTTCCCCATTCAAAATGGTCTTTTATCAAACCGACGCTTCCCCAGTCCCAGCTATAAACCGTACCGCCACGCATTTCGCTCCAATCAACGCCGCCATTTTCGCTGTTTTTGTAGTTGCCGCCTTCAAAAAGGGTTAGATAAGAAGTATTTCCAAACCGGGTGCTTGTATGATTGTCGCGTAAACTGGCATAGAAACCAAAATGCTTTCCGGCATAAGCATGCGCTTGCAATCCGCCATAGCTAAAGCTTTGAGTCCCGTTTTTGTTGTTGAGCATGGAATACGAATACAAAGGCTGTGCTTGAAAACGAAAGAAATCATCTTTATAAAAGCCGCCAAATGGGTTTAAGCCTGTGCCAAAACCATTGGAGTTTTTTAAAATATCAAAAGTTGGGTTTAGATGCAGTGCACTATTTTCTTCGAGCATATAAGCCGTTTTGTAAAATGCCAATTCTTTGGCTTGGCGCACATTCAATTTGTCGGTGGTTTTTTCTATTTCTTCGAGTTTCTGGGCGATGAATTCTCTGGAAAATGGTTTTACGGCAGCATTGATGATGATGATTTGTTCGTTTGCCATTTCGTCTAGAAACGTATAGATATTTTCGTTGCTGGTGTGTTCGTAAACTACTTGAGCGGTGCTGATGCTGCCGGCGATAAAAAGAAGAAGAAGGAAATAATATTTTATGTTCATGATTCGAATCTTAAGAGAAATTAAAACTAAGTATTTTTTCGCAGCGAATAAAGTGCCTTGGCAAGATAATAAATGCTTTTAAAGTGAATTTTTCGAAAACGGCCGTAATTGACCAATTGTCCGCCAAATTTGGCTTTGAATTCGCGCACTCCATAGGGGAGATTTGGAAACCCGGCACCCATGAAATCAAAGCTTGAGTAGGCATTTTCTTTGGCATATTTTAAACCAGCCCAGGTAGCCAAAACGGAAGGATAGATCGATTTATATTCTTCATCGTTTCCGGCCACATACCATTCATACACCGTTTTGCCATTGAATACAGGAAGCATAATGCCACCCACAATGGTGTTTTGGTAGCTTATCAAAATATACTTACCGCTGTTTTCTTGCGATAGTAAGGTATAAAAAGTTTCGAAAAACGACCAAGAAGGAAGTGGCTTTTTTATTCGTTTTGCATATAGATTTTGCAGGATTTGATAAAATGAATAAACTTGTTCGCGTGTAGGCGTTTCAATGATTTCAGCGCCTCGTTTTAAGCCCAATTTTATCTGCCTAGTCTTGCTTTTCGAAAGTTTTGGTTCGATTTCTTCGTTTTTAAGCGGTACAAAATAATTCAGATGAGGTTCGTATTTAAAACCGCTTTCGCGAAATTCGTCAAACAAATGACTCCAACTATGGAGATTTCGTATTTCCGAATAGATGGCTTTTCGTTTTATAAAAGAAGAATACACTTTCATCAAGCCTTCAAAAATCCGACTTCCCTTTTGAGGAAGTAGCGGCCCGCCAATAATCAAACTTCTTCGCAGCCATTTTCCAACCAGAGGAAAGGGCGTGCGTTGAATTACAAAAAGAAAGCCTCCGACAATTTTATTGTTTTGCGAATTTGTTGCTAAACAGTAAAATGGAGTAAAATCATCTGATTTTGCGTACAAATCAAACATCAAATTGGTCTGAAAAGCATTTCCCCTACTGTGGGTTTGAACAAAGTTGTCCCAATTTTTGTCGAGGCGATATTTTATGATATTGAACTCTGTCATTTGTTGGCAACTGTCTTAGCAACTAATTTTGTAAGCGCAAATTTTGTCAGGAAAATTCCTGCAATTAAACCCAAAAGATTGTAAATCAAATCCAGCGGATTGTATGCTCTTCCCGGTATCCAAATTTGGTGAATTTCGTCGAGAATAGCAAAAATGCCTAAAAGTAGTAATGAAGAAAAATGTTTCCGAAAACTAAAAACGCTTTTGTTGTCGGCTTTCCAAGCCACATAAATGGCGGAAAGAATATAAAAGACACCGAAATGTTCAAGGTAGTCGAGCCTGAACGGTTCATCCCAAATATTGATTTCTTGCGTTGGAATATTTGGCAATGACGAAACGATGGCAATAAATAATATCCATATCCAAAAAAATATCTTCAATGTGTTTTTATTTTGAAGCAGGTCTGTCATGATTAGCGGCTCCGCGCTTTTTTAAAGATGATTGTGTAAATGGCTTTGAAGAAATAGCCCAAATCGGTTCTGATTGGATGTTTTTCGTAGGCTTCTAAATAGCGCATTTCTGAAAGCATTATCTCTTCGAGTGTTATGGGCATATCGACATAAAAAGGAGGCACCAAACCGGGTTTGAATTTTAGGCGTTTTTGTTTTAATTCTTCGGTATATAGATTGAAATAATGTTCGCTAAGTGGTCGAACTCCAACAATTTTCATTTCGCCTTTCACTACATTTAGAATCATTGGAAGCTCATCGATCCAGAATTTCCGCATAAATTTTCCTAAGGAAGTAACCCGAAAATCGTTCTTAAACTTGCCTCCTTCGTCGAGCTGATTGTTCGAATAAATGTAGGCTTGCAAATATTCGGAAAATGGATGCATCGTACGCATTTTATAAACGCCAATTATCTTACCGTCTTTTCCAAATCTGCGTAATTTTATCAGCGGTCCGTAGGTAGGGTTGGCATCAAAAACGGGCTTGTCTATTTTTCGCGCTACAAAATAAAATTGCTGGTCGATGTATTTTTCATCTACAACTTCAAAGCCGCAACTATACAATCGGCCGAGTGTTTCAGCACGCGACATTACCCGGTTTCTGCCACCGGTAATTAGAAAATACAGCTTTTTGGTTAACAGCAATTTGGGCATCACTCTTTTTATCAAAAAATCAAAGAAGTAATAAATCCAATTGAAAATGGGAGGAAATTTTTTTAAAATTCTTTTTTTGCGATCGGTATAGGTTTCTACATTGTTTACATACAATCCGCCTAAATTCAATTTAGAGTTTACCGTTTCGAAAAATTTATTGATATACTGGATGTCGTTGATGCGTTTTAAATTTACGATATATTGATAGCTGGCTTTGGGTTGGTTCGAAATATTGAATTTTGTTGTTGTAGCAATAATGAGTGTGTTTTTGTCGGTTAAAGGGATGTATTTCTTTATGAGCTGAAATGGATTTTGACCAATTTCTTCGATGATAAGATTTTTAAGCTTTTCGTATAAGCTTCCCTTTGTGAGTTCTTCGTTGATGGTAGGAAATGGTTTTCTGAGCTCTTTTTTTTCTTTTTTGCGCTCCTCCCAATCGCTCAGGATTTCCATTTCAACGCTAAGCTCTTTATCGTGAAGATAGAAATAACTAACGAGGCTTTCAATTACAGTGGCAGTGGCAACGGTAATGACAATCATCAATCGGGAATACGACAGGGAAGCAAAAAAGATAACAAAGGTGATTGCAAAAAGTACGAAAAGATTGCTTTTGACGATATTAAAAATATTTTGAGTTTTGTTTGTAAGTTGATGTATTTCGTATTTCTTGAATAAGAAAGAGGAAATAATCCAGACACTTTCAAAAATAAGAAAAGGCACCCAATAGTAATTAAACAAGGCTTTTTCTTTGCCGGTTTTGAAATATGCTGCTATCAAAAACGCCAGAAAAACGATGAAAATATCAAAAAAAGCAAATAAAAGCGATCGCTTTTTCATAGATGCATTAATTTAAGAGCAAAGCTACAAGAATTTACTTTGTTCGACGATGGAGAAATGTTTTTTATGGTATTTATTCGGAAATAGAAAATAGTTGCAAGTTCTGGTATTTTGCTATTTTTGCAAAGAATTTAAATAATCTATATGGACTTAAGTAAAATATTATCTATAGCAGGAAAACCTGGTTTGTATCAAATGGTTTCTCAAACAAAAAATGGTGTATTGGTCGAATCTTTGCTTGATGGAAAGCGAATCCCCGCTTTTTCGCACGAAAGAATAAGCACCCTGAAAGAAATCAGTGTTTTTACCGAAACAGACGATGTTCCTTTGAGTGAAATTTTCCGTTCCATGTTTCGGCTTTCCAACGAACAACAGGCTATAAGTCATAAATCAAGTACGCCTGAATTGGTTGCTTTTTTTGCATCTGTTCTGCCCAACTACGATCGGGAAAGAGTGTATGTTTCTGATATTAAAAAGGCGGTTCAATGGTACAACTTACTCCAATCAAAAGGGCTTATTGATTTGGAAGAAGACAAAGACGCTGCCGACGAAAGCTCGGAAACCAACCCAATCGTTCAAGAATAACTCAAAAGCTCGATCGCATCGGGCTTTTTTTATACCCTGATTCTATGTACAAAACCATTGTCCGTCCATTGCTTTTTAAATTTTATGCCGAAGATGTTCATTCTTTTGTGCGCATTTGCCTTCGATGGTTTTTTTATTTGCCGGGTGCTCATTGGTTAGCAAAGCAGATTTTTGTTATCAACGACACCCGTTTAGAAAGGGAAGTGTTTGGGCTTAAATTTTCAAATCCAGTTGGTATTGCAGCCGGTTTCGACAAAAATGCAAATATGTTCAACGAGCTGAGTGAGCTTGGTTTTGGACACATAGAAATAGGAACCGTAACGCCAAAAGCACAAGCAGGAAACCCAAAGCCGCGGCTGTTCCGGTTGCCCAAAGATAAAGCACTGATCAATAGGATGGGTTTTAATAATGATGGTATCTCTGCAGCAGTCGAAAATCTAAAAAAAAGAAAAACCAAAGCCGTTATTGGTGCGAACTTAGGAAAAAACACACTTACCCCAAATGAAAAAGCACTTGACGATTATGTTGCCGTTTTTGACGGATTGTATGATTATGCCGATTATTTTGTTGTAAATGTAAGCTGTCCAAATATCAGCGATTTGCACGAATTGCAAGATCAAGAATATCTGGAAGCCATTTTGGATGCTGTGATGACCAAGAACCGGGCAAAGCCAAAGATGAAACCGGTTTTGCTGAAAGTTTCTCCCGATTTAAATCTGCGTCAGCTCGATGAAGTGATAAGTGTGGTGTACAAAACCGGAATTCATGGGCTGATAGCAACAAATACCAGCATTCGTCGCGACGGCTTGAAAACCGACAAAGAGCAACTTCAAAAAATTGCGAATGGGGGATTAAGTGGAAAACCGATTGGGGATAAATCGACTCAGATCATCAAATATCTGAATGAGAAATCGAATGGGGAAATTCCAATTATTGCAGTTGGCGGAATTTTTACCGCCGAAGATGCTCTCGAAAAACTCTATGCGGGCGCTTCTTTGGTTCAGGTTTATACCGGTTTCATATATGAAGGTCCGTTTTTAGCCAAACGGATAAACAAGGCATTGCTGGCCTCCATGGATATTGCCTGAGTTTCTGCCTACGGTTTATATTTTAGCATCATATCAGACTTCAAAAGTTTTATTACGTCCAGATTAATTTTTGAAATTAGCTTTATTCCGACCTGAAGACACAAAAAAAGGAATTCCGCTGTGGAATTCCTTTTTTGCTTTTTTGCAAAATAAAGCAAAAATTTTGTATTTACCTGATTAGATTAAGAATGTGCCTTAAAAGCTTTTGCTGCTTCCACCAATTTTGGGAGAATTTTGTTCACGTCTCCTAAAATTCCATAATCGGCTGCTTCAAAGAAAGGAGCTTCGGGGTCGGTGTTGACGGCTACAATTACCTTTGATGAGCTTACTCCTGCAAGATGTTGGATTGCGCCCGAAATTCCCAATGCAATGTAAAGATTTGGAGCAATTACTTTGCCGGTTTGGCCAACATGTTCGCTATGCGGACGCCATCCTTCGTCGGCAACCGGTCTTGAGCACGCTGTTCCTGCACCTAAAATAGCAGCCAATTCTTCAAGCGGACCCCAATTGTCGGGCGATTTCATTCCTCGTCCGCCACTCACAACAAGTTCTGCATCGGTAAGAATTATTTTTCCGCTCACCGTATTTTTCTCTATAAGTTCCGTATTGAATTTGCTTGAATCCAATTGAGCATCAAAATTTTCAATCGTTAAAGAAACGTTTGATTCTTTGATTCCAAAAGAATTCTGAGCAAGAGAAAGAACTTTGATATCTGAATTGATTTGTAATTTCCCTTGCGCCTTTCCGTTGAAAATATTTTTTTGAACAACAAAAGGACTGAAACTCAACGGCAAAGTTGTTACACTATTTGCCATTCCGGCTTCCAGCTTAACAGCAACGCGAGGAGCTACCGCTTTTCCGGTGAAATTGTTTGCAAACACAACCACTTGAGCGTTGTTTGCTTTGGCAGCACGTGCGATGGCCGAAGCGTAAGCGGCGTTATCTAAAACAGCCAATTCTGGATTTTTAACACACAATACTTTGTTTGCGCCATAATTGGCAAGCACATTTAGCTGGTCTTCGGGGACTTGTCCGATAGAAATGGCGATGGTTTCAACGCCCAATTCGGAGGCTATGGCATGGGCGTAGGAAACAAGTTCATAACTTGATTTTTTAAATTTTCCATCCCAATTTTCGGTATATACTATAACTGACATAATCTTGTTTTTTTGCGTTAGATAACTTTGGCTTCTTCGTGAAGTAAAGTGATAAGTTGACCGGCATTTTCTGCATCAATCATTTTCACTTTTGCTTTCGCTTTTGGCATTGCAAATCCAATATAAGTCGATTTTGCACCTTCGCCGGTGGGTTCTACTACGGTTAACTCCTTTTTACGAGCCATCATGATGCCGCGCATTGCCGGAATACGAGGATCAAGCGCAATTCCTTTTTGAACAATCGCTACAAAAGGCATCGGAACACGAATTGTTTCTGTTCCGCCTGGAATTTCTCTTTTCATCAAAGGTTTATCTCCTTCCATATCGAGGAAAGAAACGGAAGAAACGGACGGAATTTTTAAAAATTCGGCGAGCATTCCTCCAACGGCTGAACCGTTAAAATCGCTCGATTCTATCCCTGAAAGAATAATATCGTATGGGTTGTTTTTGACCCAAGCTGCAATGTTTGAAGCCACTTCATAATCATCCGTAGGATTTAGATTGATACGAACGGCATCGTCGGCACCCACTGCCAAGGCTTTTCGTATTGTTGGTTCTGTGAGGCTTTCGCCAACAGTGATTACAGTAATGGTGTCAATTTTTCCTTCGGATTTTTCTTTTAAATCCAAAGCGCGCGTTAGCGCCAATTCGTCCCAAGGGTTAATCACCCATTGAACACCTGCCATATCAAGGGCGCTCTGATCGCCGCTGAGCTTTATTTTGGTCGTGGTGTCGGGGACATTACTTAAACAAACGAGTATTTTCATGTTATGATATTTTAATAGATTTCTATACTATTTATCCTTGCTTTTGCTTTGTATTATCCAAAAAAACAAATGATTTGCGAAGGATTTGTTATTCCATTAAGCTCCGCGATATAATTATTTTCTGCACTTCGGAAGTGCCTTCGTAAATCTGAGTTAGTTTGGCTTCGCGCATCAATCGTTCTACATGGTATTCTTTCACATAGCCATAACCGCCATGAATTTGAACGGCTTCTGTAGTCACTTCCATTGCAATATCCGCTGCATACATTTTGGCCATGGCACTTGCAGTTCCGTAGGCTTGTCCTTGGTCTTTTAGCCAAGCGGCTTTCAAACAAAGATTGCGTGCATTTTCTACCTTTACAGCCATGTCGGCCAATTTGAAAGCAATGGCTTGATGGTTGATGATTTCTGTTCCGAATGCTTTGCGCTCTTTGGCGTATTTTGTTGCCAATTCTAAAGCACCCGAAGCAATTCCCAACGCTTGAGAAGCAATTCCTATTCTTCCGCCTTCGAGTGTTTTCATGGCGAATTTGAAACCAAAACCATCTTCTCCAATGCGGTTTTCTTTCGGTACTTTCACATCGTTGAACATAACCGAATGTGTATCAGAAGAACGCATTCCCATTTTGTTTTCGTGGGGGCCAACAGTAATGCCTTCTGAATGACGTTCAACAATGAAAACATTGATTCCGCGATGTCCTTTTTCCGGATGAGTATGTGCAATTACCAAATAAGTAGAGGCGGTATTGCCATTGGTAATCCAGTTTTTTGTTCCGTTGAGTAGGTAGTAATCGCCCATATCAACAGCAGTGGTTCTTTGTTTGGTTGCATCAGATCCCGCTTCAGGTTCTGATAAAAGAAAAGCGCCAATCTTTTCGCCACGAGCCAAAGGGCGTAAATATTTTTCGCGCTGAGCATCGTTGCCAAATTTCTCCAGTCCATAACAAACCAAAGAATTGTTTACGGACATGATAACAGAAACGGATGCATCTACTTTTGAAATTTCTTCCATTGCCAAAACATAGGATACGGTATCCATTCCGCCTCCGTCCCATTTCTCACTGACCAACATTCCCAAAAAACCCAGCTCGGCCAGATTCTTTACATGTTCAGTTGGATAGAGGGCTTTTTCATCTCGTTCTAAAACGTCTTTAATCAGTTCGCGTTGTGCATAATCTCGCGCTGCCTGCTGAATCATAAGTTGTTCTTCAGTAAATTGAAAATTCATTGTCTAAAATTTTAGGTTTCGTAATTCTTTTATCCGCTGAAAATCAATTTGTCGGATGATTCTCGCTTCCACAAAAAAATCTATGTTTTTTACGAAGCTAATGTACAAAAAATATTGTATGCATGCATACTATTTTGAAATTTATTCGGTGGTTGGATTGAAAATAGTTGACCATTCGCAAGAGAATATTCTTACAAATCGTTCAAAAGAGTTTTGCAAATTGGTACGATTATTTTCTATTTACCAGATATACGCCGCTCAATATCAAGCTAATCCATAGGAAGAAGAGCAAGTTGATGTTTTCGTTATCGAAAAGCCCCCAAATTAATGCTACCACAGGGATGAAATAGGTTAAGCTGGCCGAAAAGACCGGATTGGCAATCTGAATGAGCTTATTGAAAAGCATCAAAGCAAAGGCAGTTCCCACCAACGACAAAGTGCCTACATAAAACAATCCTTCGAACAAGCGAGCGTTTGTTTGGATTACACTCACAATATCGGTGAATCCGAAAAGAATTAGCAGTGATGGCCAGCCAATGATAAAAAACTGAAATGTTGTGATTGTAACGGGATGAATATGTCCCAAGTATTTTTTTAAAATATTGATTTGTGTTCCGTAAAAGAATGTTGAAACGATAATCAGTATTCCATATTTGATATTGAATGAAAAGGCATGTCCGCCACTAACGGTTAACAATCCGTAGGTGCCTATCATGGAAATAAGTACTCCAACATAACTCCACCATTTTGCTTTCAAATGGAAAAAACTCACTCCAACAAGGAGTGTAAAAAGAGGAGTAAGTGAATTGAGTATTCCGGCAGTACCGCTGTTTAAACCCGTTTGAGCCATGGCAAATAAGAAAGCCGGAAAAAAGCTGCCCAATGTCCCGCTAATACCTAAAATGAGCCAGTCTTTGGGTTTTAATGTTTTAAATCTTTGGTAGGCGAAAGGCATCAATGCCAAGAACGTAATGATTATCCGAAGGGAGCCCACTTGAATGGGCGTAAAGACTTCGAGGCTTTTTTTGATTAGGATAAAGGAGGTTCCCCAAATGAAGATAAGCGCAATATAGAGTATCCAGGTTAGTTTTTTGGTTTGCATTTTAAAAATTTTAAGGCACAAAAGTAGTTCTTTTCGCCTTGCTCGTTAAAAGAAGCTGAATGTAATTTTGGCATGTTGGCGAACTTCTAGTACTTTTGTCTAAAATCCATTCTTTTTTTAGATGAAAATACGTTTTGTGTTTCTTGTTTTGGTTTCTGCCATTCTTTTTTCTGCCTGTTCGTACGAAAGATTGGCTGCCATGGAATACATGAAAAAAGGAAAAGAGAGGGGAAGTATTTTGTTGGTGCCGCCCTATGCACTCGATTTGATAAACAAGAAACTTGTTTTATTCGATACAGCGGGGTTTAATCAGCTCGAAAATCAGGATTCTGGCGCTTTTTATTCGAAATTGATATTGGAAAAATTTTCCGACTCGGTTTTTTTGGAAATGTATTTAAACAGCTTTATCGCCCAGTTGCAAGGTTTTGGGTACAAAGTTTTATTACCGGACGAGTTGTACGATTTCCAAACGGCAAACAAACCTGCATATATTTTTAGATTTGCCCAAACCGAACTCGCCGAAGAATCCAGTCCGTTCATCATTGATGAGAAAATTCTTGACCAGGCAATCTATAAAAAAATAGATTTGAATCTGGTTCGGTTTAGCAATTGGTTCGAATTTGAATCGAGAGACTCGCTTTGGAAGAAAATATTTTATGCTGAAGATGCGATAGAGGATCGGTTTAGCGGAGAGCTTGTTCTGGATCAATCCCTAGCCAATCCCGTTTTTGTTTACCAAATGGATTCTTTATCTATCCAAAATGTGAATCAAATGGCGCAACTCCTTGGTGTGAAATATGCTGAATTTCTGAACGATTATTTGATGAATGTCTTTATTAAACAGAAATTCCCTTCCTATAGTCCGCCAAAACTTTATTTTCATTTCGATAGCGAACTCAAAATGCTGAGTCCTTATCAAGATCGTTTTGTAGAGTTAAACTTATCAAAATAAAAAACCGATGGAATAAGTATATTCGCATCGGTTTATAAGATTTGTTTTGGTTTTTAGTCGCGATTTAGGTTTATGGCTTCTACCGATTTGATTTCCGGCAAAGCTTTGCGAACAGCTTCTTCTACTCCGTTTTTTAAAGTCATAGTGCTATAAGGACAAGCTCCGCAAGCGCCTAATAGTTCTACGTTTACAATATTGTCTTCTGTAATGTTCACAAACCGGATGTCGCCTCCATCGTTTTGTAGATAAGGACGTATTTGTTCAATAATCCCCTCCACTTTCCTTTGTAATTCTGTATTTTCTTCCATTTTCTTGGATTTGTTTTTTTTAATCAGTGGCACAACTTGCATTTGGGTCAATCTGAACTATGCGCGTTGGTTTCAGTTCTTCGTTGCGTTTGTTTATATTCCGAATCACTTTTTTGGCTATTTCGTTAAATATTTTTGCAGAAAGAGTGGAATCGTCGAGCGCAATTGGAATCCCGCTATCGCCTGTTTTTGCAATGGCTTCGATTATTGGAATGCTTCCTAGCAATTCGGCTCCTAATTCGGAGGCAACAAGTTGTCCGCCACCTTCGCCAAAAATATGGTATTTTTTATCAGGACAATCTTCGGGTGTGAAAAACGACATGTTTTCGATTACTCCCAACAAAGGGACTTTAATCGATTCGTTTTTAAACATATCTGCCGCTTTCCGTACGTCGGCCAAGGCCACATTCTGAGGTGTAGTTACAATGATTGCTCCGGTTACCGGTACACTTTGAACCAATGTTAGATGGATATCGCCTGTTCCCGGAGGAAGATCGAGCACCATAAAATCCAATTCTCCCCAAATTGCATCGTTAAACAATTGGCCTAGCGCATTTGAAGCCATCGATCCACGCCACATGAGCGCTTTATTTTCTTCAATGAAAAAACCAATCGACAGTAGTTTTAAGCCGTATTTTTCGATGGGAATAATTTTTGTTTTTCCATCTACATCTTTCGCTCCGGGGCGTTCTCCATTCAAGCCAAACATGATTGGCATCGACGGGCCATAGATATCGGCATCAAGCAATCCAACTTTAGCACCGGTTTTTGCTAGCGCGATGGCTAAATTTGACGCTACCGTTGATTTCCCTACGCCTCCTTTTCCGGAAGCAACAGCGATGATATTTTTTACTTTTCCTAAAGATCCCCGACCGGCTTCTTGTTCGCTCAGCGTATCGATCGTAAATTCGGCATCTGTGCCAAAATCTGCTTTTAAAGTTCGCAATGCTGCATCTTTTACGATGTGTGCATTTTTATCGTTCGCATGTGGATAAACCAAGGCGAGGCTGACTTTATTTCCTTCTATGCTCAAGCGGTCAACCATTTTAAGATCAACCACATTGGAACCTTTTGGGAAATAGAGAACCTTTTTTAACGATTCTATGATTTGTTCTTTTGTAATACTCATGTTTAATTTTTTAAGGCTGCAAAGATACAATTATTTTTTGGCTTGACAGAGGAAGTGCTTATTTAGAAACGCAATGAAAAAATATTGATAACAAGAAGTAAATCAGTAAGTAGCAATTTAAAAACAATCTAAATAGTTAAATATTTTATGAAAAAATAACCATTTATTGGGAGTAAAAATAGTTGCGAAAAACTACAAATTTATGAATGTTGCTTGAGTAGTTTCCCTAGCAAGGCTCTTATATTCTTCAAAACCGCGAAAGTCTTTTATTTTTTGAATACAATGGGGCAAGGAAAAATTTTGCTGTTCGCAGGAATAGCAAATTCTTTCCTGCGAATATTTTAGCGCCAAATATTCCTGTTCGGTTTGCTTTGGTGTTGGAACGAACACAACTTTCTTCAATCCTAAATATGCATAATCCATCACACTGGAATAGCCCGAACGGGAGAAGACAATATCGGCGTTTAGAAGAACATCAGCAAATTCTTCAAGTTGAAGATGCGAAACTTTCAGAATGTTCGGCGAAAGCCGCTCTGAATTTGATTTTTCGGGTTGTCCCGAAATGATTAAGGCAGTATATTGTGTATTTAGGAGCTGCTCGACGAAAATATTTTCCAATATGCTTCGTTGGGGCTCCGGCCCTGAAAGCACAAACACAAATTGAAATTTTTGAACGGATAATGGGCGTTTGTTTAGCAGGCTGAATCTGCTTAATAAGCCAATAAAATGTTGATTCCGAATGGCGGGATTTATGCTAAGCTGTCCGGCAAAAATGTGATTGTGGGTGTCGGGAATCAAACAGGCCGTGAATTGATTTAGTAAAAAACGATTCACTGCCGAAAGTGCTTTTCCGAATATTCGTAGATTTTTCGGATAGATAATGTTTAACTGATGACTAATGATGTAATTGCGTGTTTTTCTGTTGTGCAAACCGAATCGGCTATCTGAAATGACCACATCGATCGCATATTTTTTTACTAACTTTTTCAGTTGAAAATATTCGCGAAAGATGGCCAATTTTATTCGTGGAATTTGCATCACAAGTTGAGTGTAAAAATTCTTTTCGGCATATCGAATGCGATATCCTTTCAGCGGAATCTGAATTATATCCGGAAAAAACTCTTTGTAGTAGGCTGCTGTACGCTCATCAACACCCAAGAAAACCTCTCCTTGTTGTTTTGCTAAAGCAATCACCGGAATCAAACGGCTAGCATGCCCTAAACCCCAATCGAGTGGAGAAATAAAAATACGTTTTCGCTTATCCATCCAAACAAAGATAGGCGCTTTTTGGAAACAGAAATTTTGATCTGCTTAAAGAATTTCGAAATACTGCAAAAATGTGTAACTTCGTTTTCGACATTATCTTTCTTTTCCATGAATACCAAAACGCAAGAGCAATTACTTTATCAGGTTGGCGTCACACTTCTTCCGGGTGTTGGCGATGTAAATGCAAAAAAATTGATTGCTTATTGCGGTGGAGTTGAAGCCGTTTTCCACCAAAAGAAAAGTCATCTGTTGAAGATTGACGGAATTGGCCCGAAATTGGCCGACGCCATCACAAATCAATCTGTTCTTAAACGAGCCGAAGAGGAACTTGAGTTTATCAAAAAACACAATATCAAGGCTTTGTTCTATACCGAAAACGAGTATCCTTTGCGGCTGAAACAAGTTCACGACAGTCCTGTATTGATCTATTTCAAAGGAAACGCAGAATTGAATGAGGCCAAAGTTTTGTCAGTTGTTGGTACCCGAAAAGTAAGCGAACATGGAAAGCTGATTTGCGAACAAATTTTAGCTGGTTTTAAAAACGAAAATGTATTGATAGTGAGTGGGTTGGCTTATGGAGTTGATACACAAGCACATAAATCTAGTTTGGACAATGGATTGAATACGATTGCTGTTTTGGCGCATGGATTGGATCGGATTTATCCGGGTGCGAATCGAGGATTGGCAAAGCGAATGATAGAACAAGGTGGATTGCTCACCGATTTTCCAAGTAGAACAAATCCGGATGCTCCCAATTTCCCAAAACGAAACAGAATTATTGCCGGTTTGGCAGATGCAACTTTGGTGATTGAATCGGCCAAAAAAGGAGGCTCGTTGATTACTGCCGATATTGCCAACAGCTACAATAGGGATGTTTTTGCTGTTCCCGGACGACCAAATGATGTTTATTCAAATGGCACGAATTTCCTGATCCGAACCAATAGAGCCGCGTTGGTGGAATCGGCCGAAGATATCAAGTATATGATGGGCTGGGATATTGCTGGCAAAGAGAACAGCGCGCAAAAAAAACTTTTTATAGAGCTAAAACCTGAAGAGGAAATTTTGATGAATATTCTTGCTCAGGAAAAAGATTCGACCATTGATTTGATTGCCCTCAAAGCGCAAATGCCAATGAGCAAAGTTTCTGTAATCCTTTTAAATTTGGAATTTGAAGGATTGATACGCTGTTTGCCCGGGAAAGTATTTAAACTTATTTAGTTCTTCAACTCAACATTCAAAAATAATTATTTCCATGCTTTAACAATCAGTCCGGTTCCTGTTTTGTATTTAAAATTCAGGTCGGCCCAATTCAAAATCAGAGCAAATGGGAAAACAATCAGATAATAGATTGGGAGAAAAACGAAAAACAATTTTGATAGATTGAGCAATAAGATAGGATATTTCATTGATATTTTCCATGAAATATTCCCTGGCCAACCGTATGAATAATTGGTTTCGGATTTTGAAAATCCTGCCAGCCGCAATTTTTCTTTTATTTCCTCAATGCTATAGCCGTCGCGAACGTGTTCGTCGATAAAAGAGCTGTTTCCCTCTTGTTCATGCTGGTGAACATCGGATCCGCCTTGGTCCGACGGTGTTGAGATAAGCAGCATTCCACCTAGTTTTAGGCTCGAATGAAAATTTTTAAAAACGAGGACATCTTCTTCAATATGCTCCATTACATCAACAGATAATATGAAGTCGTATGAATTGGACTCGCAAAAAGTTGTTAAATCGGCAAATTCAAAACTGGCGTTTTTTTGATTTATTTTTTCGAAAAAAGTTTGGCAGTCACTTACTTGTTCTTCTTTTACATCCACGCCTTTTACTCGAAAGTTTTTATTGCTTCGCGCCATAAAATAAGCGTATTGCCCAAATCCCATTCCTGCATCCAGAATTGCTGCCGAGTTTTGGCTTTTTGCCCACAAACGAAAATTCTTTTTAATATGCCAAGTGCGGAGCAATAATAAGTCCAGAAGTCGGTAAAAAAATTTTCGAAGAAAAGGAGAGGTGTTAAAAAACTTGCCTAAACTGCGTTTGATAGGGTCGTATTGCATACTTATTCGCTTTTCAGAATGCGTTCAATATTTTCCAGATAATCCAGAGAGTCGTCTTCGTAAAAACGAAGGCTTGGAATTATGCGTAATTGATTGCGAATACGTTGCCCCAAGAGATAGCGAATCTCGCCCGAATGTTTGTTAAGATTATTCACTACTTCGGCATTTACTTGAGCAGCAAGAATACTGACATATATTTTTGCAATCGATAGATCTGAACTTACCGAAACTTTGGTAACTGTAAGCATGGCTCCCAATCCTAGATTGCTCATGTCTTTTTGCAAAATGTCTCCTAGATCTTTTTGCAAAAGGCGATTTATTTTTTGTTGGCGTTGACTTTCCATTTTGCAAAAATACGAAAATTAAAAGTTTTGTGCTAAAAACTTTGGATGAGGAAACGACGGCTAACCAGCGAAAATTTTGAGAACTACCAAAGAGGATAAGTCCTCACAAACCTCTAAAATTTCTATCTTTGCCTATTAAATGTGTTAAAATGAAAATAGCGATCGCGCAGCTAAATTATCATATCGGTAATTTTGAAAGCAATAAGGAGAAAATGATTTCGGCTATTGCCAATGCAAAAAAACAAAGAGCCGATCTGGTGATTTTTGCCGAACTGGCAATTTCCGGTTATCCGCCACGCGATTTTCTGGAGTTCGACGATTTTATTGATCGTTGTTGGAACGCAACTGAACAGATAGCTCAGGCTTGTGTAGATATTGCCGCAGTTGTGGGATTGCCCACACGAAATGCTACAAAACCGGGGAAGCGATTGTACAATTCGGCCGCTTTTTTATATGAAGGAAAAATTGCTGATTTGATTCACAAAAGCCTGCTCCCCACCTACGACATCTTTGATGAATATAGATACTTCGAACCGAATAGAGATTTTCATTGTGTCGATTTTAAAGGGAAACGTTTGGCGATAAGTGTTTGCGAAGATATCTGGAATCTGGGTGTAGAGGATCTTTATCCTATAAAACCAATGGATGAATTGATAAAAGAAAACCCGGATGTGATCATTAATATTGCGGCTTCGCCCTTTCATTACGAACAGTCCATTCGCCGCAAAACCATCATGAAAGCAAACGTGGATAGATACCATTTGCCTCTTTTCTATGCCAATCATGTAGGCGCACAAACAGAATTGATCTTTGATGGTGGCTCGTTGGCCTACAATGAAAAGGGAGAATTGATTGGTGAACTGAACTATTTTGAAGAAGATTTGCAGATATTCGATTTGGCTGATTTGCCCAAAGCCTTGGAAGAGAAAAAAAGAACAGATAAAATCGCTCTTATTCACGACGCATTGGTTTTGGGCGTTAAAAATTATTTTCAGAAACTGGGATTTGAAAGAGCAGTTCTGGGTTTATCGGGCGGAATCGATTCGGCTGTAACAATGGTGATTGCGGCGAAAGCCTTAGGCGCAGAAAATGTTCATGCGGTGCTTTTGCCATCGCATTATTCTTCTGATCATTCTATTACAGATGCAGAATATTTGGCAAAAAAGTTAGGCTCACCCTACGAAATTATTCCCATCAAATCCATTTTTGAGCGTATAGAAAAACAACTAGAACCTCAGTTCAAAGGTTTGTCTTTTGGCATTGCTGAAGAAAATATTCAAGCAAGAATAAGAGGTGTTTTATTGATGGCGCTTTCGAATAAATTCGGATATATCTTGCTGAACACTTCAAATAAAAGCGAAGCGGCTGTTGGATACGGAACGCTTTATGGCGATATGAATGGCGGGCTTTCTGTTTTGGGCGATGTGTATAAAGTAGATGTTTTTGAATTGGCAAGATACATCAATCGCCAACAGGAAATCATTCCATGGAATACCATTCAGAAAGCGCCCTCAGCCGAGTTGCGCCCCAACCAGAAAGACTCCGATTCTTTGCCTGATTACGAAATTCTGGATGCCATACTCTATCAATACATCGAAAAGCGAAAAGGGCCACACGAAATTGTAGCCATGGGATATGAAGAAACAGTGGTAAACCGCGTTTTGAAACTAGTCAATACAAGCGAATACAAACGGCACCAAGCGCCACCGATATTGCGTGTTTCCACAAAAGCATTTGGGCAAGGACGGCGGATGCCGATTGTTGCAAAATATTTGTGTTAATCCGCGTATTATGGCACGAAAAAATGCGTTTAGATTCTTTCTTTTTTTCTCACCTTTGAATAAAAAACAACTCTTTTTTCAATTTAAATAAATCGACTGCAAATGAAAATTATCACTTACAATGTGAATGGCATCAGAGCCGCAATGAAAAAGGGTTTTATGGACTGGCTTAAGCAAGAAAACCCCGATGTGGTCTGTTTGCAAGAAACGAAAGCGCAAGCCGATCAAATTCCGATTTTCGAATTTACCGAAGCTGGCTATTTTACCTATTCATTTTCTGCACAAAAAAAGGGATATAGCGGAGTGGCTATTCTTAGCAAAACAGAACCTGATCATGTGGAATATGGTATTGGAATTGAAAAATACGATAACGAAGGACGCTTTTTGCGTGCCGATTTTGGCGATCTCTCAATAGCCAGTGTTTATCATCCCTCCGGATCGAGTGGAGAAGACCGGCAAGTGTTTAAAATGCAATGGCTTGATGATTACGTAAATTATATTCAGCAGCTTCACAAATTGCGTCCCAATCTTATTCTATCGGGCGATTATAATATCTGTCACGAAGCCATCGATATTCATGATCCAGTCCGAAACGCGACCAGTTCTGGTTTTTTGCCCGAAGAAAGGGCGTGGTTGAGTCAGTTTTTATCATTGGGATTTGTTGATTCTTTCAGGCATCTAAACAAAGACGCACACCATTATACGTGGTGGTCGTATCGGGCAAATGCACGAAACAACAACAAAGGATGGCGAATTGATTACAATATGATGAGTAAAAATTTGGAAGATAAGATACGAAATTCAGGTATTTTGCCCGAAGCTCTTCATTCCGATCATTGTCCTACTTGGGTCGAAATAGGAGATTGAATTTTATGAAAAATAGAATCTTAAATATTCAAAAATTCCACGGCTTTTAAGCCTCATCATTTGGTTGGTTTTTCAGATATTCGCGGTAAGCCAATCTGGTTTTTGCTTTTTGCATTTCGCGTTCTAAAACCAAATTGGCAAGAGATGAGGTCAATTCATCTCCTACCATTTGATTCAGAATCGTATTGAATTTTTGTTCGTGAATATCGAGCCGGTAAAAAATGTTTACCAATCCTTGAAAATTGTATTCCAAATACCACGCAATCGTATTTTGTAGGTAAATTTTCAAATCGTTTTGGCTAATGTTCTTGCTGAATTTGAGTTCAGTTTCTTCTTCTTGGCCAAAATCCTTGCTCAACAAAGCAACAGTTTCTTCAATTAGCTCACTCATGATCGTTTTTAATAATACAAGAGCTGCAAAATTAATTAAAAACCATTCGTGTCGGGAGTTTAATATTTATCCTGACGAAAGCTCTTGCGTTTTTTCACCTCTTTGCTTTTAAAACTTTCAGCACGAGGAGCCGCATCTGGCTTGCTCTTGGTCAATTCTACTTTTAGNNTCGCTTCTCTCATTTCTGTTTCCGCGCTCGCTTCTTTCTCCGCCTCTTTCGCCTCTATCGTCGCGGTCGCGTCTGCCTCTGCGTGATCTTCCAATCTCTTCTTTTTCGTGATGAGAAATATTCAAATCGGGTGCATTTTTGTAGTAATTCAAAAAGGTGTTGAATTCGTACGAAACAAAATGTTGGATTAATTCTTCACGACTCAAAGCTTCCAATTGCTTGTAAATGGCGGGCAAAAATTGACCAATCTGTTCTTTTTTTACCTGAATTTGTTCTACTTTTTCGATTAGGTTGAATAGGCGTATATTGCAAATTTCTGCTCCACCCGGAACCTGACGGCGTTCAAATTCTTTGCCGATCTTGTATTCCATATCGCGTAATTTTCCTCTTTCACGGGAGTGAATGAGCGAAATCGAAACGCCTTTTTCTCCTGCGCGGCCGGTTCTTCCACTTCGGTGAATGTATATTTCATTGTCATCGGGCAGATTGTAGTTGATCACATGAGTAAGTTTGTCTACATCCAATCCGCGAGCAGCAACATCCGTTGCTACTAATATTTGCAAACTTTTGGTGCGAAAACGATTCATCACCTTGTCGCGCTGATCTTGCGACAAATCGCCATGCAACGCATCGGCATTGTAACCGTCGGCCATCAGCTTGTCGGCTACTTCTTTGGTTTCCTGACGTGTTCTGCAAAATACGATACCGAAAATTTCCGGATGAATATCAGCCAATCGTTTGAGTGCAGAATATTTGTCTTTTGCTGCCACTTGATAATAAATGTGTTCTACATTGTCTGCACCACGGTTTTTGGCTCCAACGGAGATTTCCTGAAAATCGTGCATATAGGTCTTGGCAATCTGAACAATGCCTTGTGGCATAGTTGCAGAAAACAATAAAGTTTGCTTTTGCTCCGGAGTGTTTGCCAAAATAGCATCCAGTTCGTCTTTAAAACCCATGCTCAACATTTCGTCGGCTTCGTCTAAAACCAACCATTGAATACGATCTACAACTAGTCGGCGGCGCTTTATCAAATCGAGCATTCGGCCGGGTGTGCCCACTACAATTTGTGCTCCGCGCTTGAGTGCAGCAATTTGCACTTCGATGCTTGCGCCACCGTAAACCGGAATTACTTTTAAATTGGACATAAAAGAAGAGTAACTTTCCAAGTCCTTTGTTATCTGAAGGGCCAATTCGCGTGTTGGTGACAAAATAAGAGCCTGAATATCAGGAATATTTGTGTCGATTTGCTCTAAGATTGGCAATCCAAAAGCAGCGGTTTTGCCTGTGCCTGTTTGAGCGTTGGCAACTAAGTCTTTTTTCTGATTAAGTAAAAAAGGGATTGTTTTTTCCTGAATAGGAGTGGGTTCCACAAAGCTAATATTTGCTAGAGCTTTTAGGATGCTTGGTTTAAAACCAAATTGTTCAAATGTCATTTATAAAATTTTAAATCGGTAAAAGAATGAGTATCAAACATGTAATCCCATTCAAAAAAGTCTGCAAAAGTAGTCTTTATTTCGCAATAAAAACCTATATATAAAATAATTATGAAAAAAGACGGTGATTAGCCTCTCCACAAAAAAATAAAAAAGCCGATGCAAAAAACATCGGCTCGAATTTCGTTGAGAACTATTTATATATTTTTGATAGATCTCTGTTTCCGGTATTGTTTTGATACCAATCGGGATACAATACGCCGGCCGATTCTGCCCATTCTCCAAATCGTAAATGTCCTTCAAGTATCTGAACTCCTTCGAATGTGTAATTAAACGGTTCGGGGATATTAATAACCCAAGGAAGGTTTTTTATCGTTTTGTAATATTGACCAGTGGAAGGACTAGAAGCATCGTTAAAAGTTCCGAAAATTGCTGTGTTTGCCAAATTTGTCGGCACTTGATTGGGCAAATGGATTTCCAAACTGCGGTCCAGAGCTTTTATCAAAAACGGATTGAAAGGAGCCGTTCCCAAAGTGTTTATTGGTAATGGAACAGTAAGCACAATGTTTATTTTTACAGCATTGGCCGTTCCTGTATATCCATTGTCAACAGTATTGAACATGGAGCCTCCAGCGCGGTGTAAAACAGTATTTACATCGTCTATCACAATGATTACAGCTTTTGATTGATTGGCTTCTGTGCCATTTGGGTTGCGGTTGATATAGGTTCCGGAAATGGATTGTCCGCTTACGGAACTTATTTGATTCGGAGTTAATGCATCAATCTGAAAGCCAAAACCGTTTTTTATCGATGCGCCAACGGCTACAACCAAAAACTCGGCATTCATTTCTACCACATTGTTTTGAGCATTCGTTACGAGTTGAAAATTGTAATTCAAAACCAAATCGTTGAAATCGTAATCTCCCGTTGAAGGCCATAAATCTTCGAAAGCGAGGCTTGCAAATCCACTGGCTGGATAATTGTTGTTGAATGCTTTGGAAGCGTCGGTTGGATAGTCGTCGTCCGAATCTTGAACACCGTCTCCATCGGTATCCGGATTTTGAATAAGATAGTTGCCCACGCTTACCGGACTGTCTAGAATGCCGCTTTTATAAGCAATTGCTTTCAAAGTTCCTGAGGTATTCATCGGAATAGGGGCGCTGTAAATCAAGCCGCTGGTCGAGCTTGGGGTGCTTCCGTCGGTGGAATAACGAATCGTTGCATCAGCGGTTGCCGATGTGATTGCTATATTTTGCGGTGAATCATAAGTTCCGGCAGTTGGTGAAAATACGGGTGCTTCTGTAACATACAAAATTGTGTACAATCCGCTGCTCACATTGCTGTCGCTATTTCCCGTTTTATAAGCGATTGCTTTTAAAGTGGTTGTTGATGAAATGAGAATTGGAGCACTATAGACAATACCATTGCTTTGGCTGGGTTCAGTCCCATCTGTTGTGTATCGGATGGTAGCACCAACAGTAGCCGAGGTGATCGACACATTTGGCGCAGCAGCATAAGTTCCTGGAGATGGCGAAAACACAGGTGCTTCTGTTGGACTTAATATGGTATAAGCCCCGATCGAGATATCACTATCGAGATTTCCCGTTTTATAAGCAATTGCTTGTAAGTTGGTGGTGGTAGAAATAACGACGGACGAACTGTAAACAGTGCCGTTACTTTGACTCGGCGTACTTCCATCGGTTGTAAATCGTATTGTTGTTCCGGCGGTGGCCGATGTGATTGAAACATTTTGAACAGTACTATAAGTTCCGGCTATTGGTGAAAATACGGGCGAAGAGCATTTAATAGAATAGGCTGCCGATGAAATCGGACTCGGATTCATGTTGATTTTGTATGCAATTGCTTTGAGTGTGGTATTTGCGCCTATCACAACAGGCGAAGAATACAATGTTCCAACGGTGGAGCTTGGGTTGCTGCCATCTGTTGTATATCGAATACCTGCACCAATCGTTGAACTTAGGATGCTTACCGATTGCGAACCGTTGTAGGTTCCAGCTACCGGGTTGAATGTTGGTGCTGTGCAACTAATTGTATAAACGCTCGAAGAAACGTTGCTATTGGTCAAGCCGGTTTTGTAAGCAATTGCTTTCAAAGTAAGATTGGACCCGATGGCAACGGGTGCTGTATATAATGTTCCGATGGTAGAACTAGGCGTGCTTCCATCTAATGTATATCGAATTGAAGCGCCGGTTGTTAGTGTAGAAATCGCTACTGACTGTGGGCTAGAATAGGCTCCTGCAGCCGGACTCATTGTTGGCGCAATGACTTTTGTAATAAGAAAATCGCGCGAAAGAACATTGCTGTTTGTCATACCGGTTTTGTAAGCAATGGCTCTTAGTGTACAAGAGTTTGCAAGGCTTATTGGGCCGGTATAAATAATTCCATTGGTTGTGCTTGGTGTAGAATTGTCGGTGGTATAACGAATGGTTGCTCCAACAGTAGTTGTGGTAATGGTAACACTTACCACGGTGGTAAAAGTCCCGCCATTTGGAGTGAAGGTAGGCGTTGAAACTTTTGCGCCAAAAGAAGTAATTGAAAGCACTAACAAGCTCAATATCAACAAAGGTTTTTGATATAAGCGGTAAATTGCCTTATTTGATTTTATTTTCATTTGCTGTTTTCTCGTTAATTTCTGAAAAGAACTGATGGATTTAATGGCAAAACTACTGATAATTCTCCTATTCGGATTTTATTTACTTGAATGTATAATTAATCGTTGAGCCTGTTAGTTCATATTCTATATTCTTATCGGCAGTTATAAGCTGCACCGATTTAATGTAGGAAGGGATTTTGACGGTTGCTTTAAATGTTTCATTTGGCAGAATCATTCCTTTTTGATAAACAGCTCCATCAGCAGAGCTGATTTTAATCAGTAGGCTTGTTGTGCTGGAAATAGAAACTGAATAATCTTTGCTCGTATTCCAGTCAAAAGTGGCACTCACGTCCAAATCGCTCATTGTTTTTGGAAGCGGGTCTTTTTGAACAAGTTCTTTATGACAAGAAGTCGCTACCAACATAAATGTAGTTAGCATTAGCAGCAGATGTTTTTTCAGTATTATATGTGTAATTTTGTTTTTCATTTAATTTGAAAGCGGTTACTTTTTTCTACAAATATACGACGAAACTTTTTTTAAGCAATACACACTTTGTTATCGGGTATTCTAATTTTGTAATCGTCGTGTTTTTGGAGTCTTTTATTTATCCATGAAATAGGGATTTGACTTTGAGGCATTTGAAAAGCAGGCTTGGTCTATTATTAATTCGGTAATTTAATGCCCATTTCTTGTTATTTTTGAGAATTATTCGAGGAATTTGGTTTTTGCAAGTGAAAAAGAAAAGCGGCAATGTCCTTGGAAATGAAAGCAAAAACTTGGGAATCAAAATCCGATGATGTGCATTTTTTTAAGTCAAAAAGGTTTAGAAATTTCTACATTTGTCGAACCAAAAATTTAATAGCGTGTAAAATGCAAAAATCAATCATAATTCTTGCCGGTGGTGGTCCGGCACCTGGTATCAACACAGTGATTGCTACCGTTGCTAAAGTATTTATTAAAGACGGCTTTCGAGTTATAGGTTTGAATGGCGGCTACAAAGCCTTGTTTGCCGAAAACCCCAACATCGTGGAAATTGATTTTAAATTGGCCGACCGGATTCATAAAGAAGGCGGTTCTGCAATTCAAATGAGCAGACATAAACCGAAAGACTCGGAATTTAATACAAGAATTTTCGTTGAAAACAATGTAAAGCTTTTTGTTACAATTGGTGGAGACGATACGGCCAGCACAGCCAATCGTATTTCGAAATTTCTTGCAGAAAACAACATCCATATACAGAATATACATGTTCCAAAAACCATCGACAACGATTTGCCTTTGCCCGAAGGAAGCCCAACTTTTGGCTACCATTCGGCCAAAAGTGAAGGTGTAAGGATTGCCACCACAATTTACGAAGATGCTCGTACGAGCGGAAACTGGTTTATAGTGAGTGCGATGGGACGAGAAGCGGGTCATTTGGCTTTTGGTATTGGAGCAGCTTGTCATTATCCTTTGATTATCATTCCCGAAATGTTTAACAAAACGCGCGTTTCACTCGATAAAATTATCCGCCTCATCATTTCGTCCATATTAAAAAGAAAAATTTTAGGAATCAATTATGGCGTTGTGATCGTAAGTGAAGGCGTTTTTCATCACATGGGCGACGATGAAATAGAAGGTTCCGGAATCGTATTTACTTACGACGAACACGGACATCCGGAATTGGGAAATCTTAGCAAAGCGCATATATTCAATGTTTTGGTTCAGCAAAAACTCAAGGAAATAGGTCTTTCTGTTAAAAGTAGGCCAGTAGAAATTGGATATGAAATTCGTTGCGTTCCACCCGTTGCTTTTGATTTGGTTTACTGTGCCTTGTTAGGAATGGGCGTCAAAAAACTTTTCGATCAAGGAATAAGCGGAGCTATGGTAACTTCAAACCAAAGAGGCGATATTCAGCCGCTTTTTTTAAAAGATGTAGAAGACAAAGACGGAAAAATCCCCCCACGATTGGTAAATATAGAGTCGGAGCGGTTCAAAATGGTGTACGAAGACAATCAGCAATATGTGGTGGAAGAGGATTATGAAAGCGTTAATAGTTATGTGAAAAAGCCGGAAGATTTTGATTTTCATAAGATATTGAACTGGACAGCCCGCTGATTCCAGATGCTTAAAATGCAGAAATTCAATTTTTTATTCCATTAAAAATAATTAGTTTTGCAGCTCCCAGATTAGTTGCGCGTAGTTTTTAATTTGAACAGGAAAAAATGTGGAAATACATTGTTAGGTGGATATTAAGGCACCGAATTACAAATCTTGTAATTATCGGGTTGATTACTTTGTTTTTCGGGTTTCAAATGCGCTCCTTGAAGCTTTCGTACGAGATGCCACAGATGCTCCCCGACAATCATCCTTCTTTAAAAGCGTACCAAAAATTTAAGACCGAATTTGGGCAAGATGGAGCTGTGATGTTTGCAGGAGCGATAAATCCCGATATTTTCACACTCGAAAAATTCAATGCCTTTTACGACCTTTCTCATAAATTGAAAGAAATTAAAGGGGTGGAAGGCGTTGTTTCGGTTGCTCAGATTTACACATTAGAAAAAAATACCGAAGAGAAAAAGTTCAATTTCAGACCCATCATCACCAAACGTCCGGAAACACAACAAGAACTTGATTCCTTAAAATTGCTTATCCACTCGCTGCCTTTTTACGACGGATTGTTATACAATGCAGAATCGCAAGTTTACTTGCTGATGATAACGCTTGATAAAGAAATTCTTGACACCAGAGAGCGAGTGCCATTGATCTATGCCATCAAATCAGAAATTGATAAATATGCTGAAGATCAAAATCTTGAAATGCACTTATCCGGATTGCCTTATATCAGAACCATTACCAGCGATTTGATAAAAAGCGAGTTGTATTCATTTATTTTTTATGCTCTCTTTGTTGCTGCTTTCATTTTGCTCATTTTCTTCCGTTCGGCAAAGATGGTATTGTATCCGATTCTTACTGTTACAATCAGCGTTGTATGGACGCTCGGTTTGACCTCCTTGTTGGGATATCAAATCACCATTCTCACCGGAATTATTCCGCCATTGTTGATCATTATTGGAATCGAAAACAGCATCTTTTTGCTAAATAAATACATTTCCGAATACAATATTCATCAAAACAAAGTGAAGGCGCTAACACGAATGGTTAGTCGGATAGGAAGTGCCAATTTTTTAACCAACGCCACTACNNGTTTTCAGCATTTCCTTGTTTATTGCCGGAATTATTGGCGTTAGTATGCTCAAAACCTCCGGAAATATTGTGGACGATATCCCAAAAGACGATGTGCTCTATCAAGATTTGCTCTTCTTTGAGAAAAATTTCAATGGAGTAATGCCTTTTGAAATTACAATCGACACCAAAAAACCACGAGGTATTTTACAATTGAGTACGATACAGAAAATAGAAGATTTGCAGAATGTTTTATTGGAATATCCGGAACTCTCACGTCCGCTTTCTATTACTGAGGTAGTTAAATTTTCGAAACAAGCTTTCTACAACGGGGACGAAAAAAAATATGCGCTTCCCAACAATCAGGAAAAGAATTTTATTTTGGCCTATATGCCAAAAATAGATTCCGGCAATCAAAACACATTGAATAGTTTTGTTGACAATGAGTTGCAAATGACTCGGGTAACCGTTCAAATGGCCAATTTGGGAACCAACGAAATAGAATTGCTTAAAAATGAATTAAGACCAAGAATCGATTCCATTTTTCCGCCCGAAAAATTCAATGTCGAAATTACCGGTTCCAGTGTGGTGTTTTTGGAAGGCACAAAATATCTGGTCAAAAATTTATTGCAGAGTTTGATACTTGCCGCAGTAGTTATTTCCTTACTGATGGCGTTATTGTTTACATCGGCTCGAATGATCGTGTTGGTTTTGATTCCCAATCTCTTGCCACAACTTTTAACGGCTGCTATGATGGGCTATTTTGGGATTACCATAAAACCTTCTACAATTTTGATTTTTAGCATTGCGTTGGGAATTTCTGTTGACAATGCCATCCATTTTTTATCGCGCTATCGGCTTCATCTTAAACACAACAATTGGCAAATCAGTATTTCTGTTTTGCAAGCATTGAAAGAAACAGGATATAGTATGATTTATTCTTCCATTGTTTTGTTTTTTGGTTTTTACATCTTTACACTTTCGAAATTTGGAGGTACCGAAGCAATTGGCTATTTGATCTCATTCACCTTGTTTGTAGCACTCATTTCGAATCTTTTCCTTTTGCCATCTATACTGATGACTCTTGATAAGTTTATGACTACTCGTGCGTTCAAAGCTTCTCTTTTGGAGGAGGAAGAGGAATAATTACAAAATATATTTTCTTTTTTTTTGCAGCCTGCTCGATTTTTTCTAATTTAGACAATTAGAAAGAACTCTTAAAATCGGAACAAATGAAACATTCACGACGAAACAATTTTGACACACAGGAGGATGATTATCGTGGATGTTCCATGTGGCCGAAATATAAAATTATAAACACATGAAAGGAATTATCTTAGCCGGCGGTGCGGGAACTCGCCTACATCCGTTAACAATTGCAATTAGCAAACAGCTAATGCCTATTTACAATAAGCCCATGATTTATTATCCATTGTCGGTTTTGATGATGGCGGGCATTCGCGAAATTTTAATTATTTCAACGCCTCAAGATTTGCCGCATTTTAAAACCTTGTTTGGAAGCGGCGAAAATCTAGGACTTAAATTTAGTTATGTGGAGCAAATTGTTCCCAACGGATTGGCGCAAGCCTTTGTATTGGGCGAAGAATTTATTGGAAAAGATAAAGTGGCCTTGATTTTGGGCGACAATATTTTTTATATGCGCGGGTTAACCACTCTTTTGCAAAGCGTAAACGATCCCGAAGGAGGCGTTGTTTTTGCGTATCAAGTTACGGATCCTCAACGATATGGAGTAGTGGAATTTGACGAAAATATGAAAGCTGTTTCGCTCGAAGAAAAACCAATAAATCCAAAATCGAACTATGCAGTGCCGGGTTTGTATTTTTATGATAATTCGGTGGTTGAAATTGCAAAAAATATACAGCCAAGTGCAAGAGGTGAATACGAGATTACGGACGTAAATAAAAAATACCTCGAACAAGGAAACCTATTCGTTTCTGTTTTAGGAAGAGGAACCGCCTGGCTCGATACCGGAACATTTGCTTCGCTTAATGAAGCATCTCAATTTGTTGAAGTCATCGAAAATAGACAAGGAATGATGATAAGCAATATTGAAGAAATAGCGTATCGAATGGGATTTATTGATGCCGCTCAATTGCGCAAACTTGCAGAGCCTCTTCGTAAAAGCGGATATGGCGAATATTTGTTGAATCTGTTAAAGTAAAAATCTTCTACACTCAATATCTCTGTTGTTTTTTGATTTACAAATGCTTTGATTACCTTTGTCCGGCCCAATCAAATTGCTGCTATGTTATCTATAGAAGAATACCAAAATCTTATCCAATCGGCTGTTGAGAAAGAAATTGTTCCGCGCGAGCCTTACGAATTGTATGAGCCCATCCATTACACACTTTCGATGGGCGGAAAACGTTTACGGCCTTTGCTCACCTTGCTTACGTGCGATATTTTTGACGGAGATATTCAACAAGCTATTTCTCCGGCATTGGGACTCGAAACCTTTCATAATTTTACGCTTCTGCATGATGATATTATGGACAAAGCGCCTATCAGGCGTGGTTTCCCAACGGTTTATAAAAAATGGGATGCAAACCGTGCTATTCTTTCGGGCGATACGATGATGGTGATGGCCTACGATTGTATTTTGCATTCGCCAAAAGATTTACTCTTCGATATTTTTACAGTTTTCAATAAATTGGGAAAAGAAGTATGTGAAGGACAGCAATACGATATGAATTTTGAAACGAAACCCACTGTTTCGCTTGATGAATACCTGAAAATGATTCATCTCAAAACGGCCGTATTGCTTGGCGGAAGTATGCAAGTGGGAGCAATCATTGCCAGAACTACTGCTTCCAACACAAGATTGATTTACGAGTTTGGCGAAAGCGTTGGGATGGCTTTTCAGCTTCAAGACGATTTGCTGGATGCTTTTGGCATTGAAGATGTTTTTGGTAAAAAAAACGGCGGCGATATACAAGCAAATAAGAAAACGTTCTTGTATTTGAAAGCATTGGAGTTGGCATCCGAGAAGCAAAAATACGAACTTCAGAAATTGTATTCTGTTCATTATGAAAATGATGAAACAAAAGTGATGCGGGTTTTAGAAATATTTCAGCAATTGAATATTGAAATGGAAACCAAAAAATTGATGGATTGCTATTATTCGAAAGCAATGAAAACCTTGGAAAAAATTGAGCTGAGCCACGAAAAGAAAGCGGTTTTGATAAAGCTTGCCGATACTTTGATGAAGCGAGCGAATTAATNNACCTTATCCGTTAAGCCTTGTAAGAAATCCCGATCGTGCGAAACAATGATTAAACTGCCGTTGTATTGAATAAGCGCGTTTTTTAAAATGTCTTTCGATTGAATATCGAGGTGATTTGTGGGCTCGTCCAACACCAATAAATTGTATGGTTCTAAAAGAAGTTTGGCTAAGGCTAAGCGCGATTTTTCGCCACCACTCAAAACGCTCACTTTTTTGTCGATGGTTTCGCCACTAAACAAAAAGGCACCTAAAATATCACGTACTTTTTTGCGTAAATCGCCTGTGGCTACATCGTCGATGGTTTCAAAAACCGTTTTGTTCAAGTCTAAATATTCAGCTTGATTTTGAGCGTAATAACCAATTTTTACGTTGTAGCCAATTTTCAATTCGCCTTCGAAATCATTTTCGCCCACAATGATACGAGCCAAAGTCGTTTTGCCCATTCCGTTTTTTCCTACAAAGGCTAATTTCTCGCCTTTTAGCAACACAAAATCGAGTTGATTCAGAACAAGATTATCGCCGAATTGTTTGTTGAGTTTCTGGGTTTCAACCACAATCTTTCCTGAGGAAGGCGCATCCTGAAACCGAAACCGGATGGCCGACTTTTCGATTGTATCCACTTCGATCCGGTCGATTTTATTGAGCATTTTTACGCGCGACTGAACCTGCTTGGCTTTGGTGGCCTGATATCTGAATCGTTCTACAAATTGTTCAATTTCTTGAATCTGCTTTTGTTGATTGGTATAAGCGGCCTGTTCGCCAACCATTCGCAATTGACGTTCTTGAACATAATCGCTGTAAGGCATTTTGTAATCGTAAATGCGTTTTTTGCTTATTTCGATTGTTCGGGTGGTTACGGAATCAAGAAAAACGCGATCGTGAGCGACCAAAACAACCGCCCCGCTGTAATTTTTTAGGAAATTTTCGAGCCATTCGATGGATTCGATGTCTAAGTGATTCACAGGTTCATCAAGGAGTAGGAGATCGGGCTTTTGAAGCAGGATCTTCGCTATTTCTATTCGCATTCGCCAACCACCGCTAAAAGTGGAAAGTGGACGCGAAAATTCTTCGGTGGTAAATCCCAGTCCAAGCAAAACCTTCTCTATTTCGGCTTCCCGATTGCCTCCTCCTAAAATCTGAAATCGTTCCATGGCCTCGCTTAGCTTGTGTGCTAAGTTCAGATATTCGTCGCTTTCATAATCGCTTCGAGTATTTAGCTGATGGTTTAGCTGCTCAATTTTTTTCTCTAAATCGTTGAGTTGAATAAACGCTTTTTGTGTTTCGTCGAAAATGCTCAGTGTGCTTTCGTTTCTAAGTTCTTGAGGAAGATAGCCGACAGTTTTGTCTTGTGGAATCACAATTTCCCCCGAATCCAACTCCATATCTCCGGCCAATAGTTTGAGTAGCGTGGATTTTCCGGCTCCGTTGGCTCCAACCAAACCAATTTTATCGTTCGGATTGATTAAGAAAGAAACCTGATCAAAGAGAAGGTTGCCTGAAAATAAAACACGAATATTCTGAATCGAAAACATTTTCTTTTAGCAGTATAAATAAAATATTTATTAAAAACGATGGCGTATTAATTGTTCGATAACCCACTTTGGGTTTCTATAATTTTAATTGCAAAATCCCGCCCGTAACTTCTGCATTGTTCCAATTCCATTTCGTTGGGTGTAAATTTATAAAACAGTCCTACCGCATGAAAATCGAGTTTCAGATTACGTAAATTACCTTCAATCAATTTGCTGCCTTCGCCGCTCCATCCATACGAGCCAAAAGCACCGGCCAATTTTCCTTTGTCGCGCAACGGATTGATGATTGCAAAGAGTTTGTAAATGGGAAGAAGAATATTTTGATTGATGGTGGGCGAGCCTACAATGATTCCGCTCGCTTTTTCCATTTGCATATCCAATTCGCCAAGACTTGTTTTTTCCACGTCGAGCAAAACAGCGTCCACTTGTCCCGATTCACAAATGCCCTGAGCAATAGCTTCAGCAATAAGTTCTGTTTTGTGATAAGCCGATACGTAAGGGATAAATACATATTTCCGAGCCGGAAGACTCAGAAATTCTTTTGAATATTCTTCTGAAAGTTGGACGTATTTTTGCCAATATTTTCGCAGCATGGGGCCATGACCGGGCAAGATGGCTTTTATGCGAAGCGGCTTTATTTTCTCTATAGCTTTCAGCATAAATTTGCTGAATGGTTTCAGAATCACATCGAAATAGTATTTAAACGACTCGTCGAAATTCTCTACTTCGTCGTCCCACATGGCTTCACGTGCAAAATGCGCACCAAACGAATCGCAGCTAAACAAGAGACAGTCTTGTTCAAGATAGGTGTACATGGTATCTGGCCAATGCAAGTTTGGAGCGCCAATAAATCGCAGCGTTTTGTTGCCCAAATCCAATGTTTGTCCGTCTTTTACTATTTGGTGAGGAAAATCAGCGCCTATCAAATCTTTTAAATAACGAATGGCATTTCCGCTTCCAATTACGGTCGCTTTTGGGGCAATATTAAGCAAGTTGCGTAAATTTCCCGAATGATCAGGTTCGGTATGATTTACGATGATGTATTCTATTTCGGCCGGATCGACAACGCTTTTGATTTTTTCCAAATAAGTCTCCCAAAAACGTTCTTTGCTCGTGTCGATAATTGTCTTTTTTTGAGCATTGATAAAATAAGAATTGTAAGTGGTGCCATGCTCCGTTTCCATTACAACATCAAAAGTTACAATTTCTTTGTCTAAAACGCCTATCCAGAATACATCGGGCGTAATTTCAATCTTTATTTGTTCGGTCATTTTTTATGTGATGCTGTTATTCAACTAAAAATCAAGAACAATTTGTCCGTCATTGCCTTTTTCCTTTTTCTTAGCTTCGGTTTCTTTATTTTGTTTTGAATCTGATTTTTCGAGATTTTCCTCAATGATGATATGCTGGTCGTCGAGTTCAATTTCAAATTCGATGTGTGTCNNCAGCGATTGAATCGAGCCAGTTTGCCTTTATCAATTTTTCGGTCGATACTTTTTTTCCTTTTGCTTTGAAACTTTTAACACCAATAAAATCAGCCACATCAATTTCGGCTTTATGTGTTTCTTTGCCGTTTTCGGATTTGGTAATGACTTCGATTAGTGGTTTGTAATCGAGGCTAAATTCAATCAATTTGGCCTTTGGAGAATCTCCGATAAAGTTAATTTTCTTGTCAGCAGGCTCCGGGACAAACCTTTTTAGGAAGAGCATTTTGCTGCTTGAATCGAGGTAAAGTGCGCTAATAATTTTTCGAGAATCGAATTTTTCTATCAGCAGCAAATCTTCTTCAAAGTGATTTGTTAAATCAAAATTGTAGAGTTTGTATTCGCCGGAGCCCATGACAGTCAGAATTTTATCATCGGCAGAAAATGCGCCCAGATACACACCACGTTCATCGGTGTTTAGTCTTTTTACCGATTCGTCGAACCAGATTCGCATGGCTCCCAAGGTGGAAACGCCGTCTTCTTTTTTTACAATCTTCGCGATGGCTTTTTTGCTCAAGATATTTCCCTTGGCGCTACGCCCTTTTATGGTCAATTCGCTGAAATCGTAATCGAAAGCGGTTTTTTTAAGTTTTGGGTTTGGCCGTAACGAAATGCGAAGCAATTCCGCTTCGCCATTCGGATTGGCCGAAAAATACAAAATTTTTGAGCCTTTGGATTGGCTGATAAAATCATATTCTTTGTCGCGCGTGATGGCCGTAACAGAAAAACGTTTGATAAAGTTGCTCCCTTTCAAGCCCTCGCGGTAAGCTACATTGTACACAGTTCGGTCGTCGCCTTTTTTAAAAACATCGACATGCAAAATGTTTTTGCCAACAAATACTTTTCCGTTTACTTTGGTTACTAAAAAATTCCCGTCTTCTCTAAAAACTATTATATCATCCAAATCGGAGCACATGCCCACATATTCGTCTTTTTTGAGCGATGTTCCCACAAAACCGTCAGCGCGATTTACGTACAGCTTTTCGTTGGCAACAGCTACTTCAGAGGCAATGATGTTCTCAAAATTTCTAATCTCAGTTCTGCGGTTTTTCCCTTTCCCAAATCGAACTTTCAAATCTTTAAAATACTCTATGGCAAAGTCGATGAGGTGATTTAGATGAAACTCTACTTGTTTTAATTCCGCATGCAGTCCTTTTATTTGTTCGTCGGCTTTGAAAGAATTGTATTTCGAAATTCGTTTTATTTTTATTTCAGTTAGGTTGATAATATCGTCGCGGCTTACTTCGTGAATAAAATCCTTCACAAAAGGTTTTAGTCCTTTATCAATGGCTACAATTACTTCTTCAAACGACTCGCAATTTTCAATATCGCGGTAAATCTTATTTTCAATAAATATCTTCTCCAGAGATAAGGTGTGCAATTGTTCTAGAAGCTCTCCTTTTTTGATGAGAAGTTCTTTTTTGAGTAATTCAACACTTAAGTTTGTAGAGCGAATTAATATCTCATTTACTCCTAAAAAAGCCGGTTTGTCCTGATCAATAACACACGAATTTGGCGAAATAGACACCTCACAATCGGTAAAAGCATACAGCGCATCAATGGTTTGATCGGGCGAAACGCCCGGTGCAAGGTGCAATATAACTTCTACTTCACTGGCGGTATTATCGTCGATGCGTTTAATCTTTATCTTTCCTTTATCATTGGCACTAATAATGGTATCGATGATTGTTCCGGTTGTTTTTGAAAAGGGAATTTCGGTAATAACAAGCGTTTTGCTGTCGAGTTGATTTATTTTAGCCCGAACGCGAATTTTTCCACCCCTCAAACCCAGATTGTATTTGCTCACATCAATATAGCCTCCGGTTTGAAAATCGGGAAAAATTTCGAACGGTTTTCCTTGTAGTATTTTTATGGATGCATCAATGAGTTCGATGAAATTGTGCGGAAGGATTTTTGATGCCAGACCTACTGCAATTCCCTCAACACCTTGCTGAAGCAGCAAAGGAAACTTTACCGGTAAATCGTTTGGTTCTTTGTTTCGTCCGTCGTACGAGAGTTTCCATTCGGTTGTTTTTGGATTGAAAACAGTATGAAGCGCAAATTTTGTGAGTCGAGCTTCGATATATCGAGGCGCTGCCGCTCTGTCGCCCGTATAGATATTTCCCCAGTTTCCCTGCATATCTATCAGGAGTTCTTTTTGGCCAATATTTACCAAAGCATCGCCAATGGAGGCGTCGCCATGTGGATGGTATTTCATCGTATTTCCGATGATATTGGCTACTTTATTGTATCGGCCATCATCAAGTTCGCGCATAGAATGAAGAATTCGGCGCTGAACAGGTTTTAAACCGTCATGAATGCTGGGGACAGCACGCTCCAGAATCACATACGATGCATAGTCCAAAAACCAATCTTGATACATTCCGGAGATATGCATAGCCGATTGCATTTTGCCTTGAGACTCTTCACTTAGTAAGCTTTCATCTGCATTTAAATGCTCATCAAAATCTTCCGTTCTGTCAATATTTTCGTCCATTCTTTTTATTCGTCTTCCTTCCGGCTTAAATTAGCTTGCAAAAATACAAATCCCTTAGACATAGCTAGCTGAAATACTGATAAAATTTCAGAAATCCTGAACGGAATTTTGCTTTAAAAGCTTCCAAATTAGCTGAATCTTTCAAAATTTGATGTGCGACAAATTTACACACTAAGCGGCAAGCTAAAAAGAAGATCCGGAAAAGATTTAAACAAAAAAACCCTCGAATGAGGGTTTTTTTGGTAAGAGTTCTATTTTTGAATTACAATATTTTGCCCGAATCGTTCGCTGCCTTTCGTAATTTGTAATACGTAAATTCCATTAGCGATGGTGCCAAGATTTACGGAATTGGAAGCGCTAGAGAAGCTATTTTTATAAACCAATTGGCCTGTTAAACTTCGTATTTCAATGGCTATATTTTCTCCATTGTAATCAGCAAAGTCTAATTTGAATTGTCCATCTGACGGGTTTGGGGAAATTCCAACCTTGTATTTTGAGAGTGTATTGAATCCGGTTTGAACGCTGCTGTCGTAAACTTTTGTTTCCCATAATCCTCTTCCGTAGGTAGCCGCTTTAAGTTTGCTATTTAATGGAACTGATGGATCGTAATAAATTTCCAATTCGCTCACCACCACATTTGGTAATCCGGTGCTAAAAAGTGTCCATGGATTTGAACCCAATTTAAGATAAACGCCTAAATCAGTTCCAACATAAAGTTCTGTTGTGGTGGTGTTCAATTTGTTTTGAACTAAAGTGTTGCACGGAATACTTGGTAATCCGCTCGAAATATTTGTCCACGACTGTCCTCCGTTTACGCTTTCATAAACGCCATAGCCCGAATATCCGCTCATTGTTACCCAAACAATGTTGGGATCGTTTGCTTTGACAGCAATTGAAGTGATTCTGACAGAGCCTACAGGTAAATTTGCCGTGACATCGGTCCAGAGGGCTCCGCTATTGCTAGTGCGCTGAATTTTTGTATAAGTTGCTGCATAAACAACGGCCGTATCTGAAGGGGCTGTTGCGAGCGAAATTAAATAATCGCCCAGAAAATTACTGGCCTTTTCAAAAGTGACACCCGCATCTTTTGTTCTCCATATCTCGGTATATCCAATTAACAATTTTTTTGGGTCTTTGGGGTTCATGATGTATGGAGTAACCCATTCTCCATCGGGGCCACCAGGAATATTATCCGAAATATCGGTTGACGAATACCAACGGTTTGTTGTTTTGGAAATTTCTCCGTTTACATAAGCGCCATATTGAATAGAAACATTTGTATAATCAATAATACACTCGGTTCCATCTCCACCTTTTACATCTTCCCATGTATTTCCTTGGTAGAGCAATTTTGTTCCATTGTCTTGAAGACCAGCAATTGTTTCGCCCGGAACCGTTGCAGAAGTGCCTAAACGGTAAATTTGCGAACTTACAATCCCGTCCGATAAATCAGTCCATGTGGTATAATTGCTTGTTTTATAAATTCCGCCATCGTTTCCTTCGAACAAAACGCCTGTTCCTGTTTGAAAACTTAAATGGTGTTTATCTGCATGAACTTCGGCTGCGGCATAGCCTCCATACCAATGATTGACCATAGTCCAGCTAACACCCGCATTCGTTGATAGCCAAGTGTTGATGCCGCCAACCAATACCGTGTTGGCATTTGTTGGAGAAACCGCTAAAGCTAAATCGTACCAGCCTTGGCCTCCTATATCAACGCCGGCATCCCAACCTAAGAGATTGTTTCCGGAAATTGTTCCGTCATAAATATTCGTGTAGGAATCGCCAGAATTTTCTGATTTCAAAATAGCAAATAGGCCGTCGTCGTCGCTTACAGCCAGAGCGTAAACCCAAGTTGGTTGAGCCGCGCTTACCGCCAATTCTATCCGGTAGCCACCACTGTATTTTTGTGTCCAGTTAAGTCCGTTATCGGTTGAAACATAGATTGTTCCTGTTTTTGTTGATGCATAGAGTGTCGAAACATCTCCGGGTTTAAATTCGACATCAATAAAAACTAAACTTGATAATTTTGTCCAGATCAAACTTTCCTGCGAGTCCTTCAATTTGGATTTTATTCCTTGATAAACTCCAAAATTTCCTGCTACAATAAGCGTTGTATTGTTTACGGGATTTAAAAGTGCACGATTAATGATGGCTCCATTTGCCGCAATGAAATCCATTCCGATGCTTTCCCAGTTTACGCCTGCATTGGTTGATTTAAGCAAGCCAATGCTTCGCGTGTCGTAGGCATCTCTGTCGCCAGTGGCTAAATAGATTGTTTGTGTGGTTGCGAAATCGGAAGGTATTAAGATATCGCTCACTCCCAATGCTTGCATATTATCGTTTAAGATAGTCCAGTTTTGTCCACCGTCGGCTGTTACCCATAGCCCACCGGAGGCTGTACCCACCCAAAACATATTGGGATTGGTTGGATGATAGGCGATGGTATTTATTCTGCCTATTCCTGCATATCCGCCATCCGACGAATTCGGACCTAGGCTGCTCCACAATTCTCCGCTGTTTTTAAATGCAGCGTCTTGTTTTTCGGTATTGTATAAGGCATTGATATCTAGTGTGGGAAATTCTCCGGTATTTGGGTCAACACGACTTTTCCAATAATATTCCCAACGTTTGAATTGCTTCCAACCGGCTGCTTTTTTTTCGTCGCCGTTTTTATCCAAATAGACTCCATTCTTGACCCCAAAAGGTTCCCAATAGGAATAAAATGCCTTTTGATAATCGTGAAGCAAATAGGAAGAGGAAGATTTTTCGAGCGGGAGATTTTTTGTCCATTGTTGAGCATTCAGCGATAAGCTGAGCCAAATAAGTACAAGAATGAAAGTGTATTTTTTCATGCGTTCATTTTTAAGTTTTTGATAATTTTAAATTCTAAACAATTTGACTTCAAGCAATTCTGCAAAATAATTTCACAAAGTTAAATATTTTCGTGAATCTGTTTTGAAAAAAAAGGAGGCTAAATAAATTTTTAGCCTCCGGCAATCAGAATTAACGCAAAATAAACCAGTCTCCCCAGACTAGTAGATCAAATTTACATTTCTGTACCCGTCAATTTTTTTGTACCAATCTGTATTGCTTGTTCCTGCACTTAGCGCCCAATCGGCAAAATAGGTATAGGCATCGATAATGGCCGCTTTTTCGATTGGGTAATCAAAAGGCTCAACCATATTTATTCCCCAAGGCAATCCTTTTTCGGTTTGGTAGGTAATTCCGGAAGTGATAGAGCTGATATCGGCGCCAGTTCCGAAATTTTGTGTGGTGGCTAAGGATGTTGGTGCATGATTTTTGAGATGCACTTCGCGGCCTCTGATTTCGTTTACAAAGATGAATGGATTATAAGGCGGTTCGCCAAGTATTTCAGGAGCAATTGGATAGCTCAGCTTGATTGTAAAATTAATAATTTTTGGGTTTACAAAAGTAGCTCCGGGTGTTGTATTTACTCCCGTTGAAACTCCTGGATGAGGCAGGAGTTTGAAGGCATTGTCAAAGAAAACCACAACCGCTTGGCTTTGGTTTTGTTCGGTATTGTTATCGTTTAGGTTTATAATACCTTGTGTGTAACTAAAATCGCCGCTGACATTGTAAATGGCAGAAGAAACTATCGGCAATTGAATTCCGAATCCGTTTTTGAAGGCGGCTCCGATAGCTCGTACTTTTAAAGCAATTCCAATTTCTACAACTTTATCTGATGCATTTGTAATTTGATTTATTTGATAATCCAATATCATATCATTGAAATCAAAATCGCCCAAGTAAGGCCACAAATCTTCGAAAGCTAGCGTGCCCCACGATTCAGCAGAAGGAAAGAAATTGTTAAACGCCTTTGATCCATCTGTGGAATAAGCATCGAATTCATCGGCCACACCATCGGCATCGGTATCAATGATTACAATGCCTCCGGCCAAATTTGAACCCGGGTTGCAATAAGTAGTTGGAATGTAAAGGTTGTCGAATCGGATATCTCTGCCCATGGTTCCCAAATTTGTTTCAATTCCATTCTCGACCCAATAGTCGATCTTTCCGCTGAAAATGCCACCTCCGTTTATTCGGGAAATTCCACTCACTGAAATTTTACTGTAAGCGTCTCCTTCGGCAACAATGGATGAATTGACTGTGAAATTTTTTGTTTCTATTAAGGATTGATTGCTTAAATAAAGTGGACCTTTATTGAAATTTAAATCTGTTTTAACGTTTACATAAGAGGAATTTTTAAAAGTAGAGTTAATGCTTAAAGTACCGTTTACTGTTAACCGGCAGGCATTTGTTATTTCGCCGGCATTGTGGCTTACATTTGCGCCGACAGTTAAATTTCCCTCGTTGAAACAATAATTGGAGTTATTCAGATCGCCCGAAAGCGTGACAGTTCCATAGTTTTTGAATTGACCATTCGCATTGATATTCAAACTTGAAAGCGAAATGGTTCCATAGTTCTCAAAAACGCCCGAAAGCGCGAATGTAGAAGAAAGTATAAACGCATCGCTGTAGTTGATAAACGCAGATTCTTTATCATAAATATTTAAGCTGATCGCTTGAAAAAAACCACCATTGTTGATGATTACAGTCCCTTTCCCTTTCAACGAAGTCAGATTTAAGCTTCCGCATACAACCAATGTACCTCCATTCAAGTCTAGTTCACCAGTAAAAGAAGCCCCTACAAGAATGCATACCTTCGAATCTTTGGGTAAGGAATATTTTCCGGTTAAGGCATAAGCAATGCTTGTGGCGCAATCGGTACAGCCCGGCCCTAAAAATGTACTCTTAAATACATTTGCCGATTTAGAGGCTGAAAAAGTGTATTCAATATTTTCCGATTGAATATCCAATGTTACCGTTTCTACATGCTGATTAAATGTAGTTCGTCGAATAAAAAACTGATTTAAATGGGCCGGTAAAATAAGCAGCGTTTCAAAAACCTGATCCCTATTGGTGATGCCCGTTTTAATAAGTTGCCCACCCGAATTTGGATTGGCGTTAAATACCTCAATTTTAGTTGCCGGCAAGCCAGTAAAATCTTTGCTTATCACTTTTAAAGTAATCTGTAGGGTAGTTTTAAAATTGAAATCAGGAGCCACTTGCAAGTCACTCATGCCTTTTATTTCATCGGGAATTACTTCTTTTAGGGAGAGATCTTTTGTGCAAGAAGTCGTCATCAAAACAAACGCAGCCGCATACAATACCCAACGGTAAATCAATCTGGGGTTCATTGTGTTATTTTTTTAATTCTTGTTCAATTTGTCAAATTTGAAAACCTTGATGAAAATTGCGTTTCAAGATTTTGAAATTTATGATATTTATTGTCAAGAAGTTCTAAAAACAAAACTGATTAAAAATCAGGTGGTTATTTGTTTTTAGTTCAGATGAGAGTCAATATCAATATGACGCTTCAAATGTACATTATTTCGCGTAACAATGTCAAGCCAGAACGGCTTGTTTTTACAAATTTTCCATTTGATAGAAAAACACCCCATGAATCCTTGTTAATATTCTGAATTTTGGAAATTTCCGCAATATTTACAATATACGAACGATGGACACGTACAAAACTTCGTGCGGGCAATTGGTCTTCTAAAGTTTGTAAACTTATTAATTTCAGATATTTATGCTCTTTAGTATGAATCATCACATAGTCGTCTTGTGCTTCCAGAAAAAATATTTCAGAAATTGGGATGATATGAATATTTATTCCGTCTTTTACCACAATTCGGTCTAAAACAGGATTCATTTGTCCTTTTCTTAGTGCAAAAACAGCATTTCTCAAATTGAGAATTGAATGTTCTTTTTGGGCGATTACTTTGAAAATGGACTGTTTAAACCGATCGAATGAAAATGGTTTTAATAGATAATCAACAGCGGCCAGTTCGAAGGCGTTTACGGCATATTCATGGTAAGCAGTTGTGAAGATGACTTGCGGTGGTTTTTCAATTAGTTCGAGCATTTCTAGGCCATTGAGTTTGGGCATTTCGATATCCAAGAAAATTAAATCCGGAGCATTCGCCTGAATGGCTTTTAGAGCAGAAAACCCATCGCTAAAGATGCCGGATAATTCCAATTCGGGGATTTGTCCAATCCATTTTTCCAGAAGCAATTGAGCCGGAACTTCATCTTCGATTATAAAAACTTTAAGGATTGCCATACGTTTGCTGCGGTATTTTTATTTGAACCTGAAAAACAGTTTCTGATTTTGATATCTCGAAATGGGCGGAATTTTTATAAATCCCTTCCAATCTTTTCCGGACATTTTCGATGCCATGACCGGCTCCTTTTCGCGCCAGTGCTGTCGAATCGAAATTATTTTCCACCTGAATGATCAGAAAATTGTCGTGCATCTTCGCTTTTAGAATTAGTTTCAGCGGTTCCAGGCTATTGCCCAATCCATGTTTTAGCGCATTTTCCATCAAGGGCTGAAGAATCATGGCGGGCAAGTTCTGAGATAAAGCTTCGCTTTCTATCTCCTTTGCAAATTCCAGCCGATTGCCGAAACGGATTTGCTCGATGGCTATATAACGATCCAAATTGTGCAATTCTGTTTCCAGATGTATTTTGTCCTGTTTATTGCTTTCGAGCGAAAAGCGTAAAAAATCGGCAAGTTGCACCAGCATATCGCTTGCTTTTTTTCGATCTGTTTGAATCAATGCATTCAAACTATTCAGACTGTTGAACAGAAAATGCGGATTTAATTTCGATCGCAATAAATCAATTTCCGTATTTTGTAAACTTTGTTTGAGCTTGTTTTCTAGTGCAATTTGTTCCTGATTCTTCGCATAATTGATATACAAATAATAAACAACCACCATCATAACATAAATGAGCAAACCGCTTGAATATCGCCAACTGATTGCGTTCCAAATCAATTGGACATAGTCTGAAGAAGCCGAAAACCATTCAGCTAAAAGCAAAGTTCCGCTGAAAACCCAAATGCTCACCAGCACAAATGCTGCCGTCGTGTGTTCGAGTAAAAACGGAAAAGTCTGTTTTTTCTCCAAATTTGTAAAACGAATAAAATACCAAGTTCCTACACTGATTATCAGAAAAAGAACTCCAAAAACAAGGCCATCCACCAGCGCAAAGATCCACGAAACGGCAAACAATTGAAAGAATGCAAATGTTTGAATGCTTATTAGCAAAAGCCAAACTAAGCTATACACAGCAAAAATGCGTTTGTTTGTGAACAAAGGATGCTTCATAAGGAACGAATTTACAAAAGCTTATTCAATAGCCAAGCTTAGTAGGATTTTAATTCTCCTCCACCAAATAATACAAGTCCTTTGATACTTAGTACCGAAGTTGTTGCATCGTTTATTTCGTCCGGTTTGTGCACATATCGTTTGTCCGAAAAACCTCCGAAGATGGAAACAACATCTACTCTGATTATCCAGTCCGATGGGACTATCAATTCGGATCCGCCAAACATAAAAAACACATCCAATGCGTGGTTGCCAGGCGCCAATCGAGCGTGATGCAATTTGATGGTAGAGCCTCCAAAAATGGCCGTAAGTTTTCCTCCTTTGAAGTTTTTTGAACTAACAATCCGACTTCCTCCTCCAAAAATAGCTACATCGTCGATGTATTCGTCGGCCGAAATAGGATTTTCACTTGCTGCTTCTTCATGGTTTCTTGCTCTTTGATGAAAAGCTATTTTTTCTTCCCAAAACCTCGAACCAAAGCGTCTTTCTCTGCGGTTTGTAATCAAGTATAATCCAACCACAATGAGCGCCATGGGCCAAACAAGTTTTGCTGTTCGGATAGGCATCACAAAAATATCGGGAATCCAAAAGATAAGACCTATCGTAATCATCACAAATCCGCTGGTTCTATTGTTCGAAAAAAGCAGATTCAATGCGCCAATTGCAATAATTAACGTTCTCCAATCAAAAATATAGTGTTCCAGTCGGGGAGATAACAAATTGAAATTATTGAGAAGAAAAAGCAGCCCAGCTACCGCGATGACAAGTCCGGCAATGAGCCGTCCGGTTGATTGTTCTTTGTTCGATTGATTTTTCATAAAAAGGTGTGTTAAAGTGATTTTTTCGACGAAAGTAAAACCAAAATGCAGTTCAGTCAAGCAATTTTCGGCCAATGGCAGCAGAAAATCGGTGAATGACGAAAAACACCTATTTTTGCAAAAAAAGAAAAATGAAAATTGCAGCATTGGTTTCTGGTGGCGTTGATAGTTCGGTAACTGTTCATTTGTTGAAAGAGATGGGACACAATCCTGTAATTTTTTATATAAAGATAGGTTTGGAAGATGAGCCGGCTTATGTATGCCCAAAAGAAGAAGACATTCAAATTACCACTTCCATCGCAAAAAAATACGGCTGCAAAATGGAGATCGTCGATTTGCAGAAAGAATATTATGAAACGGTGATTCAATATACGCTCGAAACCGTTAAGAAAGGATTGACTCCAAATCCGGATGTGATGTGCAATTTGCTGATTAAATTTGGTGCTTTCAACGATAAATTCGGCCATGAATTTGATCGAATCTCTACCGGACATTATGCCGGAATAGAAGAAATTGACGGACAAAACTATTTGCGTACAGCAATAGACAAGCACAAAGATCAAACCTATTTCTTGGGTAGAATCACGAATGCGCAATTGCAAAAAGCCATGTTTCCATTGCAAAACTTACCCAAACCCGAAGTGCGTAAAATTGCCTACCAAATGAAATTGCCTTCAGCCGGAAGACCTGATAGTCAAGGAATTTGTTTTTTGGGAAAAATTAATTACAACGATTTTATTCGGCAATATGTGGGCGAAAACAAAGGCGATATTGTTGAACTGGAAACCGGAAAACGGCTGGGCGAACATCGTGGCTTGTGGTTTCATACTATTGGCCAGCGCAAAGGACTTGGCCTTAGCTTAGGTCCGTGGTTTGTTGTGAAAAAGGACATGGAAAGAAATATTTTGTTTGTTTCGAATGGCTATGATCCAATATCTCAACATGGCGATAAAATTTGGTTAGCCGATTTCAAATTTATAAACGAAAAATCGGATCGAGATTATTCGCATTCGCAAAACATTAAATTCAAAATTCGTCACACGCCCGATTTTATGGCCGGGCAAATGGTGCAGCAAGGCGATGAATATTTTATCCAATCGGCCGAAACCATTGCCGGCATTGCTCCGGGACAATTTGGAGTAATTTATGATGAAGCCGAAAAAATTTGTTTGGGAGCAGGAATTATCAACAATTCCCTCAAATAACAATTAAATTTTTCAGATATAGACATTTTCATTGTTGTTTATTGTACTTTGGTACTCCTTAAAATCGTATCAAAAATGAAAACAAAAAACCTTTATTATTTACTGTTTTTTCTAGCTGTTGGAATTTCGCTTTTTAGTTGTAATAAAGATAACACAGACGATACACCTCAACGTGGCGATTTGATTACCACATTTAAAATGGATGATATTTCGGTGGCCGATATCAATCTTGGGCTCACAGTTGCCGGCGCAAGCACTAGTTTAAGCCCGCAGTACAATGTAGAAATGATCAAACTCACGTATTCAACAATTGATGAAGACGGAAACCCAACAAACGCAAGTGGCGCTCTGTTTATTCCAAGTACAACTGTTGCGTGCCCGTTTATGAGTTATCATCACGGCACTTTAGTAAAACGGAGTGATGTGCCAACCTTTACAGGGGCAAATACATCAGAAGGAATGGTTGGTGCATTGGCAGCCTCAGTGGGGTTTATCAGTTGTTTGCCCGATTATTTGGGATTGGGAGATTCGCAAAAAGTTCATCCCTATCTTCAAGCCGATTTATCGGCTTCTGCTAGCATTGATATGTTGTTGGCAGCCAAAAATTATTGCGACGAAAACGGAATTAATTTTTCGACCGATTTATACATTTGTGGCTATTCCGAAGGTGGATATGTAACCATGGCCACACAAAGAGAGCTGGAATTGAATTATACTTCTGAATTTCAATTGCAAGCGTCGGCTCCAATGGCCGGACCTTACGATGTGGAAGCCACTGCCGAAGGATTGCTAAATATGGAAAATTACAGTTCGCCGGCTTTGATAGGTTTTATCATGTATTCTTATACGGCCTATTATGAAAATGTGAGTCTTTCGAATGTCTTCAATGCGCCTTATGCAACTCTAATCCCATCGCTCTACGATGGAACAAAAAATTTGGCTACCATAAATGCTGCTTTAACAACCGATATGTCGGCCTTGTTAAACCAGCCTTTCGTGAGCGATTTCCGTTCCAATTCGAGCCATGTATTGCGTTTGGCTTTTCGCGAAAATTCGTTGCTTGATTGGAATCCAAAAACGAAAATCCGCTTGTATCACAGCATGGAAGATGAAATTGTTCCGTATGCCATCAGCGTAAATGCTGATCAAATCCTGAGTGCACGAAGTTCATCGTCAGTAGATTTAATAAGCATCCCAACAGGTTCGCATACCGTAGCCGCTGTTCCAATTATTTTGTCGGCTTTGGAATGGTTTTATTCTTTGGAATAGAAAATCAATTTCCTTTGGCTTTTTGCATTGGATTTGGTTCTGTATTGGTTTCNNTACTATTTGAGCAATCTCTTTTTCGGTAACAAATACTTTCGAAACTTTCTCTTGGTTTGTTTTCCATATCTCTACCGGAATACGTTTCGTTTCTCTACTTCCATCCGTATAGGTAAACTCGAGGATAATGGGCATAATAAGTCCGCCCAAATTGCTGAAATCGAGCTGATAATAATTTTTGCCTGCATTTAAAAGGCTTTTTTCTTCTTCGCTAAGCGAGGAAATATATTTTGAATAAGCTTCATTTTCTTTTAAACCGACCTGAAATGCATTGTAGCGGTTGTAGAAATCGAGCGTAGAAGTATCTTTTTCGGTATGAACTTGATCAAGAGAAGATTTGTTTTTGATGGTTGAGATGTATTTATCTCGATTTTCGAATTTTTCTTTGGCATCCACCGGAAATTCAATAGCCGGATTTTTGCTGTTTAAGCGAAACCAACTTACTTTGTCGAGCGAAATATCCACCGCGTCGATCGAATAAAACCAACCGCGCCAAAACCAATCTAAATCCACAGCCGACGCATCTTCCATCGTTCTAAAGAAATCTTCGGGACTTGGGTGTTTAAACATCCAACGCTGCGCATAGGTTTTAAAAGAAAAATCGAAAAGTTCGCGTCCCATCACAGTTTCGCGCAAAATATTTAATGCAGTAGCCGGTTTGGAATAAGCATTGGCGTGAAACTGAATAATGGATTCGGAGTTGGTCATAATTGGAGAAATAAATTGTTTGTCGCCTTTCATATAATCTACAATATTGTAGGCGGGACCATTGCGCGTTGGGAAATCGCGTTCCCATTCCTGTTCGGTCAAATATTGAAGAAATGTGTTTAAGCCTTCGTCCATCCACGTCCATTGACGCTCGTCGGAATTAACAATCATTGGAAAAAAATTATGGCCCACTTCGTGAATGATTACGCCTATCATTCCGTATTTTGTTCGTTCGCTATAGGTTCCGTCTTTTTCGGGTCTGCCGCCATTAAAGCAAATCATCGGATATTCCATTCCTTGATCGGCTGTATGGACCGAAATAGCCGTTGGATAAGGATAGTCGAAGGTAAATTTTGAATAGGTTTGAAGTGTATGAACCACCACTTTGGTCGAATATTTTCCCCAGAGTGGATTTCCTTCTTTGGGATAAAAAGACATGGCCATCACCTTTCTTTCGCCAAAATTCACTGCTTGCGCGTCCCAAATAAATTTTCGTGAAGTGGCGAAAGCGAAATCTCTGACATTTTCGGCCTGAAAAACCCATGTTTTTTCTTGAGTCGATTTTTGTTTTTCGGCCAATTCGGCCTCGCTTTGCGAAACAATAAGCACCGGAACATCGCTGCCTGAGGCTTGTTTGAAACGAGCCAATTGTTTTGCTGTCAATACTTCGTTTTGATTTTGTAAAATGCCTGTTGCGCCAACAATATGATCGGCAGGAACGGTAATTCTGACTTCGTAATTGCCAAATGGCAAGGTAAATTCGCCTCGTCCTAAAAACTGTTTGTTTTGCCAGCCTTCTACTTCGTTGTAAACGGCCATTCGTGGGAAAAATTGAGCTATGATATAAAGATAATTATTGTCTTCGGGAAAATATTCATATCCGGAACGGCCGCCCATTTTCACATGATCATTGATATTGTACCACCATTTTATTTTGAAACTGAAATTGGTATTTGGTTTCATTGGTTTTGGCAAATCAATACGCATCATGGTTTTGTTTACGATATACGCCAAAGGCAAATCTTTGGCATCGCTCACTTTTTCGAGCTTAAAACCACCGTCAAAATCGGGTTCCAATCGGCTTAAGCTTTCTAAACTCATCTGATTGCGAATTTCGGAACTTTGGCCGCTATAAGAGTCAGAATCTTTTGCTTGCATATTTTGATCGAGCTGCACCCATAAATAAGTCAGCTCGTCGGGCGATTGATTGTAGTAGGTGATGGTTTCTTCGCCATAAATCCGTTGATGCTGATCATCGAGGCGGATAGAAATCTTATAATCGGCTTTTTGTTGCCAATAAAGATGGCCTGGAGCTCCACTTGCTGTTCTATATACGTTGGGCGTAGCAAATTCTTCTTTCAGTTGATGAAATTTGCTTTTATTTTGCTGTGCAAACAACTGCAAACTTAAAAAAACGAAAAGCGGGACTAAAACTAAATTTTTCTTCATAATCGGTCAGGTTTGGTTTGTTATTTTATCACCAAAATCGTGTTTCAAACAGCAGGAAGACGGCCATTGTTCCGGCAATAGCCGAAATGCTTATCTTCCAATAGTGATGATTTTGATGCAAAAATCGGGTGTAAAGATACAACAATAAGAAATAGATGCCCACTATCAGCAATTGTCCAATTTCCAATCCAATATTAAAAGCCAACAAAGGAAAAACGATTGAGATTTCTGAGCCAAGGAGCATTTTGAGGTAGTTGGAAAAGCCCAATCCGTGAATGAGCCCAAATAAAATGGAAAAAGCGTAGTTCATTTTTATTTTGCGTGCACTTTGTGGGAAAAAATTCTGAACGGCGGTAATTAAAATCGTTAAAGGGATTAAGAATTCGATAATGGGTGCCGAGATGAAAATGAATTTCAAAGTGGATAAGGCAAGACTAATGGAGTGGCCAATGGTAAAGGCAGTAATCAAAATCACTACGTTTTTTATTTCCTTTATTCTGTACGAGGCCGTTAGCGACAGAATAAAAAGCATGTGGTCGTAGCCATGCAGGTCAATAATGTGTTTAAATCCAAGTCTTAAATAAAGTTCAAATTCGGTCATTTTGGTTTATCTTTGAAAAAAAATCGGCGTGAAAGTAGGCAAAAATCAGATTCTTTATCGGCTCTTATTTATTTTCCTTTTTGCATTTGGAATTCCTCTTTTGCAAGCACATCCGTATTTTGTGAGTGTTTGTGAGATGAAATACGAACCAAAAACCAAGTCTTTAAATGTAAGTTTGCGCTTGTTTGTTGATGATTTGGAGAAATCGTTGGAAGGTTTGGGAGTGGACAATCTAAATCTAGGTGAAAAAACAGAGCGCGAAGATGCCGATTTGATTCTAAAAAAGTATATCGAACAAGAGCTGTTGGTCGAGATAGATCAGAAAAGGGTAGTTTTAGTTTTTCTGGGCAAAGAAGTGGAAAACGATTTGTGTTTTATCTTTCTAGAAGCCGGCCATATTGAGCCCTTTGAGAAAATAAAAATTTCGAATCGGGTTTTGTTTCAAAGTTTTCCGACGCAAACAAATTTGGTTCATTGCACGAATCAAGAGCAAACAAAGAGTCTTTTGCTTAGCCGCAATAACCCTTCGGGCGAATTGGTTTGGCGAAAATAATTGCTATTATTTGTGTGCCGAAGCAATGGCCGCTATGCTGATTTTTACATTCGGAATTTTCAATAAAATCTGTGCACAAGCTTCCAATGTGGAGCCGGTGGTTATCACATCGTCAACAAGCAAAATGTGTTTGTCTGCAAAAGATTCCGGATTTTTTACTTCAAAAATGTCTTTCACATTTTCCCATCGTTGAATTTTCGATTTTCGGGTTTGGGTTTCAGAAGCCGTTTTTCTATACAGACTCTCGGCGTCCATCTTCACTTGCATCGAAGAAGCCAATCCGATGGCAAATTGTTCGCTTTGATTGTATCCTCTAATCGCTTTTTTGTCGGGATGGAGCGGAACAGGCATAATGAGATCGATTTGACTGAAAGGGAAGGCGTTTTTTAGTTGCAATCCATATCGTTTTCCCATGTAAACGCCAATTTCTTTCACTCCTTTGTATTTGAGTTTATGCATTAATTTTTGCACTCTGTTTCCCCGATGAAAATACAACATTGCTGCCACTCCCTGAACGGGAATTTTTCCCCAGAAAACGGCATGCATGGGATTTTCCGGATCTTTGTCCCAATGGGTATAAGGCAAATGACCTAAACAATGTAGGCAAATCAATTCTTCATTTTTGTACAGACTATTGCCACAAATTTCGCAGCTGCGCGGAAATAGTAATGCCAAAAAATCATTTAAAAATGTAGTCATAGGGCAAATTCAAATGCAAAATAATGTTTAGCTTGCAGCATGATTCCGCTTCTTCAAATCAACAACCTAAGTATTGGTTTCCCGCAAGGAAAGCAAGACAACAAAGCCATTCACGAGATTAGTTTGAGCGTTCAGCCCGGGCAAACCTTAGGCATTGTTGGCGAATCGGGTTCCGGAAAATCATTGACTTCGCTTGCAATCATGCGGTTATTGTCAAAACAGGCCGTTGTTCTTGGTGGCGAAATTTTGCTACATCTCAAAGATAATGATAATTTGGACTTAATCAAACTGAGTGAAAAAGAATTGCAAAAATTGCGTGGAAACAGGATTGCAATGATTTTTCAAGAGCCAATGACCGCTTTAAATCCGGTTGTTCGATGCGGAAAACAAGTAAGCGAAGTTTTGCTTCTTCACACTAAAATGTCGAAGAAAGAAGCGAAGCTGAAAACGATTCAACTGTTTGAAGAGGTTCAGCTTTCCGAAACCGAAAAAATATACAACTCCTATCCACACCAACTTTCCGGTGGACAAAAACAGCGCATTTTGATTGCCATGGCAATGGCCTGCCAGCCGGCTTTGCTTATTGCCGACGAACCCACTACCGCTTTGGATGCAAGTGTTCAGCAAGCCATTCTGGAATTGATAAAACAGCTCAAAGAAAAACACAAAACAACCACCCTGTTTATTTCGCACGATTTGAATTTAGTTTCAAATTTGGCCGATCAGGTGGCGGTAATCTACCAAGGCAAAATTGTAGAATACGGAAGTGTTCAGGAATTGTTTAGCAATCCGAAGCATCCATATACCAAAGGATTGCTTTTTTGTCGGCCGCCGTCAGACAAGCGATTGATACGACTTCCGTTGATGGAAGATTTTTTATCCAAAGCGGGGAAGGAGATCAACGAATCGGCCGGCAAATTTTTGAATGAAATTAGTTTGGAAACCCGACGGCTCAATCATGAGAAACTTTATACCCAAAAACCCTTGTTGGAAGTTCAGAATCTTGTGGTGAGTTTCCCGATAAAGAAATCTTTTTTTGGCAAAACGACCGAGGAAATGAAGGCCGTCGATGATGTAAGTTTCTCCGTTTATCCGGGCGAAACGCTTGGCTTGGTTGGCGAATCTGGATGTGGAAAAACCACTTTGAGCAGGGCTATTGTTTTGCTCAATGCGGTTGATTCCGGTTCCGTTCGTTTCGAAAATCAGAATATTTTGAATCTTTCGCCTACGCAACGAAAAGAATTTAGAAAAAATGTGCAAATCGTTTTTCAAGATCCTTATGGTTCTTTAAATCCTCGCATAAGCATTGGAGAAGCCATCTTGGAACCTATGACAGCGCATCGTTTGCTCGATAAAAAAGAGCGGAAAAATCAGGTTTTCAAGCTTTTGGATCTGGTTGGATTGGAAAAATCGAGTTTTATCCGTTTTCCACACGAGTTTTCGGGGGGCCAGCGGCAGCGGATTTCCATTGCGCGTGCTTTGGCTGTGAACCCGAAATTTATTATTTGCGATGAGAGCGTTTCTTCGCTCGATGTCTCCGTTCAGGCGCAAATCCTGAATTTATTGAATGATCTAAAGCAGGAACTTGGGCTTACCTATCTTTTTATTTCGCACGATCTGGCTGTTGTTAAATATATGTCGGATCGGATAATGGTAATGAAAAACGGAAGGATTGTAGAAACAAACGAAGCCGACGATTTGTTTTTCAATCCGAAACATGAATACACAAAATTGCTGTTAAGATCAATTTCTAAACTAAGTTTGCAAAAAACAATCTAAACGATGAGCGCGATTTCCGCTTTTATAAATTTCGGCACAACAGAAAACAGTCTCAAATATTCATTTGTTGAATCTTTCGGCGACAACACGATCTAATTTATGAAACAAAAAATAATTGTAGTAGGAGCAGGTTTTGCAGGTTTGCAATTTGTTCGCAAAATAGACGCTCAATTTTTCGATATTTTAATCATCGACAAAATCAATCACCATCAATTTCAGCCTTTGTTTTACCAAGTGGCCACGTCGCAGATAGAGCCATCGAGTATTTCTTTTCCAATCCGACACATCTTTAAAAACAAAAACCACGTTCGTATTCGGATGGGCGAAGTGCTTCGGCTAAATCATCAGGAAAAAAGCATTTCTACCAATATTGGCGATTTTGAATATGATTATTTGGTGATTGCCACAGGATGTAAAACCAATTATTTTGGCAATCGGGAAATAGAAAAGAATGCGTTTTCTTTAAAATCGACCTACGATTCCATAACCATTCGAAACCACATCCTTCAAACTTTTGAATCTGTCTTGGCTGT
>DMBV01000163.1 GCA_003445975.1 Bacteroidales bacterium
GTCTTCTTTCGTGCAGCTTGTTAGAACAAGAGCAAAAGCAAGTAAAACGCTTAGACTATAAAATATACTTTTTTTCATCATTTATCTAATTTTAATATTTTAAACAATACTACAAATAACGTAAGCTTACTTAATCAATGGCAAATCGGCGCCGAATGAAGAAGGAGTAACTATATTCGAACTTGGCATACTTTTGCCAGTTGCATTCCAACCACCGTTCGATGTGTTTATGCCATCAGCATTGTCAACTCCGCCGAAGGTGTAGTTTTCCATCAACATAACATCCAACTGTTGCTGAGGAATTGGGAAATGCAATGGTGTTCCTTTTTGAAGCATATCGGCACGGCGCATATCGAAGAAAGGGATTCCAAAACCTGTAAGATACAACTCTATTGTACGCTCATAAGTGATTGCATAAGCCACTTCATCAGTTGTAGCGGTAGCTGCAACGGGGGCTAAACCACCGCGAGAAACACGAGTACCGGCATTTAAGATTGCAATGGCTCCTGCTTTATCGGTGGTCATCAGTTTTGCTTCTGCTAACAATAAATCGTTCTCGGCTTTACGCATTTCGGGCATGGGTTCTGTCCAAGTAGTGAGGTATTGATCAAGTCTTTTGTAGCGATAGCTGGAGAAGTGATAATACCCCCTTGTAGCATTGAACGGACAAGAGGATTTGTATTGAAAATCGGAGAGTAAACGTGCATCGGCAGAAGTCGCTACGCCGTTATTTGGTAAGTCGGCAAATGATCCGCTTGCAGGAAAATAATCTGGCATATTGGGATCCATCATATTTATAACACGCATATCTACTTGTCCCCAACCACCATAAACAGAATAAGTTTGATAAAGGGAATACCAAGTAACATCATCAGCAAGAGGAGCAAAATCGAAATCAATCCCATTTTGAGCATAGGTTTTTACTTTTGCCCAATCAATGGCTGCGTTTTCGGCAGCATTGCGGCTTGTATAAACTAAAAGACGCGCAGCCATCGAATTGGCCAATTTGCCTAAATGAACATTTGTCCAAGTCATTCCGGGAATCCAAGCAGCGGGCAATGTAAAAGTATTGGCATTGCAAATAGCAATAACCTGATCTAATTTTGCTAAGGCGGCATCTCTGAGTTCGGTATATGGAACGGCTGGAATTTCGGCAATCTGAATATCAATGGTCTCGTCAACAACAAATCCTTTGTCATAAACCAAACCAACATAACCCATACCTAAAGCTTGTCCAAATCGGCNNCCCCAAGAACAAGTACCATGATCCGAACCAACCCAAAGGGTAAGAGCTAAACCATCGTATTCTTGTGATTTCTGGAACCAGCCATTCACTATACCTCCGGCTAAACCGGCCAGATCGTTAGGGTTAGCCAATACAGTTGCCGAATCAGGGTTGTTTATATTCGCTACATCTAGCTTTTGGCAACCCGAAAACACAAACAAAAAGCTAATTACAATTCCGTATATTAAATTTTTATTTTTCATATTTCGTGATTTTTTTATATTATACATTATTTAACCCAATTAAAACACTATGGTTAATGATCCACTAATGGTTCTGTACGCTGGGTATCCGTATGCATCAAACTGGAAATACTGACTTGATCCTGCATAACCATTGTTTATCTGACCCACTTCCGGATCGTATCCTGTGTAATTGGTGAATGTTAACAAGTTACGGCCAATTAAACCAAGTTTAACCGATTTGAAAAGTCCATTTGCAAATCCACTGAGTTCTTTTTCACCCAAAGTGTAGTACAATGCCAATTCTCTCAATTTAAGATACGAACCATCTTCTACAAAATGAGAGTTGATATCGTTCACATCATAAAGAGTAGAGTAGTAATCGGTTGTTTTCTTTTCGTTTTCAGGTTTGCCAAATTGGTCAACATCGATATGGCGCAAGTCGCGATATAACCATTGTGCTGTACGGTTGTAAACATCGCCACCATTTTTCCAGTCAAACAAGAAATACAAACTGATGTTTTTGTATTTCAATGTATTGCTAAGACCTAAACGGAAATCAGGATTGGTATTACCAATTACACCTTTAACGGGGTTGCCGGTAGCATCTAATAATTTAATCGGTTTTTCGTTGATAGTTCCTTGAGTTCCTTTGCGAATAACATATCCGTCACTATTGATTTCGTAGTTCGCGATATTATCGGTACTAGCCAATTGTGGAGCTAAAGCCTCTAAACTTGTTAGGAATGTTGTTCCATAAATAACACCAAAAGTTTCGCCGGCACGAATGTAGAAAGCTTGGTCAGCATCCTGGCCGACAGGGCCGGTTTGGAAAGCAGGGATATTCAATTCAGTAACCGTTTGACGAATGCGATCGAATACTAGATTAGCATCCCAAGAGAAATCTTTGCTCTTGATTATTTTTGCACCTAAAGTGGCTTCGAACACGGTGCTTTCGAGTGCGCCGGCATTTTGCCATTGGTATTGATAACCATAATAAGCTGGTAATGGAGCTAATAAAATCTGATCAGTTGTGTTGGTTTTTGCATACACAAACTCAAAACTGAAACGATTTAAGAATTCAGTATTTAAACCAATTTCAAGTTCAGCAGAGTTAGAAGGTTTTAGGTATTTATTACCAAGCGTGTAAGCGTTGGCTGGAAGTCCATTAGAAAACGAAAAAGTTTCGTACTGAGCTGCAAAGCCGGGACGTTGTCCGGAAGTTCCATAAGCAGCACGTATTTTCAATTCTTGAATTCCGGGAATTGGGAAATCTTCGCTGATACGGTAAGCGGCAGAAACACGATAATAAGGTTTCCATCTTTCGTTTTCACCAAATAGTGAAGAACCATCGTAACGAACCATCACGTCAGCTAAATATTTGCCTTTCAAATCAAATTGGAAAATACCAAATACGTTGTCTGCTCTCACATCTTCAATGTACGAAGTAATTGATTTTGCCCCAACAATAGCATCCATAGAAGGCATGTTTTCAACCGAAAAATCATATCCTGTTGCGCCCGTGCTGGCATAATGCAAATCTTCGAACAAATAACTAAACTTGGCTTTGGTAGTTAACTCGCCAAACTGCTTGTTTAGATGAGCTGTAAACTGACCTGTTTGAGAGAAAGTAACACTTCCGAATTTATACAGCGAGCCTAAGTCTTCAACTAACAGCGTTCCGCCGCGTTGCAACATTCCTTTTGGAGTCCAAGAAGTATAATCTACATTTCTTCTGTCGAAAGCATATTTGGCGTCTAAGGTTAACCAATCGGCAGCAAAATATTCGGCGCCGTATGTACCCACCATATAAGTTCTGTCCTCGTCTCTTTGGATTTGTGTCATGGCATACAATGGGTTATCTTCATTGCTATTCCAATTACTCACGTTCACATCAAAAGGATCACCGTTTTCCTCATTTGGGCGGGTAATATCAATATCTGGCAATAAAAACAAGACGTCAAAGAAAATACCGCCATTGTTATCTATACCACCGGGAGCCTGGGTATAGCTTTTGCCAATTAATTGACTGGCCGAAATTTTAAATTTCTCACCAATGAAATGATCCACATTGATACGGAAGTTTTTGCGGTTATAACCATCAGTATATTCCAAAACACCTTCTTCTTGTGAATTTTCGAAAGACATTAAGAAATTGGTTTTTCCGGAATTNNTGTGGTGAGTAGCCAAATCGAGCAGTCGGGGCATTTGATTTATACCAAATTCATTACGGAGTGTAATTTTGGTTGTTCCAGCCGCTAGTGTAGCTCCTCTTTTAGTCGTAACAACAATAACGCCGCTACCGGCGCGAGAGCCGTAGAGTGCAGAAGCTGAAGCTCCTTTTACAACTTCAATGGATTCGATGTCGTCCACATTTAAATCGGATAGTCCGCCTTCGATAATAGCTCCATCAACAATGTAGAGGGGCTCTTGGCTTCCTGAAATTGATGTGGCTCCACGGATAAGAATCGTGGCTGATTGCCCGGGAGTTCCGGTGTTGGTCGTTACTGTGACACCTGCCATTTTGCCCTGAAGAGCACCGGCAGCATTTACAGCTGGAACTTCCAATAGATCCTCAGAGCTCACTTTTCCTACGGAAACAGTCAGTTTTTTTCTTTGAGTTCCTGAAGCAACACCGGCAACAATTACTTCATCCAAATTGAACATATCGGAACTCAATACTACATCAATGGTTGTTTGTTGGCCAATCTGTACTTCTTGAGTTTTTAGTCCAATAAATTGGAATACTAAGGTAGTTGCATTAGCAGGAACATCAATGCGGTAGAGTCCTTCCATATTGGTGGTCGCACCGATTGTAGTTCCTTTTACAATCACGGCAACACCGGGTAAGGACAAACCATCATCGGCACTGGTAACTGTACCCGAAATTGATTTTGTTTGTGCATTAGCTAGGCC
>DMBV01000014.1 GCA_003445975.1 Bacteroidales bacterium
GCCGTCCACCTAAATCTCTTCGCATTCACCAAATTCGGCTTCTGCCAAAGTTTAAACATCAATTATTGTATTAATTTTGCATTATTAAACTGCGATAGCAATTATGGAAAATAAGAATGAAAACAATTTGGAAGAAAGCAAAACTTCCCTGAATTTTATTGAGCAAATCATTGAAACCGATTTGAAAAACGGAAAAAACGAAAGCAGAGTGCATACACGTTTTCCCCCTGAACCAAATGGGTATTTGCATATCGGTCACGCCAAATCAATTTGTTTAAATTTTGGCATGGCCGAAAAATACAACGGACTGTGCAATCTACGTTTTGACGATACCAATCCTACTAAAGAGGAAGTGGAATATGTCGATTCTATCATCGAAGACGTAAAATGGCTGGGTTTCGATTGGGGCGATCGTCTTTATTTTGCTTCTGATTATTTTGATCAAATGTATGATTTGGCTGTTGAGCTAATAAAAAAAGAAAAGGCTTATGTGTGCGATTTAAGCGCCGAAGATGTATCGGCCATGCGCGGAACACCTTCACAACCTTCGCAAGCCAGTCCATACCGCAATCGCAGCATTGAACAAAATCTCGATCTTTTTGCGCGGATGAAAGCGGGTGAATTTCCCGACGGAAGCAGAACGCTTCGCGCCAAGATAAGTTTAGATTCTCCAAATATGCAAATGCGCGATCCGGCCATGTATCGCATTCGGCACGCCCATCATCACCGCACAGGCGACAAATGGTGTATTTATCCAATGTACGATTGGGCACATGGATTGGAAGACAGCATCGAAAAAATTACACATTCACTTTGTACTTTAGAATTCGAAAATCACCGGCCGCTTTACGACTGGTATTTGAATGAGGCAGAAGTATATCGGCCGCAACAAATAGAATTTGCACGACTCAATCTGAGTTATACGGTGATGAGCAAACGAAAACTACTCGAATTGGTACAAGAAAAACAAGTGAGTGGCTGGGACGATCCACGTATGCCCACTATTTCGGGGATGCGTCGTCGGGGCTATACTCCAGAATCGCTTCGTGCTTTTTCTGACCGTATCGGCATTGCCAAAAGAAACAATGTGATTGATGTGGCTTTGTTGGAACACAACGTAAGAGAAGATTTAAACAAAAGAGCCAAGCGGGTGATGGCCGTTGTAGATCCTTTAAAAGTGACGATAAAAAACTATCCAGTTGGGCAAGTGGAAGAATTGGAAGCCGTAAACAATCCGGAAGATGAAAGTGCAGGAACACGTATGATTCCTTTTTCGCGCGAAATTTATATCGAACGCGAAGATTTTATGGAAGATGCACCAAAAAAATTCTTTCGTTTAGCTCCCGGCCAAGAAGTTCGATTGCGCTATGCCTATTTTATAAAGTGCGACGAAGTAGTAAAAGACAGTTCCGGAAAAGTGGTTGAGTTGATCTGTTCTTACGATCCCGATTCAAAAGGAGGGAAATCTCCGGATGGAAGAAAAGTAAAAGGCACGCTGCATTGGGTTGATGCTCATCACAATATTGAAGCTCAGGTGCGCGTGTACGATCGCTTATTTACTGTTTCTGATCCGGATGGAGATAAAGAAAAAAGCTATAAAGAATTGCTAAATCCCGATTCATTGAGCATTATCGAGAAAGCTTTTGTTGAGCCAAGTGTAAAAAACGCAGCGGTTTTGAGCTATTTTCAATTCGAACGATTGGGATACTTCACCGTTGACAAAGATAGCACCGACAGCAAGCTGATATTCAATAAAACGGTAGGATTGAAAGACTCTTATTCAAAAGAAAACAAAAATTAAACCGCCGTTTTAAAGCCTCATTTATCATTTTGCTTTTAATCAGCGGGTTATTCTATTTACATTTTAGTAAAGTCGCCGTAATTTTTTAAAAAATGCTTACCTTTGCAAAAAATATTTACTGCATTTGTCAAATTAATCCCACTTTATGACGCTGCATTTTATAAATCTTAATTCAGTAGAATGAAAAAAAGGATATTATTTGTCAATCAGGAAATAACACCTTACTTACCCGAAAATTTTCAGAGTAAAGTAGGCCGCTATCTTCCGCAGGGAATTCAGGAAAAGGGGAAAGAAATACGAACATTCATGCCGCGCTTTGGAAATATTAATGAACGCCGCAATCAATTACACGAAGTAATTCGCCTATCAGGAATGAATCTGATTATTGACGATCAAGATCACCCACTCATTATTAAAGTTGCTTCGATTCAACAAGCCCGTATGCAGGTTTATTTTATCGACAACGAAGAGTTCTTTCATCGGAAATCTACTTTTAGGGATAAAAAAGGCGTATTTCATGCCGACAACGACGAACGAGCTGTTTTTTATTCGCGCGGCGTATTAGAAACTGTTAAGAAACTTGGCTGGACACCAGACATTGTTCATGTTCATGGTTGGATGGCCAGCTTGGTTCCGCTCTATATTAAAAAAGCACTCAAAGACAACCCTCTTTTTGCCGAAACTAAAGTAGTGTTGAGCATCTATAACGATGGTTTTAAAGAAACATTAAGCGATTCTCTGCACAGAAAAATTAAAATGGAAGGCATTGATGATGCTGATTTACAAGCCTATGAAGGTGGGACTTATGTCAGTTTGATGAAAGGTGCTCTTACTTATTCGGATGCGGTGGTTTTCAATTGTAAAACAATCAATGCGGAGGTTCAAAAGATGGCTGAAGAAAGTGGAAAACCCATTTTGCCTTATCCGGGTGACGAAAAATATGTGGATGCATTTGATCACTTTTACAACAGCTTACTTGGCGAATAGATTGTTTATAACAAAATTTAAGATTTTTCCCTATGCCGCATCTGTAAAAGGATTTACTTTTGCGTACTAAAAATGGTTTAATGAAGACTACATCTCTCTTTCTCAAAAATATTTTGGCTTTCCTTTTGGTTAGTTTGCTTTTTTTCTCTTGTAAAAAAGAATTATCTCAAATTGGATTAGACCTTGTAGGAGTCAATCCTTTAAATGTCATGTTTACCGATACAGCCCAAGTCCAAGTTTATTCTGTTTTACGCGACTCGGTTCGGACCGATGGATTGCCTTATCATTCGTTAGGAGTTTTGGTCGATCCCGTGTTTGGAACTACAAAAGCTAGTTTGTATATTCAATACAACCTTTCCCTATCTACGTTTACTTTTGGAGAAACGCCTATTTTAGATTCCATTGTACTTTCCATAGCCTACAAAAATGTATCGGTTTATGGCGATTCAATGGTTCCATTGTCTTTTAGAGTTTACGAATTGGCCGAAACTATTGTTTACGATACAGCACATTATTCCAATCAAACCGTTGCAACGCTGCCTCAATTGCTTGGTGAAGCCACGCTCATTCCTCGTCCGTTCGACAGTGTTTCAATTGATACAAACACCGTGGCACCGCATTTTTCACTGCACCTATCCAGAGAATTGGGCGAAAGATTGATGTCGTACGAAGACACTATTTATTACAACAATACTGATTTTACAGATCGCTTTAAAGGTCTTTATTTTGAGCCTGTTTATACTTCGGGTATTGGAAATATTACCTTCTTCAATATGGGAGATATCAACTCGAAAATTACTTTGTATTATCAAAATGAAGTGAGCGATTCCTTGAGCTACAATCTTTATCCGGGAGCAGTAACACCTTCGTTTCAGAATTACGATCACAACAATTACATGGATGCCGATCCCGACTTTTACCGTCAGGTAGTACAAAAAGATACCACACTGGGAGAGCAAAAATTTTATTTACAAGCTTTAGGCGGTGTGGATAGTTATATTCGGTTTCCGTCCTTATTTAATCGTGCGGATTATGCAAAATACGCTATCAATGAAGCTAAATTGATTATCACAAACATTGATCCCGACAATATGATCATCCCACCGAACAATATGCTTCTTTTTCAGCAAAAATATTCAACTGTTGATAGCACAAGCAACTACTATTACATTGCCGATACCGGTGGAGGAGATTCCTATTTTGGTGGATATTACAACAGCACACTGAAACAATACGAATTCAGAATCACAAAATATGTGCAGGATTATATTAAAGGATTATACGAATCCGATTATCTGCTTATGCAGATTACAGGTGCCGCTTATTCCGGTTCGCGGCTTGTAGCTGGAGGTTCCATTTCCGAGAACAATCCGCAAGCAAGAATTCGACTCGAAGTGATTTATACGGAAATAAATTCCGATTCAAAATAAATTCGCTAGGCAATCATTTCTGATTGCCTTTTTTTATTTTAAACTTTCCATCATCAACTGAACCACCTTGCTGGCGCCATTGTAAATATCGATGATTGTTGCATCCAACATATAGCAAGGTGTTGAGAATACTTTATGCGCTGTGTCTTCCACCACTTCTCCATGATTCGT
>DMBV01000042.1 GCA_003445975.1 Bacteroidales bacterium
TCTCGAACTGAGTTCTCAACTCTTTCATAAAAACAAAAAGCGATTTAAGCTGGTCGATATCTTTCACCAAAGAAGCGATTGTCAGCTCCAAGTTTTTGGCTTTCAATTCCAATCGAATAGAAGTAAAAGGCTGTTGTTCAGCAATATTAAGAAGTAATTTTCGATTTAAAATGGGTCTGATTTCTCTTCGGCTTGAAACGAATAAACGGAATTTCTGTTCGAATATTTCCAGATCGGTATTATAGGNNTAAAATTTGGATTGTTTTCCATAGCTCGTTTGGCGGAATAGATTGCGCCCTGATTTCGAGCCCAACTTCTACGACATATACCATTGTTTACATCCCAAAAAAGCATCGATTTCAGTCGGCGATCGGCATCGGCTGTTCCATCGAGCAACATTCCAAAACCACCGTTTATTACTTCGCCCCAGCCAACACCACCACCATTGTGGATACTTACCCAAGTAGCTCCGCGAAAAGCATCACCAATCACATTTTGAATGGCCATATCGGCTGTAAAAGAAGATCCATCGTAAATATTTGAAGTTTCGCGATAGGGCGAATCTGTTCCTGATACATCATGATGATCGCGTCCTAAAACAANNGCATCGGCATATAGAATACGAGCCTGACTTCCTACTACCAAATTGTTTTTCTGTGCACCTTTGATCCACTGAATATTGTCGGCCATCTGACTTTGAATCTCCGCAGGCGAATTACGCATCAATTCCGTTAGGATTTCGGCGGCAATTTTGTCGGTAATTTCCAGATCAACGGGATTGTTGGAAGTACAAACCCAACGAAATGGACCAAAACCATAATCAAAAAAGAGTGGCCCCATGATGTCTTGCACATACGACGGGTATTTGAAATGTATTCCATCATCGGCCATCACATCGGCTCCGGCACGCGAAGCTTCAAGCAAAAAAGCGTTTCCATAATCGAAAAAATAAGTTCCTTTGGCAGTGTGTTTATTGATAGCATCAGCTTGCCTTCTCAACGATTCATGCACCTTTTTTTTAAACAAATCAGGGTTTTTAACCATCATTTCGTTTGATTCTTCCAAAGAATAGCCAGCCGGATAATATCCTCCTGACCAAGGATTATGAAGTGAAGTTTGGTCGGAACCCAAATCGACAAAAATATTTTCTTTATCCAGTTTTTCCCACACATCCACAATATTTCCGTGGTAGGCAATCGACACAATTTCCTTTCTCATTTTCGCTTTTCGAATTCTTTCTACCAGCACATCTAAGTTATCAATCACTTCATCTACCCAAGCTTGGGAGTGACGAGTTTGAATTGCTTTGGCGTTGACTTCGGCTGCCACGCTTATCACTCCTGCAATATTTCCGGCTTTGGGTTGAGCTCCCGACATGCCACCAAGTCCGGAAGTTAGAAACAATTTTCCTGCAAACGGATTTTCGTTGTTTTTGTTTACTTTGCGGGCTGCATTCATCACCGTGATGGTTGTTCCGTGAACAATTCCTTGAGGACCAATATACATATATGAGCCGGCGGTCATTTGTCCGTATTGCGAAACACCAAGCGCATTGAATTTCTCCCAATCGTCCGGTTTTGAATAATTAGGAATGACCATTCCATTTGTAACAACAACGCGAGGCGCCTCTTTGTGCGAAGGAAACAACCCCATTGGATGACCAGAATACATCACCAAAGTTTGGTGATCGGTCATGGTTGCCAAGTATTGCATTGTTAAGAGATATTGCGCCCAGTTTTGAAATACAGCTCCATTTCCACCATAAGTAATCAGTTCGTGCGGATGTTGAGCCACAGCATTATCCAGATTGTTTTGAATCATCAACATAATGGCGGCCGCTTGCTTAGATTGATGTGGAAATTCCTCCAAATGCCTAGCTTTTATTGTGTAATCGGGTCGAAAACGATACATATAAATTCGTCCGTAATCAAGCAATTCTTGCGCAAATTCTGCAGCCAAAACCGGATGGTGTTTCGGATGAAAATAACGAAGGGCATTTTTAAGAGCCAGCTTTTTTTCCTCCACCGATAGCATATTTTTGCGGTTGGGAGCATGGTTCATTTCCAGATTGTAGGGTTTTGCCTTCGGCAAAACATCGGGAATCCCTGCCAATATTTGGGTTTGAAATTCGGTCAAGCTCATTATTTCGTGATTTTAGATTAGCAAAATTACAAATTCATTTGCAGAAACAGCAACTTCTGCAAAAAGAGAAAAGAGTATCTTTGTTTTTTCAAAAAACTAAAAATGAAATTATTCTATATTGCTTCGGGAGGTGTTATCGGCGCCATTTTGCGTTATATTTTGGCTGGAATTCCACACAAATACTACTGGGGAACTTTTCCAATTGGGACTTTGTTTGTAAACCTTTTGGGATCATTTTTGATTGGCTTTGGCTTTGTATTGTTGGGAAAAGAGAACATGTCGGAAAACCTTAAACTGTTCCTTTTTATTGGCATTTTGGGAAGTTTCACTACGTTTTCCACTTTTATGTTTGAGAGCATGAATCTTTTCAGAGATGGCGATCTGAAATTTGCACTGCTCAATATCGCCTTGGCCAATATTCTGGGTTTGTTTTTTGTATATTTGGGGTACGTAATGGCACACTTTATTGTTCATCAACCCAATTAAGCATGGAAGGTTTTGAAAAGAAGATGGAATTGCGCATCATTTTGAATGAGAGCGATTCGTACCACGGAAATAGTTTGTGCCGATTGATTGTTGAAAAGGCACATGAGATTGGCATTCCGGGAGCAACGGTTCTACAAACAAAAGGCGGCTATGGAAGCCGAAACAAAATACATACTTCTGATGTCTTGCGACTTTCGAACGATTTGCCGGTGGTGATTACTTTGGCAGATGATTTGGGCAAGCTGAATGAGCTGATTTCGTTTGTTAAAGCCCGCTACAAAGGCGGTTTGATCAGTTTGCAAGAAATTTGGATTAGCAAAAAGTAATATGGTCGAACTGGAACCCTACTACAATTGGCGCACTTTTTATACTGCCGAAACAGATAATCGATCGCCCTTTTATCGGCGGAAATACAGTGAGATTTTCTTGGAAAAGACCATTTATAACACCTATATTAATCCGCAGTGGGACGAGTTTGGTTCGCTCACACTTTATATGAAAATTCTGTACACCAATTATGAGTTGGGATTTACAATTTGGGAATTTATGGGCGAATGGAATGATATTCTTTACAATGATATTATGTATTTGTATCGAAATGTTGTAGAAGGAATGATCGAGAATGGCATACAGAAATTTATCTTGATTGGAGAAAATGTTTTGAATTTCCATGCCGACGACGACAGCTATTATCAGGAATGGGCCGATAATATTGAAGATGGTTGGATAGTAGGTTTAAATTTCCTAGAACACAATCTGCAAGAAATTAAATCCGCCCGCTTGGACTATTACATTTCATTTGGGGGCGATTTTGACTCGTACGATTGGCGCACATACAATCCGGTAAAACTTTTCGAAAAGATTGAAAAACAAATGCGCTATCGATTGGGCGAATAACTGAAGATGAGAAAAACAATAAGCATACGTATTTTGGGACGCGTTCAGGGTGTTGGGTTTCGTTATTACACCAAGAAAAAGGCCATTGAATTTACAATTTCCGGATTTGTTCAGAACAAGCCCGACGGCTCGGTTTATATTGAAGCTACAGGGGAAGCCATCGACATCGAAACTTTTGCGGATTGGTGCAAACAAGGTCCCTCGTGGGCGAGAGTAAACGATTTTTTGCGTAATGATTTGCCGCTGAAAGAATGGAATCGTTTTGAAATTAACTAATCTTTTCTCTTCGGCTTTTTTCAATTGGCATAAAAATGCTTCTGATTGGTGAAACACAAAAACGATGACACTTTACATTTTAATGGCTTGCGTAATCTCACGTTTCCCAATAGGTCCCGGCAATGATTTCAATTGAAACCCGGCAATTTTAAGGGCTCTTTTTACTTTCCCTTTGGCCGAATACGTCATCAATATTCCACCTTTTTTCATCGATTGATATAGTTTGAGAAAAACAGATTCTGTCCAAAGTTCAGGCTGCAAATCGGGATTGAAAGCATCAAAATAAACCAGGTCGTAAAAATCGCAAGGCAAATTGAGGTTTTCAAAAAACACATGCTGTTTTTCAAAACAAAAATTTACCATGATTTGGGTTTTGCTATTCCATGGAAGTGAATGGAATTCTGTAAAACAGCGACTCAGTTCATTGCTGAGTTTTAATTTTTCGGTAAAATTTAATTTCTCGACCAACGCCTTCTCAATTGGAAAAGCTTCGATTGTAAAATAGTAGATGTTTTTGTTTTGCTTTTCGGCAAAAACAAGGCTTAACAATGCATTTAATCCGGTTCCAAAACCCATTTCAAAAACGGCAATATCAGTAAGTTCTTGAGCCTTTTCCTCCAATCCGTGGCGAATAAAAATATGTTCGGATTCTTGAATAGCACCATGAATGGAATG
>DMBV01000094.1 GCA_003445975.1 Bacteroidales bacterium
ACATTGATTTAACACAAAAATATATTTCCTTTTTTCGGTTTAGACAATCGATGCATTCTATGGGAAACCAAAGCCGCGTATTCCTAACTCAACAGAATACGCGGCTCATCGTATGGGAATCGTTCTATTTAATTAAAGTTGAACAAGAGCGGAAAAAGAAATATTACCGCTAGTGTCCATACACTATAAATTGGCAAAAAAGACGCAATACTGTTTTCGACAGTTGTTAATTTGTCCGTATTTTTTAAGGATTTGAAAAGCCTATAAGTGACCATCATCAAATTGGTTAATATCAGCACATTGCCACCTAAAACGGCGAGTCTGTTGGGCGTGATTCCCCATTCCGAAATTCTAAAAATGATGGCCGATAAAGCGATTCCGTTTATAATGACGGTTACAACAGAAAGTAAAAACAAAAGCAAATTGCTTATTTTATTTCCAGAATCTTTTGAGCCTTCGGCAATAGAGAAAAATATGATCGCCATCACGCCAATCAAAAGAAGATTAAAAATGAGCAGAAATTCCCGGTCGTTATAAGGGTCTTTTCCTGTGTAAATAATGGCAATTAGATACACAATCAGCATTAGCAGAACCAATGGCGTAAATACTTTTGCAACGACAGGCGAAACATTTTTTACCAAATGTGGGTTTGTTTGAACAAGGAAAGTCCCGATGATGGGCAAGGCCGCCAATCCCCAAACAGCAACGTTTGGCATATAAAATTCGATTATTTCGAGGTTGATAAGCTCAAACAGACCAATTGTAACTCCCGACAAGATTGCTCCTGCAATGAGCATTACCGTGCTGATCACAATTAAATCTCCGTTGAATCGGAGAAAATCTACTCGTTTTTGCAAGCTTTTAAATTTATCTCCCGTAAACGAATATCCCAACACAGTCCACAGAAACAAGGGCAGATGGATGCAGGCTAAAATCAAGGTGTCGCTTTGGTCGTTGTTTGGCAAGAGGTTGATGTAAATGGCTGAGACTAGAATGACAAAAACAATCACCAGCAGTTTCTTTATTTGCAGTTTTTGTTTCCAAGCAAAATAGGTCGCCATCATCGGAAAAACGACAAAAGCAATATTCCGAGGATAAAAATATTCAGGATCTATGCCTGTAAAATCCGGAATTTTTGCAATCAGCCCAGCAACAAAAGAGATTGCAATTATAAATATCACTTCATTTTTTGTTCCCCAGGTTATTTCTTTCTGCTCAAAATTCAATCGTTCGTACCAAATTTGAGCCGATGTGTTATCCTGAATCTCGAGATAAAGCATATCAAATGCTTTTTTGAATCCCGTTTTGTTATCCCGATACAATTTTTCAAGCTGTTTCGGATTGTCTAAATTGTTTCTGATTTCCTCTTTCATGGCTTGTTTATTTATGTTTATTCATTGATTAAGATCCGGTGTTTCAGTGATAATCTATTTTCTCAGCTGTTATTTTTGTTATTCGATAAGCACTTTGTAACAAAAAGTATCTGTTAATAAAACACTTCACATTTTGGTTATATTTTAAATTCTTTGATTCATCTCTATTTCTGTGATTGAATGAGTTTTTCCAAAGCAGTTAGGTGCATAGCAAAAGCGCTTTTTCCTGCCGGAGTAATGGTATATTTTGTATTGGTTTTTCGGCCAATAAATGATTTTTCCATTTTAATAAATTCTTCTTTTTCTAAGGCTTTAAGGTGACTGGCCAAATTACCATCGGTCACGCTAAGCAACTCTTTCAGCGCATTGAAGTCAAGCGCATCATTCACCGCTAAAACCGACATAATGCCTAGTCTTATTCTACTTTCAAACGCCTTATGAAATCCGTTGATAAACATACCTTACCTACCGTTCGTGCTTAATATGTATGTAAATTCCATAAAAAATGTGCATCAGCCCGAATCCTGCCGCCCATAAAAGCAGTCCATATTCAATAAACCAAGAACCTAGCAGACCCAGCAAAACAAGGAGAATGCCCAAAAACCTCAGCTCTCCAAAAGTGTAATTTCCAGCACTGAAAAGCGCAAGTCCATAAAAAAGCAAAGAAAAGGGAGCCAAAAGCCCAATCAATCCCAATGAAACGGACACAAGAATTAAAACGCCTCCGGTTACCAATGGCACAGACATATTGATCAACATTCTGCGAGATGTTGCGTTCCACAGTGGCTCAGTTCTTTTAGTTGCTCTTTTGAATGACAGAAAAATGGCTGTTCCGATGGATAGGAGTAGAATGATTGTTGCCAAAACAATCACATTCAACAAGTCGGGGAAAACCGCAGCCGTAGAGTTATAAACTATTTCAGTGGGATTGAATTTGAAGAACACGTAAGCGATATAAGATCCTACCAAAGCGTAAACACCTGCTAGGATTCCAGCCCAACCCGAGAGCGACATAAACTTAGATGACCGCTCCATCATCGTTCGAATCGCGGCAATATCTTTTATGTAATCTTGATCTTTTTCCATATAAAAAGTACTTTGTATTGCAAAGTTAAAAATGATTTTCAATTCTGCAAGAATTCCCAGCCAATTTTTTAAAAAAAAGTTACAAAGTCGATTTTTACAAGTTTGGAAGATAATCTCATGGAAAAGGAAAAAGAATGTAATTGCGAATGAGCTTCCTTTTTAGGCTGATACAGGCACTCAAAAAAAAATTGTTAAAACGCAAAGAATGCAAAGAACCGCAGAGCCAAATGCAGACAAAATAACTTTGCGAAATTTTGCGAAAAAGCTCTGCGTCCTCTGCGGTTAAATTATTTGTTATCAGACATATAAGAGTGGACTCAAAATTGAAATATCAGAAAAACAATTTAAAGATGCTTTTATTTTTAAATAATTCTTCCGTTCGAGTGAGATACTCAAATGAAATAATTCCTTTAACAAGAGATGAAATTGAAAAAGCAATTAACATAAGCGAAAATTTTAGAGTTTTTGTTACAGATAAAACAATTTAGCTACCAGCGTCTGCCGTCAATCTGTCCAAAAACATCACCTCACTTTTAATTACTAATCGTCAGAATATTAATAAGATATGCTAAATATTTTGCAATCCTCCATCATGAATATTTGCTAAATAGCACTGCACTCTTGCAATAAATTGCTATTGATCGGAGCTTATTTGGCAGCTTGACTCGCTATAAGCGGATCCCTGACGTTAGATTTCTACTATTGTGTCGTCCCAAAAAAAACATGAAAGCTTGTTAATAAATAGCTGCTTGATTGCTAAATCGCTGAGTGGTTAAAAACAAAAATCAAAATTTCGTGCTTTTTTATAATTTTGCTTTATGCAAAAAAGTATAGATTTAGTAATTAGCTATTTTCCTGAACTCACTGAAAAGCAGATACAACTGTTCGATCGGGCCATTGAGCTTTATGTAGATTGGAATACGAAAGTCAATCTGATCAGTCGCAACGATATGGAAAATTTGGTTGAACGACATATTTTACACTCCTTGTCCATTGCCAAAGTGATTCAGTTTGTTCCGGGAACCAAAATTATGGATGTGGGCACCGGGGGCGGTTTTCCGGGTATTCCTTTGGCCATTCTTTTTCCTGAAGTGGATTTTTATTTGATTGATACGATCGGAAAAAAAATAAAAGTGGTACAGGATATTGTGGAATCCCTGCAACTTAAAAACGTGAAGGCAGAGCAAAAAAGAGCAGAAGATGTCAAAAATCAACAATTTGATTTCGTGGTGAGTCGTGCCGTTACGCGCTTGCCCGATTTTGTGAATTGGGTAAAATACAACATCTCAAAAAAGCAAAAAAACAGTTTGAGAAACGGCATTTTATACATAAAAGGTGGTGATGTATTAGAAGAAATTGCCTATACCGGAAAAAAATATAGCATTATCGAATTGTCCGGTTTTTTCAAAGAGCCGTTTTTTGAAACCAAAAAAGTGATTCATTTGTATTAATTATGGGCGGTTTTCTAATTTAGAATGAAGGCTTCCGTTTTCAAAAAATACTTACATTAGCCAATTAAAAATTTAAAAAAATATTTATGACTAAAGCAACTAGTAGTTTAAGAGATTCAAAAGTCGCCCGGTGGTCGGCATTGGCTGTAGTGGCATTCACGATGCTTACCGGCTATTATCTCACCGATGTGATGGCCCCTTTAAAAGGACTGCTTGAAGGAAGAATAGGTTGGGATAGCTCCGACTTTGGGTTCTTTAACAGTGGATATGGCTGGTTCAATGTGTTTCTGGGCATGCTGATCATTGGCGGTATCATTTTAGACAAGATGGGCGTTCGTTTTACCGGTCTAATGGCCGCTATTGTTATGGTAGCCGGTACTGGAATAAAATATTGGGCGGTACAGACTCATTCTTTGGATGGCATCGTTTGGCATCCGCTTTGGTTTGATGTAAAAGCTCAGGTATTAATTGCCGGTTTGGGATTTGCAATTTTTGCTGTTGGTGTTGAAGTGGCCGGTATTACAGTTTCTAAAATTATTTATAAATGGTTTAAAGGAAAAGAATTGGCTCTGGCAATGGGTTTGGAGATGGCAACGGCGCGACTAGGAACTGCGCTTGCATTGGCTACTTCGGTGCCAATTGCCAAAGCAACAGGAATGATAGATGTTTCGCGGCCTATTTTATTGGGTTTGATTCTGCTCACCATCGGACTTCTTTCATTCATAATCTATATGTTTATGGATAAGAAATTGGATGAATCCGAAGCGGAAGCAAATAGCCAAGTTGTTGCCGAAGATTCTTTTAAATTGTCTGATATTTTAATGATTATAACCAATAAAGGATGGTGGTACATTGCCTTATTGTGTGTATTGTTTTATTCGGCGGTGTTCCCATTCCTGAAATATGCAGCCGATTTGATGGTAAATAAATTTGGAATCAGCGATGACCTCGCAGGTACAATTCCTTCAATGTTGCCGTTCGGAACAATTTTACTTACACCATTGTTTGGAAGCCTTTACGATCGTAAAGGAAAAGGCGCAACCATCATGATGATTGGTGCAGCCATTTTAATTCTTGTTCATAGTTTGTTTGCTGTTCCTTTCTTAAATCAGTGGCCTGTTGCAATTGTACTCATTCTTGCATTGGGAGTTGGTTTTTCATTGGTTCCATCGGCCATGTGGCCTTCTGTTCCAAAAATAATTCCAGAAAAACAATTGGGAACTGCCTATGCATTGATTTTTTGGGTACAAAACTGGGGATTGATGGGCGTTCCGGCTTTAATTGGCTGGGTGTTGGAAAAATATTGCGTTACGGGTCAAATAATGCGTGAGGGCGTTATGGTAAATACTTACGATTATACGTTGCCCATGATTATTTTCGCCGGATTTGGCGTGCTTGCTATGCTGTTTGCTTATCTGCTGAAAGTGGAAGACAAGAAAATGGGATATGGATTGCAATTGCCAAACATTCAAAATTAATCCTTCAAAATAATTTAAGCCGACTTCCTTTCGAAGTCGGCTTTTTT
>DMBV01000092.1 GCA_003445975.1 Bacteroidales bacterium
GCTCAGCAGCGAACGTATTTTTGTGCAATTTTGTAGCTCGATTTAGTAGCTCATAAAAAAATAAATAGTCATGATAAACATTCGTCTCTCTATCGATTCTGCAAAAACATACGTGTCTAATTTGGCCACTTTTCAAGAAAAAATTTCTGTAGCACACACAGAATTATTGCAAAAAACGGGTGCTGGAAATGATTTTCTGGGTTGGGTAGATTTGCCTTCTCAAATCGAAAACTCCTTATTGGAGGACATGGAAGTTCAGGCGAAAAAAATTGCCCAAATGGCAGAGGTTTATGTTGTGATTGGCATTGGCGGGTCTTATCTTGGTGCCAGAGCCGTAATCGAAGCCTTGCAACATCATTTTAGTTTGCTACTACCGGGAAATGCCCCACAAATTATCTATGCAGGACAAAATATCAGCGAAGATTACATGAGCGATTTGATGCAAGTCTTAGACAAAAAAGAATATGCTGTGAGTGTGATTTCCAAATCGGGAACCACCACCGAACCGGCTTTGGCTTTCCGTTTGATNNATCACGGACGAAAAACGCGGTGCTCTCAAAACATTGGCCGATAAAGAAAACTATAAAACGTATGTGGTTCCTGATGATATTGGTGGAAGATATTCGGTTTTAACACCCGTAGGATTATTACCAATTGCCATTGCGGGCTTCGACATAAAAAAAATTATTGAAGGGGCTAGGGAAATGGAAGTTTTCCTCAAATCCACATCGCTAATTGAAGATAATCCGGCTGCTCTTTATGCCGCTATTAGAAATGCTTTGTATGAAAACGGGAAAAGCATCGAAATACTTGTAAACTACGAGCCCCGCTTATTTTTTCTGACGGAATGGTGGAAACAACTCTATGGCGAAAGTGAAGGAAAAGAAGGAAAAGGACTCTTTCCGGCAGGTGTTAGCAATACGACAGATCTACATTCTATGGGCCAATATATTCAGGATGGCTTACGCATTCTGTTCGAAACCGTTTTGTCCGTTGAGCAGAGCCACCATAGTCTGGCAATACCTTCCGACGAAGAGGATTTGGATGGTTTGAATTACCTTTGCACAAAAAGTATTACAGAAGTTAATCAAGCTGCCGAGGAAGCTACACGAAGAGCGCATTTGGATGGTGGGGTGCCAAATTTACGTATCTCAATAGCCGAAATAAACGAAAAGAACCTAGGACAACTGCTCTACTTTTTTGAATTTGCTTGCGGACTTAGTGGATATACGCTTGCTGTGAATCCTTTCGACCAACCAGGCGTAGAGGCATACAAGAAAAATATGTTTTCGATATTAGGAAAACCCGGATTTTAGAGAAATTTTTTAAGTTGTTGTTTGTCAATTAAATACACTTTTCATTCTTCATTAAATAAGCTTACTTTTATAGGTTTTTAGAAGGCTATTTTTAAGAAGTTTTCCCAAGTGTACTGTTAGTAATTATTGGATTAGCCCAAAATCACAGTTTTCTTTTTGGTTATGTTTGTTTGAATTGAAGTCTCTTTTGGTGAATTATCAAGGGCTGACATCATAAAAAACAAATACATGCAACGTTATTTTATACTGTTTGTCTTTTTCTTGTTCTTCTATATGCGTCTTTCTGCGCAAGAAGTCATCACAACTGCTGGCGATTTTCAATTGGCCAGCACCGGATCGTTGAGCTGGACTCTGGGCGAAACAATCACAGAAACCTATTCAAATGGGTTTAATTTTTTAACCCAGGGATTCAATCAATCACAACTTTCGGCCACTTCGATTCATGAAATTCCGGGCTTAAGTTATAAACTCGAAGCATTCCCGAATCCCACTTCTGATTTTCTAATACTTCAAACAGATCAGCTCAATAATTTAGAATATCAGGTGTTTGGCCTCTGGGGAGAGTTAATTTATCAGGATAAACTGTATAGTCCTGAAACAAAAATTGATTTTAGAAGGCTCACACCATCAACCTATTTCATCAAAATTTATCAAAACAAGGTTCCGGTTAAGCAATTCAAAATAGTAAAGCAATAATAACACATCAATAATAACACATCAATAAAGCATTTTTAATTCGATAAAAATAGACCAATGAAAAAAGCATTTCTACTCTTTATTGTCATAGTCTGGCATTCACTTACCTTCGCTCAAAATAGTCCTGGATTTAAATATCAAGCACTTGTTCGGGACGAAAACGGTGTGGTTTTAACAAAACAAGCCGTAAGTTTACAAATTAACATTATGCAAGGGCTGCCCGTGGGGGATGCTGTTTATTCCGAAACATTTTCAGTCACTACCAACGACTATGGTTTAATCAATCTGGTGATCGGCCAGGGCAGTACCCTCAAAGACTTTAATTCGATCAATTGGGCGAACGGACCTTATTTTGTCGAAATCTTGATGGATGTTCATGGTGGTACCAATTATCAATTATTCGGGACAAGCGAATTGCTTTCTGTTCCATATGCTTTGCATGCCAAGACGGCCGAATCTGTCGAAAATTTGACTATTACGGAAACCGACCCTATCTTTTCCTCCTCCGTCGTTTCTGATATTAGCGATCTCGATATCAAAAATTGGAACGCCGTTTTTGATTGGGGAAATCATCAAATTGCTGGCTATGTTACTTTGGACGGTATCGAAACGCTTACCAACAAAACGCTTACATCTCCAATTATTTTAAGCCCGTCTGGAATTTTAAAAGCCGATGTGGGTTTAGAAAAGGTGGACAATACTGCTGATTTGGAAAAGCCAATCAGTATAGCTACTCAGGGCGCATTGGATTTGAAGGAAGATCTGATAAACAAAAGCAATAATGAGTCATTAACTGAAAACTCGGATAAATTGTATCCAACCCAATTTGCCGTAAAAACCTATGTTGATCAAAAAAATAACACGATAGATTTAGCTTTAAAAGAGGAAATATCTCGTGCTTTGGCTGCAGAAGCCGTTTTGGCAACCGATATTTCTACAAATGAAACGGCCATTGCTGATGAAACAGCGCGTGCCATTGCTGCAGAAACAGCCAA
>DMBV01000118.1 GCA_003445975.1 Bacteroidales bacterium
AAAGTTTAAAAATCAATAAAAATTAAAATAAATGAAACATCCACGACAAAACAATGTTGACACACAGGAGGATGATTATAGTGGATGTTCTGCCGAAGGCATCCCTTTGGGACATGTTGCCGAAATATAAAATTATAAACACATGAAAATTGAAGCAAAAATATTAATTGTTGACGACGATAAAGATGTTCTTTTGGCTGCCAAACTTTTTTTGTCTCAGCAGTTTACATCTGTTCATACAGAGTCGGATCCCAATAAACTACCCGATTTTATGCGAAGCGAAAATTACGATGTGATTTTGTTGGATATGAACTTTTCGCGTGATGCAACGAGTGGCCAAGAAGGTTTTTATTGGTTAAATAGAGCATTGGAAATAGATCCCTCTGTGGTCATTATTTTTATTACAGGATATGGCGATATCGAATTGGCCGTTCAAGGAATCAAAGAAGGAGCAACAAATTTTATTTTAAAACCTTGGGACAATCATAAATTGCTGGCCGAAATTAATTCGAATCTTCAAATTCGAAATTCCAGAAAAGAATTGGCTGCGCTTCGCGATAAACAAAAGCAATTGATTTCGGATATGGATTCGCCCTTTGTCGAAATCATTGGTCACTCTACTGCCATTCAGCGCGTTCTGAATACCGTCAAAAAAGTAGCTCAAACCGATGCCAATGTGCTGTTGCTGGGCGAAAATGGAACAGGAAAAGAACTTATTGCACGAGCCATTCATCGTATTTCTGAACGTAAGAAGGAAGTTTTTATTTCGGTCGATTTAGGCGCTATTACGGAATCTTTGTTCGAAAGCGAGCTTTTTGGCTACAAAAAAGGAGCTTTTACCGATGCAAAAGAAGATCGCGCCGGTCGTTTTGAAGCCGCTTCGGGCGGTACAATTTTTTTAGATGAAATTGGAAACCTGAGCTATAGCCTTCAATCCAAATTGCTCAGCGTTTTGCAAAATCGAAAAGTCGTTCGTCTTGGAACACATACCGAAATCCCTATCAACGTTCGTGTTATTTGTGCCACAAATATGCCTCTTTACGAAATGGTAGAGGAAGGGAAATTTCGACAAGATTTGTTGTATCGGGTAAATACAGTCGAAATACAAATCCCACCCTTGCGCGAACGTGAAGACGATATTCAGGATTTGGTAGAACATTTTTTGGCCATTTACATGAAAAAATATCGCTTGCCAAAGAAAAAAGTTAGCCAAGGCGCCCTCAAAAGGTTGAAAAAGCACAACTGGCCGGGCAATATTCGAGAACTTCAGCATTCGGTCGAACGGGCTGTGATTATGGCCGAAGACAACAACCTTCAGGCACATGATTTTTTCCTGATGAAACCCATCCAAAAAGACGCTCTGTTGACCTCAGATAAATTGAATCTTAAAGATACTGAACGTATTCTCATTCGGAAAGTAATTGATAAATATGGAGGAAATATCTCCAAAGCTGCTAAAGAGTTGGGTTTAACACGCGCTTCGCTCTATAGGCGAATAGAAAAATATGATTTATAGAAATTTTCGATTGATTGTTGTTTTTAGAGTTCTTCTGCTGCTGTTCAATACATTGGCAATGGCTTATTTTTATAGCAACAACGAATTTATCACCTCTTGGGCACTTTTAGTTTTGCTTGTAGTACAAACCGTACTTTTAATTGTTTTTGCTGAACAAAGTAACCAACGACTTATTAAATTTTTAGACAGCATTCGATACAACGATTTTGCAGCCACTTTTTCGTCCAATGTGAGCGGAAAAACTTTTGAGCATTTAAACGATTCGTTCAATGAGGTGATAAAAATGTTTAAAAAAACACGAGTCGAAAAAGAAACACAATACAATTACCTCCAAACAGTCATTCAACACATTAATATCGGTATCATAGCCTATCGAAAAGACGGAATGATAGACATTGTAAACAATGCCATCAAACGCATTTTCGAAATCAATAATTTAACGCATATCAATCAATTGCAAAGCCTCGACGAAAATATCGTACATCAATTGTTGAATATTCATTCGGGAGATACTATCCTAATAAAACTCTACAAAGAAGATGAAGTATTGCAACTGACAGCGGTAGCTACGGAATTTAAAAAACAAGGAGAGGAATATTTTTTAGTCAGTTTTCAAGATATTCATGCCGAATTGGAAGCCAAGGAAATTGAATCATGGCAAAAACTTATTCGTGTGCTCACACACGAAATCATGAATTCCATCACTCCAATATCGTCTTTGACCAACACACTAAACCAAATGATTTTTGATGAAAAATCGAATGAGTTGAAATTTAAAAATTTGTCGGTCGATGAAATAGAAAATGTAAAATTGGCACTCGAAACAATAGGGAAAAGAAGTGAAGGACTGCTAAATTTTGTGGAAATTTATCGAAACCTTACCCGAATTCCAAAACCAAACTTCCGTCATATCCCCGTTTTGGATTTGTTTCAAACGATTGAACAGCTTTTTATGGCTCAGTTGAAAGAAAAAAACATTCGCTTTTCGTTCAAAATATTGCCCGACAACTTGCATTTAACTGCCGATCCGGATTTAATCGAACAAGTTTTGATCAATTTGTACCTAAATGCAATCCATGCACTTGAGGAGCAAGAAAATCCGGAAATTAAAATGATAGCCCGGCAAAATTTGAACAACCACGTTATTATTGAGCTGGCCGACAATGGAATAGGCATTAAACCGGATTTATTAGATAAAATATTTATGCCATTTTTTACTTCAAAAAAAGAAGGATCGGGCATTGGATTGAGTCTTTCACGCCAGATCATGCACATGCACAAAGGAAGTATTCATGTGAAATCAATTCCGAGAAAAGGAAGCGTTTTTACTTTAGTTTTTTAATAGAAATGATGAAAAAAATTGCAAGATTGGATTATCCAATCAATCACCTCAGCCAAAACCGGTGGAGTCCAAGGGCTTTTGATTCCAAGCCGGTTGAAAAAGAAAAACTGCGTAGCATTTTTGAAGCGGCTCGCTGGTCTGCTTCGGCATACAACGATCAGCCTTGGCGATTTTTAGTTGCCTTTCGTGGCGACGAAAATTATGAAAAAATTTTCCAAACCTTGGTGGTGTTTAATAAAAACTGGGCTGCAAAAGCTCCGGTATTGATTTTAAACTGTTATCAAACACAGTTTAAACACAATGGAACCACTCACACCACTGCACAGTACGATTTGGGGCAGGCTGTTGCCAACTATTCGCTCGAAGCATTGAATCAAGGTCTTTATGTCCATCAAATGACTGGATTTGATGCCGGCTTGGCAAACAATTTGTTCGGCTTTGGCAATCAAACCAACGCTTTTAGCGTTTCGGCATTGGGCTATTTAGGAAACCCCACCGAATTGATCGAAGATTTGATGAAACTAGAAACAAGCGAACGGCAAAGACTTAGTCAAAATGAATTTCTCTTAAATGAATTTTAGGAATGAATAAATGCTTTTTTTTACGTCGATCGATAGATTGCGCTGCGCTTTTGTAAATTTGTAGTGAATTTCCAAAAATGAGCGTTTACTTCTCAATTTTAAAATGAAACATTCACGACTAAACAATTTTGACACACAGGAGGATGATTATCATGGATGTTCTGCCGAAGGCATCCCTTTGGGACATG
>DMBV01000183.1 GCA_003445975.1 Bacteroidales bacterium
AAGCCATTCTTGATGCCCGTTGAAGACGTGTTCTCTATTACCGGTCGTGGTACTGTTGCTACCGGAAGAATTGAAACAGGTATTATTAATACCGGTGATGCAGTTGAAATCATTGGTATGGGTGCCGAAAAATTGAAATCCGTTGTTACAGGAGTTGAAATGTTCCGTAAAATTTTGGATCAAGGATTAGCAGGCGATAACGCCGGTTTATTGTTGCGCGGAATTGACAAAGACTCCATTCGTCGTGGTATGGTTATTTGCAAACCAGGTAGCGTAAAACCTCATGCTCTTTTTACAGCTGAAGTTTATATCCTTAAGAAAGAAGAAGGTGGCCGTCACACTCCATTCCACAACAAATATCGCCCTCAATTTTACTTCAGAACAACTGACGTAACTGGCGAAATTATGTTGCCAGAAGGAGTTGAAATGGTTTTGCCAGGCGACAACCTTTCCGTGGAAGTGAGATTGATTTCTGCAATTGCCATGAACAAAGGTTTACGTTTTGCTATCCGTGAAGGTGGTAGAACAGTTGGTGCTGGTCAGGTAACAGAAATGTTAGACTAAAAAAGTTCAATTAAATAGTGAGATTAAATTTGATATAAGGCAGGAGTACGAAAGTGTTCCTGCCTGCCATGTCAAATTAAATCAAATACGGGTGTAGCTCAGTTGGTAGAGCTCTGGTCTCCAAAACCAGGAGTCGTGGGTTCGAGTCCTACCACCCGTGCTTAATAATTTTAGACAAAAAACAAATGGGCATAGTTAAATATTCAAAGGAATCTTATGACGAATTAGTAAATAAGGTTTCGTGGCCTAGTTGGAATGAACTCCAAAATAGTGCAATTGTTGTATCCATTGCTTCCCTTATAATCGCCATGGTGGTTTTTTTGATGGATATTAGTTTTGAAAACATTTTAAACCTGTTTTACAAACTTTTAAACTAAGCATTGTTCTCAATAATAATTTCGTTGATATTATTTCTTATTTCTTTGATTTGATTAAGTATGAGTGAAGCAGTAAAAAAATGGTATGTAGTACGGGCCGTTAGCGGTAAGGAAAAGAAGGTGAAAGAATACTTAGAAAGTGAAATTCGACGCCTCAACATCCAAAGTAACGTTTCACAAGTGCTGATTCCTACGGAAAAAGTATATCAAGTGCGGGGCGGGAAAAAAATAGTGAAAGAACGCAATTTTTTTCCAGGTTATGTTTTAATTGAAGTCTCTGACTTAGAAGGAGAGATTCAACACATGATCAAAAACGTTCCAAATGTGATCGGTTTCTTAGGATCTAAAGGCGAGCCAGAACCCATTCGTCCATCTGAGGTAAAAAGAATCTTGGGTAAAGTGGATGAACTTGGTGAACAAGGTGAAGAATTTAGTGTTCCTTTTATTGTGGGTGAAACTGTTACTGTGATCGATGGTCCATTTAATAGTTTTGCTGGAGTTATTGAGGAAATCAATCAAGAGAAAAGAAAACTTAAAGTGATGGTGAAAATTTTCGGAAGAAAAACGCCACTGGAACTTGGGTTTATGCAAGTTGCTAAGGAATAAGAATTAACATATTTTTTAATCTTTTAGAAAATCTATTTAAAAGATGGCTAAAGAAATCAGTGGATTAATTAAGTTGCAAATTAAAGGAGCAGCTGCTAACCCTTCACCACCAGTAGGTCCTGCATTGGGATCGAAAGGGGTGAATATTATGGAATTTTGCAAACAGTTTAATGCTCGTACACAAGATCAAGCAGGAAAAGTAGTTCCTGTAATCATCACTGTGTTCAAGGACAAATCGTTTGAATTTATTCTTAAAACTCCTCCTGTTGCAGTGCAAATCATGGAAGTTACCAAAATCAAAAAAGGTTCAGCAGAACCTAATAGAGTAAAAGTAGCTACTATGAGTTGGGAGCAAATTCGTGAAATAGCTTCCAGCAAGATGGTTGACATGAATGCTTTTGAGCTGGATTCAGCTATGAGCATGGTTGCCGGCACAGCGCGCAGTATGGGAGTTAAAATTAGCGGAAAAAGTCCTCTTGCAACAAAGTAAATATCGTTCAGACGGTATAAATTAAAAAAATAACTAAAATGGGTAAAATCACAAAGAAAAGAAAAGAGGCTTTGGCGAAATTTGATCGCGCGAAGGTTTATTCTTTGACCGAAGCAAGTAGTGTTGTAAAAACAATTACCAACACTAATTTTGATGCTTCTGTCGATATAGACGTTCGTCTTGGTGTGGATCCCCGTAAAGCAAACCAAATGGTTCGCGGAACGGTTGCTCTACCTCACGGAACTGGAAAAACAGTTCGCGTGTTGGTATTGTGTACACCAGATAAAGAAGAAGAAGCTAAAGCAGCCGGAGCTGATTATGTTGGTCTTGACGATTACGTTGCCAAAATTAAAGGCGGTTGGACGGATATCGATGTGGTGATTACGATGCCTAGTGTGATGCCAAAAGTAGGCGCATTGGGTAGAATTCTTGGTCCTAGAGGCTTAATGCCAAATCCTAAAACGGGTACCGTTACAATGGAAATTGGAAAAGCTGTTCAGGAAGTAAAGGCTGGTAAAATTGACTTTAGAGTTGACAAATTTGGTATTGTACATGCCGGAGTTGCTAAAGTTTCTTTTGATGTAGAAAAAATTGAAGAAAATGCTAGAGAGCTTATTCAAACAATTATTCGCATGAAGCCATCTGCTGCAAAAGGTACTTATGTTAAAAGTATTTTTATGTCTAGCACTATGAGCCCAGGAATTCAAGTTGATCCTAAATCTATTACCTAATGACAAACGTTAACGTTTTCGGTAAAACCTATAAAGGAGATTTATAGTATGAAGAAAGAAGAAAAAGACCTACTTATCAATTCGATTGTAGCACACCTCTCAAATAGTTCACATATTTATCTTACCGATATTTCTGGACTAAATGCTGAAACAACAAGCCGGCTAAGACGTACCGCTTACAAAAACGGTATAAAATTGGTTGTTGTTAAAAATTCATTGCTCAAAAAAGCAATGGAAAGATCAAACAAAGACTTTGCACCTTTATATGAAGTGTTAAAAGGCGGAACATCATTAATGCTTTCTGAGGTTGGAAACGCTCCAGCTAAAATGATTAAAGATTTCAGAAAGAAAAGTGATAAGCCTTCGCTTAAAGGAGCTTATGTTGAAGAATCTATTTATATCGGAGACCATGAACTTGAAGGACTAATGAGCGTTAAATCGAAAAACGAACTCATTGGTGACCTGATCGCGTTGTTACAATCTCCTGCCAAAAATGTTGTCTCTGCCCTTCAATCGGGTGGCAATATTATAGCAGGTGTTGTTAAAACACTTTCAGAACGCTCTGAATAAAAATAGAATAAAGTAAAAATAATTTTGAAAACAATTTAAATAGAATAGAAAATGGCAGATTTAAAAGCTTTTGCAGAACAATTGGTTAATTTAACTGTTAAAGAAGTAAATGAATTAGCTAAAATTTTAAAAGAAGAATATGGTATCGAGCCTGCTGCAGCTGCTGTAGCTGTTGCTGGTCCTGCTGCAAGTAACGAAGTTGTTGAAGAAGTTCAAACAGCTTTCGATGTAATTCTTAAAGCCGCTGGTTCTTCCAAATTAGCAGTTGTTAAATTAGTTAAAGAACTAACTAGTTTAGGACTCAAAGAAGCTAAAGAATTAGTTGACAGTGCACCAGCTCCATTAAAAACAGGTGTATCCAAAGACGAAGCTGAAGCCCTTAAAGCCTCTTTAGAAGAAGCGGGTGCTGAAGTTGAAGTTAAATAAGACTTTCGTAGGGTTACCTACCTAAGTCCTTGACGGAGAATAGACAAAGCAGGCTTGCGCCTGAGCTGTCTATTTTTCGTCGTATTATTCGGTCGTCTTTTTTCGTCAGTTAATTTAACCTTAAAAAATTTAAACCTTGGCAAATATAATTTCTGATAGAATCAACTTTGCATCGTCAAAAATTCATGTTGACTATCCCGATTTTCTTGATATCCAATTGAAATCCTTTCAGGAATTCTTTCAATTAGAAACAAATCCGGAAAATCGAAGCAACGAAGGATTGTTTAAAGTATTTAGTGAAAACTTTCCCATTACCGATGCAAGAAATAATTTCGTTCTTGAATTCTTAGACTATTTTGTTGACCCTCCACGCTATTCCATGGAAGAGTGTGTATACAGAGGTTTAACCTACAATGTCCCTCTCAAGGCCAAATTAAAACTGTATTGTACCGATCCCGATCACGAAGATTTTCAAACAATAATTCAAGATGTCTATTTGGGTATGATCCCTTATATGACTCCCAAAGGTACATTTATTGTGAATGGCGCCGAACGTGTTATTGTTTCTCAATTACACCGTTCACCCGGCGTTTTCTTTGGTCAGCATCGTCATGCAAACGGTTCGCAACTTTATTCGGCGCGCATTATTCCCTTCAAAGGTTCTTGGATGGAATTTTCAACCGACATCAACAATGTGATGTACGCATACATCGACCGTAAGAAAAAACTTCCGGTTACTACACTTTTAAGAGCTATTGGCTTTGAAAGTGATAAAGATATTTTGGAAATATTTGACTTAGCACAAGAAGTGAAAGTTTCCAGAGCTGGACTGAAAAAGGTTGTAGGAAGAAGATTAGCCGCACGTGTAGTTCGCAAATGGATAGAAGACTTTGTGGATGAAGATACCGGAGAAGTGGTTTCAATTGAAAGAACCGATGTGCTTATCGAACGGGAAATAGAATTGGATAAAGACAATATCGAACTAATCGTTGATGCAGGTATCAAAACCGTGTTCTTACACCGCGATGATGTGAGCAGCAAAGATTATTCTATCATCTTTAATACACTCAATAAAGATACGGCTAATAACGAAAAAGAAGCCGTTGAGTATATCTATCGTCAATTGCGAAATGCCGAACCACCCGACGAAGAAACCGCTCGCGGTATCATTGATAAATTGTTCTTCTCCGATTCTCGCTACGATTTAGGCGAAGTGGGCAGATACAGAATCAATACAAAATTAAATTTAGGTACCGATTTAAGCGTTCGCGTTCTTACCAAAGAAGACATCATATTTATTATTAAACATTTGATTCAGTTGGTTAATTCTAAAACCGACGTTGATGATATCGACCACTTAAGCAACCGTAGAGTTCGTACAGTTGGTGAGCAATTGTATCAGCAATTTGGCGTTGGTTTATCTCGCATGGCTCGCACCATCCGCGAACGAATGAATGTCCGCGACAATGAAGTTTTTACACCAACCGATTTGATCAATGCGAAAACATTGTCCTCGGTAATCAACTCTTTCTTCGGTACAAATCAACTTTCTCAGTTTATGGATCAAACAAATCCATTGTCGGAGATTACCCATAAACGAAGAGTTTCGGCATTAGGACCTGGTGGTCTTTCTCGTGAAAGAGCAGGTTTCGAAGTCCGTGACGTTCACTATACTCATTATGGACGCTTATGTACCATAGAAACTCCCGAAGGACCAAATATTGGTCTTATTTCTTCGCTTTGTGTTTATGCAAAAATAAACCGATTAGGTTTTATCGAAACACCTTACCTAAACGTTGAACAAGGTAAAGCCAGCTTAAAAGCAGAACCTATTTACCTCAGTGCCGAAGAAGAGGAAAATAAGATAATTGCGCAAGCAACTACCATGATGGAAGATAATGGAAATTTCCTGAATGCACGTGTAAAAGCAAGGTCACTAGCCGATTATCCTATTATCGAAAAAGAGAAAATAGATTTAATCGATATTGCACCAAATCAAATAGCATCTATAGCAGCTTCCTTGATTCCATTTTTGGAACACGACGATGCAAACCGCGCTTTGATGGGTTCAAACATGATGCGTCAAGCTGTTCCTCTTTTAAATTCCGAAGCGCCTATTGTTGGAACCGGAATCGAAGGCTCGGTAGCCAGAGACAGTCGCGTATTGATAAATGCCGAAGGCGAAGGTGTAGTTGAATATGTTGATGCAAGGAAAATTATTATTCGCTATTCTCGCGATAACGATGAAAAATTGGTCAGTTTCGACGATGATTTAAAAACATACGAATTATCGAAATTTTTAAGAACGAACCAAAATACCAGTGTAAATCTACGTCCAATCGTTCGTAAAGGGGATAAGGTTGTGAAAGGCCAAGTTCTATGCGAAGGCTATGGTACCAAAAACGGCGAGCTCGCCCTTGGAAGAAATCTGATGGTTGCATTCATGCCATGGAAAGGTTACAATTTTGAAGATGCCATCGTGATTTCCGAAAAAGTTGTAAAAGAAGATATATTCACTTCCGTTCACATCGAAGAGTTTTCTTTGGATGTTCGCGAAACCAAACGTGGTGCCGAAGAGCTTACAAGTGATATTCCAAATATCAGTTCGGAAGCTACAAAAGACTTGGACGAGAATGGAATGATTCGCATCGGTGCAGAAATATCTGCCGGTGATATATTAATCGGGAAAATTACTCCAAAGGGAGAAAGTGATCCTACACCGGAAGAAAAATTATTGCGTGCCATTTTTGGCGATAAAGCCGGCGATGTGAAAGATGCCTCTTTAAAAGCACCACCTTCAATGCAAGGAGTTGTTGTGGACAAGAAACTTTTCTCGAGGAATATGAAAGACCGTAGAGCAAAGTCGAAAGATAAAGATGTAATTCAACAGCTTGAGGAAGATTTTAGTAGAGAAGTTACTGACTTAAAATCCAAATTGGTCGATAAATTAACGATTTTAGTAAGTGGTAAAACATCACAAGGCGTTTATGACAATTACAATGAAGTACAAATAGCTAAGAAAATTAAGTTTACACAAAAACTTATTGCTGGTTTGGATTTCATGAATCTAAATCCGAATGGATGGACTACCGATATTGCTAAAAACGATATGATTAAAGATGTAATAAACAATTACACTTTAAAATATAAAGAAAGATTGGGCGATCTAAACCGCAAAAGAGTTCAAGCAACCATTGGAGACGAATTGCCTACCGGTATTGTGAAAATGGCCAAAGTGTATGTTGCCAAAAAACGTAAACTTAAAGTGGGCGATAAAATGGCCGGCCGTCATGGTAACAAAGGAATTGTTTCAAGAATTGTTCGAGAAGAAGACATGCCTTTCTTAGCAGACGGAACTCCGGTTGATATTGTTTTGAACCCACTTGGAGTGCCATCACGTATGAATTTGGGTCAGATTTATGAAACCGTGTTGGGTTGGGCTGGTAAAAAGCTCAACAAAACATTTGCCACACCAATTTTTGATGGTGCCACATTGGATCAAATCAACGACTATATTCGGGAAGCAGGTTTGCCCGAAAATGGCCGCGTTTATCTTCACGATGGCGGTACTGGCGAACGTTTTGATCAACCCGCCACTGTTGGATATATCTATATGCTCAAACTTCATCACATGGTAGATGATAAAATGCACGCCCGCTCAATTGGCCCATATTCATTGATAACACAGCAACCATTGGGCGGTAAAGCTCAGTTTGGAGGTCAACGTTTTGGAGAGATGGAAGTGTGGGCACTTGAAGCATTCGGTGCTGCTAATATTCTTCAGGAAATTCTAACGGTTAAATCAGACGATGTTGTAGGTCGTGCCAAAGCTTATGAAGCGATTGTAAAAGGCGACAACATGCCAAAACCGGGCATCCCAGAATCATTCAATGTACTTGTACACGAATTGAAAGGTCTTGGATTAAGTATCAATTTTGACTAATAATATTTAGCTTTTCCGAGCAATCGGGAAAGCTTATTTACAATTTATAAAATTTGATTTATGGCTTTTAGAAAAGATACAAATCTTACACAAAACAGCTTTTCAAATATTACGATCAGTTTGGCCTCTCCGGAATTAATCCTTGAACAATCAAGTGGTGAAGTGCTCAAACCCGAAACTATTAATTACAGAACCTACAAGCCTGAGCGCGATGGTTTGTTCTGTGAACGAATTTTCGGTCCCGTAAAAGATTATGAATGCCATTGTGGTAAATATAAAAGAATCCGGTATAAAGGGATTGTTTGCGATCGTTGCGGTGTGGAAGTGACGGAGAAAAAAGTGCGCAGAGAAAGAATGGGACACATTAATTTGGTAGTCCCAGTTTCGCATATCTGGTTTTTCCGCTCATTACCCAACAAAATTGGAGCATTGCTTGGCTTGCAATCCAAGAAACTCGATGCAATCATTTATTACGAACGTTATGTAGTAATAAACCCTGGTAAAGCCAAAAATGCCGAAGGCGAACCACTGAAACAATTGGACTTCTTGACCGAGGAAGAATATTTTGATATTCTTGATTCTCTTCCTGCAGAACATCAGCATCTTGATGATAGTGATCCGGAAAAATTTGTGGCCAAAATGGGCGCAGAAGCTCTCTACGATTTATTGTCAAAACTTGATTTAGACAAAGCCTCCTACGATCTTCGTCATAAAGCGAATACTGAAACTTCGCAACAACGTAAGTTAGAAGCTCTGAAACGGCTTCAAGTTTTCGAATCATTTCGTGATGCACAAAGCAGAATCGAAAATCGTCCAGAATGGATGATTGTAAAAGTTGTACCTGTTATTCCGCCCGAATTGCGCCCATTGGTGCCTTTGGATGGTGGACGTTTTGCAACTTCCGATTTAAATGATTTGTACCGTAGAGTTATCATCCGAAACAATCGCTTAAAACGATTAATCGAAATCAAAGCGCCTGATGTAATCATGCGAAACGAAAAACGGATGCTTCAAGAAGCTGTTGACTCCTTGTTTGATAATTCTAGAAAATCGAATGCCGTTAAAACAGAAGCAAATCGCCCATTGAAATCATTGAGCGATAGTTTAAAAGGAAAACAAGGCCGATTCCGCCAAAACCTTTTAGGAAAACGGGTCGATTATTCAGGCCGATCGGTCATTGTGGTTGGTCCCGATTTGAAACTCAATGAATGTGGCTTGCCAAAAGGCATGGCTTCAGAGTTGTTTAAGCCTTTTATTATAAGAAAATTGCTCGAACGGGGAATTGTTAAAACAGTAAAATCTGCTAAAAAAATAGTAGACCGTAAGGATGCGGTTGTTTGGGATATTTTGGAAAATATTTTGAAAGGACATCCCGTTATGCTAAACCGTGCACCTACTTTGCACCGCTTAGGAATTCAAGCATTTCAACCAAAATTGGTAGAAGGAAAAGCAATTCAACTTCATCCATTGGTTTGTACTGCATTCAATGCCGACTTCGACGGTGACCAAATGGCTGTTCACGTTCCGCTTGGAAATGCTGCCATCTTAGAGGCACAAATGCTGATGTTGGCATCGCACAATATCCTAAACCCAGCCAACGGCGCTCCAATTACCGTTCCATCACAGGACATGGTTTTAGGTTTGTATTATATGACTAAACCACGGAAAAGCATTGAATCCAATCCTGTAAAAGGTGAAGGATTTAAATTCTATTCTCCGGAGGAAGTAATCATTGCCTACAACCAAAAAGCAGTCGATCTTCACGCCATCATCTTTGTAAAAGTGGATGATATGGTGGACAAAAAACCTATCAATCGCATGATTGAAACTACAGTAGGTCGTATATTGTTTAATCAGGTTGTTCCCGAAGGATACAAATACATCAATGAATTGCTTACAAAACGTTCTTTGCGCGATATCATTAGCGATGTATTGAAAGTTGTTGGAACCGCTAAAACAGCCGCCTTCCTCGACGATATCAAATCATTGGGATTCAATATGGCCTTCCGTGGTGGATTGTCCTTTAATTTAGGCGATGTTATTATCCCCGAATCAAAAGGAATCCTGATTCAAAATGCGAACGAAGAAGTGGAAGAAGTAATGAATAACTACAATATGGGTTTCATTACCAATACAGAACGCTACAATCAGATTATCGATATTTGGACACATACCAACTCACATTTGACCCATACTTTGATGAAAGAAATCACGGCCGATAAACAGGGATTCAATTCTGTGTTTATGATGCTTGATTCTGGAGCAAGGGGTTCAAAAGAGCAAATTCGTCAGCTATCTGGTATGCGCGGATTGATGGCAAAACCGCAAAAATCGGGCGCTACCGGTGGCGAAATTATCGAAAACCCAATTCTTTCAAACTTCAAAGAAGGATTGTCGGTTCTTGAATATTTCATTTCTACTCACGGTGCTCGTAAAGGTTTGGCCGATACTGCTTTAAAAACAGCCGATGCCGGATATTTAACCCGTCGTCTGGTCGACGTTGCTCAAGATGTTATCATTTCTGATGAAGATTGCGGAACACTTCGTGGATTGACAATCACTGCTTTAAAGAAAAGTGAAGAAGTAGTTGAAAGTCTATACGAACGGATTTTAGGTCGTGTGGCTTTGCATGATATTTTCCACCCACGTACAAATAAATTGCTTATTCCTGCCGGACAGGAAATTACTGAAGAACTTGCTAAACTAATCGAAGATTCGCCAATAGAATCCGTTGAGATTCGTTCTGTTTTGACTTGCGAAAGCAAGAAAGGCGTTTGCGCAAGATGTTATGGTCGTAATTTGGCTTCTGGAAGAATGGTTCAAAAAGGCGAGGCTGTTGGCGTTGTTGCTGCTCAGTCAATCGGTGAGCCGGGAACACAGTTGACACTTCGTACTTTCCACGTGGGAGGTATCGCTTCAAACACAGCCACTTCTTCGCGGATTGATGCAAAATATGAAGGAAAACTCAAAATTGAGGAATTGCGTACGGTTGACTATGTAAACAAAGAAGGTAGAGAATACCACATTGTGATTGGACGTTCGGCCGAAATGAAAATTGTGGACGAAGGAACGGGCGTAGCTTTATCATCTGCCAACATTCCTTATGGCGCAAATCTTTATTTTGCTGATGGCGCAGAGGTTATGAAAGGCGATATCATTTGCGATTGGGATCCATACAATGCTGTAGTGCTTTCCGAAGTGAAAGGAAAAATTCTGTTCGACAACATCGAAGAAGGAGTTACCTATCGCGTGGAGTCTGATGAGCAAACCGGTTATCACGATAAAGTGGTTATCGAAAGTCGTTCAAAATCAAAAAACCCTATTATTCATATTGTTGATTCCAAAGGGGAAATGATCAAAAGTTATGATATTCCTGTTGGAGCTCACATTGTTGTGGATGATAAGAAAGTAATAAAAGCAGGAGAAATTCTTGTGAAAATCCCACGTGCATCCGGTCATTCGGGCGATATTACCGGAGGTTTACCTCGGGTAACTGAATTGTTCGAGGCAAGAAATCCTTCTGATCCAGCTCGGGTTTCCGAAATTGACGGAGTTGTTTCTTTTGGTAAAAAATTGAAAAGAGGAAACCGTGAAGTTATTATTACTTCAAAAACAGGTGAAGAAAAGAAATATCTGATCCCAACCTCTAAACAAATTTTGGCTCAAGAAAACGACTTTGTAAAAGCAGGTACACCATTGTCTGACGGAGCGATGACTCCTGCCGACATTTTGGCTATCAAAGGACCAATGAAAGTGCAAGAATACATCGTAAATGAAATTCAGGAAGTTTATCGTTTGCAAGGTGTTAAAATTAATGATAAACATTTTGAAACAATTGTTCGTCAAATGATGCGCAAAGTAGAAATTGACGATCCGGGCGATACTAAATTCTTAGAAAACGAACTGATAAATCGTATCGACTTCTTGGAAGAAAACGATAGTATATTTGGTCAAAAAGTGGTTGAAAATTCTGGAGATTCAGAGAATTTTGTTGCTGGGCAAATGCTCACAGCTCGCAAACTTCGCGATGAAAATTCTATTTTAAAGCGGAAAGATAAACAACTTATAGTTGCACGCGATGCTCATCCTGCTACAGGTCGTCAAGTTTTACAAGGTATTACCAGAGCTTCCTTACAAACAGCAAGCTTTATTTCGGCTGCTTCGTTCCAGGAAACAACAAAAGTGCTTACCAATGCAGCAATCAATGCCAAACGCGATTCGCTTATGGGATTGAAAGAAAATGTAATTGTAGGACACTTAATTCCTGCAGGAACTGGTTTGCGCGAATATGAAGATTTGATTGTTGAAGCGGCCGATACCAATAGGTCTTTGATCGATTTTGATGATGATTCTGACGAATAAACACTTTATATTATGGCTGATCCGTTAAAAGAAAATAAAGTAAATATTGAGCTTAGCGATGAGATTGCCGAAGGAATCTATTCCAATCTGGCTATCATCACCCATTCGCATGCTGAATTTGTTTTAGACTTTATTAAAATGATGCCGGGCGTTCCTAAAGCTAAAGTGAAATCGCGCATTATTCTAACACCCGAACACGCAAAGCGTCTTTACAAAGCTTTGGCCGATAACGTTAAAAAGTTTGAAGCCGTCAATGGGCCAATTAAAGAGTCGCCGAGCGATGGTGGAATTCCTTTTACAATGGGCGGACCAACCGCTCAAGCCTAATAAAAAAAGCTGCTTCATTTCGAAGCAGCTTTTTTTTGCTATTTTTCTTGGTATAAATAGCGTTTAATGCTTTGTTTTGGGGTTTTTTCAAATTCTTTTTCTTGAATTTCAATCTCCGAAACAGCACTGTAGGCCGGCAAATGTTTGTTCAACTCTTTGCGGTGCGCTTTTATAATTTTATAAAGTGTTTCGTTGTCAATCTTATTTGATTTTGCTTTATCGTAGTTTGGATAAACCAAAGCAGTAATCTTCTTGTTGCGCATAACAACCAACGATTCCATCACATAACTCATGTCCACAAGTTTGCTTTCTACTTCTTCAGGATAGATATTTTGACCCGACGGACCTAAAAGTATATTTTTATTTCTTCCTTTGATATAGATGAAGCCGTCTTTGTCGAAATGCCCCAAATCTCCCGATTTCAACCAGCCATCCGACGTAAAACTTGCCTTGGTGGCATCTTCATTTTTGTAGTAGCCAAGCATCACATTTTCGCCTTTTATCAATATTTCACCAATCTCATTTATTGGATCGGACGAATCAATCTTTATTTGCAAAGTATCAACTGGTTTTCCAACTGCACCCGGACGAAACTCTGTCCACGACGCATACGAAACCAGCGGCCCACATTCGGTCATTCCGTATCCGATGGCAAAAGGAAAACCAATTCGTTTGAAAAATGCTTCGCCTCTCGGACAGAAAGCTGCACCACCAATTACCAATTCCTTAAATTCGCCACCAAAAACAGTCGTCAATTTGGCCAAAATCTTTTTGTAGATGATTTCGTTAATAATCGGCGTTTTGAGCAAAATGCGCATAGCAGGCTTTGAAATTTGCGGAATAATCTGGTTTTTAAATATTTTTTCAATAATCAGCGGAACCGATAAAATCAGATTTGGTTTAATTTCGCTAAACGCTTTCATAATCACTTGAGGAGAAGGCGTTTTGGTCAGAAAAGTGATATGGCAGCCTTTGGAAAATGGAAAGAGCAATTCAAACGCCAAACCATACGAATGCCCCAATGGTAAAAAAGATAAAATTTTATCACCGGCATTTAAGGGCATATTGTTTCTGGCAAAACGTACATTGGCGGCCAAACTGTTGTGGTTCAGCATTACGCCTTTTGAAAAACCCGTAGTGCCACTTGTATAACTTATCTGAGCAAGTTTTTCGTTCGAAATTTTTGCTAGCTTGAATTCTTTGTTGGTCAATCCTGCTGGAAATTTTTCTTTGAAAAGCAAATCTATCTTGTCAAGGATTTCTTGAAAGCCACCTTTGTAGTCGGCCAATAGCTGAAATGTTTCTAAGGAGAAAACAGCATCTAATCCTTTGATTTGATCGGCATTGTAGTTTGGCCAAATAAAATCCGAAATAAAAAGTAGTTTTGAATCCGAATGTTCTAATATGTGATAAATGTCTTTGGGAGTAAAATCGGGTAAAATCGGAACAGTAACTGCTCCATACCCAATTGTAGCCATAAAACTCACTGCCCAGCCTGCAGAATTTTTGCCAATGATAGCGATTTTATCGCCTTGATTTATGCCTGCCTGCTCGAATAAAAGATGGTATTTTGCTATTTTTTCGGCAACATCTTTGTACAGAAAGCTCGTTCCGTTGTAGTCCGACAAGGCTTTTAGTTCCCAATTCGATTGAATACTTTCTTCAAAATAATTTAATAGGTTTTCGTGTATCATATGCTTATAATTTGACCCGTCAAATATACCCAAATTTATAGCTAATAGTTTGTTTGTTGAAATAATCGCCCTAAAAATTGCCCGAATTAGGCAGTTTTACCGCATTTTTATCGAGCAATCTTTTGTATTTTTGTTCAAAATATTTGAATATGACTTTATCCGCTCTCAATGCCATAAGTCCAATAGACGGCAGATACCGCAATCAAACAGAAAGTTTAAGTACTTACTTTTCTGAAAAAGGGCTGATCCGTTATCGCGTATTGGTCGAAATAGAATATTTTATTGCTTTGTGCGAATATCCTATTCCGCAACTAAAATCTTTTCCAAAAAAAGAGTACGAAAAGCTCCGGAAAATATATCTGAATTTTTCGGAAGCCGATGCGCTGAGCATTAAAGAAATAGAGAAAGTGACGAATCATGATGTAAAAGCAGTTGAATATTTTATAAAAGAACAATTCGACAAATTCGAACTTGCTGATTACAAAGAATATATACATTTTGGGTTGACGTCGCAAGATGTTAACAATACGGCAACTCCGCTTTCTTTAAAAGAAGGATTTTTCAATGTGATTTTGCCTGAGTTAAAACTTTTGATCTTTGAATTGAAAGACAATGCGAAAAAATGGAAAAAAATCCCAATGTTGGCCAGAACTCACGGCCAGCCAGCCTCGCCAAGCAGTTTGGGCAAAGAAATGTATGTTTTTGTTGAGCGTTTAGAAAATCAATTAAAAATGATGGAACGAATTCCATTTGCTGCCAAATTTGGCGGTGCAAGCGGCAATTTTAATGCACATCATGTGGCTTATCCGCAAATCAATTGGCCCACTTTTGCCAATAAATTTGTGAAAGAAAATCTGGGTTTGGTTCGGCTGCAAACCACCACTCAAATTGAACATTACGATTATTTAGCCGCGTTTTTTGATAACCTAAAACGGATTAATACCATCCTCATCGATTTAAATCGCGATTTCTGGACCTATATTTCGATGGATTATTTCAAACAAAGTATAAAAAGTGGTGAAGTGGGTTCTTCGGCTATGCCCCATAAGGTGAATCCAATCGACTTCGAAAATTCCGAAGGAAATCTTGGTATGGCGAATGCAATTTTTGAACACTTATCGGCCAAGCTTCCTATTTCTCGGCTACAACGCGATTTAACTGACTCAACCGTTTTAAGAAACATTGGTGTGCCATTGGCGCATAGTTTGCTTGCCTATAAATCGCTTCACAAAGGATTGGACAAATTGATCTTGAATCAAGAAAAAATAAAAAAAGATTTAGACGAAAATTGGGCCGTTATTGCGGAAGCAATCCAAACCATTTTGCGTCGCGAGAATTATGCAAATCCTTACGAAGTGTTGAAGGCATTGACTCGAAAAAACGAAAAAATAAACCAGAAAGCCATTCACGAGTTTGTCGATAATTTGGATGTAGCCGATCATATAAAAGTAGAGCTGAAAAAGATAACACCTTCTAATTATATCGGAATCATCAATTTCTGAAAATTCAATTTTGAATAGGGAAGGATAATTTAGAGTTTAAGCGTTAAAGACTTGTAATAATGAAAGTTAGCGGATTCACTTTTATTCGAAATGCCATCAAATACGATTACCCCATTGTCGAATCTATCCAATCTATTTTGCCTCTCGTGGACGAATTCATCGTGCTTGTTGGCCAATCGAACGACAATACGCTCGGGTTGGTGCAAGCCATCGATTCGCCAAAAATCAAAATTATTCAAAGTGTTTGGGACGATTCGCTTCGGCAAGGCGGACGCGTTTTGGCCCAAGAAACCGACAAAGCTTTCCATCAAATAGATTCGGAAAGCGACTGGGCTTTTTATTTGCAAGGCGATGAGGTTATACACGAAAAATATCTGCCACTGATTAAAAAGGCCATGATTGACAACTTGCATGATACTGAGCTTGATGGATTCCTATTCAAATACAAGCATTTTTATGGCTCATACGATTTTGTTGGCGATTCCAGAAAATGGTATAGAAGAGAAATCCGACTTATTCGAAACAACAAAAAAATAAAATCCTATCGCGATGCACAAGGATTTCGAAAAGAAAACAAAAAATTGAAGGTAAAAATGCTCGATGCAGAAGTGTTTCATTATGGATGGGTTAAACCACCCGATATTCAGCAGTCCAAGCAGGCATTTTTCCCTTCTTTGTTCGAAGGGGAAAAGTTCAAGGAAAATAGAAATTTCACAAAAGGCAGTTTTGATTATTCCAAAATTGATTCATTGGCTCATTTCAATGAATCGCATCCCCAAGTGATGCAAAATCGGATTGCTGCAAAAAATTGGAATTTCGACTTCGACCCAACAAAAAAGAATTTTAATTTTAAAACGAAAATTCTCCATTTTATCGAACTCTATACCAACTTTCGAATTGGGGAATATAAAAACTACCGACTGCTCAACCGCTAACTAGTTATTCTTGGGTAAATAATCCAACGAATAATGAAGTCCACGGCTTTCCTTTCGTGCTAAAGCCATTTTGAGTACCAAATAGGCCACATTTATCAGATTGCGCAGTTCGCATATTTCAACAGATAAGATGGATTTGTCGTACAACTCTTCTGTTTCACAATAAATAATCTTCAACCGATCTAGCGCACGTTTTAGGCGTAGATTGGATCGGACAATGCCCACATAATTGCTCATAATCCCTTGAAGCTCTTTGGTCGATTGGGTTATCAGAATCATTTCTTCGTTTAAAACTGCACCTTCGGCGTTCCAATCGGGAATCCCTTCCTGAAAACCGACCAATGAAAAATGATTGATTGCATGTACGCTAGCGCGATGCGAAAAAACAATGGACTCTAATAATGAATTGGATGCTAATCTGTTGGCTCCATGAAGTCCGGTTGAAGAACATTCGCCGGAGGCATATAAGTTTTGAATCGAACTCATCCCAAAGTCGTTTACTTTTATTCCTCCACAAGAATAATGTGCGCTTGGAACAACCGGAATCATTTCCTTCGTAAAATTTATTCCGATACTTAAACATTTGGCGTAGATAGTAGGGAAATTCAAAATCAAACTATTGGCATTTAAATGTCTGCAATCTAAAAAAACACAATCGTCGCCGCTGGTTTTCATTTCATTGTCGATAGCGCGTGCTACAATATCGCGTGGGGCAAGTGATCCGCGCGAATCGTATTTTTCCATAAACGGCTTTTCTTTTTTTGTCTTCAGAATACCGCCAAAACCTCGCAGAGCTTCTGTAATTAAAAAAGAAGGCGTTTCGCCCGGATGGAACAAGGAGGTAGGATGAAACTGAACAAATTCCATGTTATCAATTCTCCCTTTGGCTCTATAAACCATGGCTATTCCATCGCCGGTAGCAATTTTAGGATTGGTAGTCGATTGATAAAGGTTTCCAATTCCGCCGGTTGCCAACATGGTAAGTTTAGAAATGACCGTATGCACTTCTCCGGTTTGTGGATCCAAAACATAAGCGCCAAAGCATTTGATATCTTTCGTTTTTCGGCGGACTTCCTCCCCCAAATGGTGTTGGGTGATGATATCAATTGTAAATTGATTTTCCCAAAATTCAATATTTGGATGTTCTGTGGCTTTTTTTAGCAATGCGCGCTCAATTTCCAATCCGGTGCTGTCTTTGTGGTGCAAAACCCGATGTTCAGAATGACCACCTTCTTTCCCCAAATCAAATTCCCCAATTTCGTTCTTGTCGAATTCTGTTCCCCACTCAATCAATTCCTTTACGCGTTCTGTCGATTCGGTAATGGTCATTCGTACTATCTTTTCATCCGACAGAAAATTTCCAGCTATTAAGGTGTCTTGAATGTGCTTTTCGTACGTATCGGGTGTGTACATCACAGCAGCAATTCCACCTTGCGCATATTTTGTGGCCGTATCGTCAGCATTCGATTTCGTTACAATCAATACTTTTCCTTTTTCTGCTACTTTTAGAGCATAACTCAAGCCTGCAATGCCACTTCCAATTACTAAAAAATCAACCTCTTTACGCATTTCTTTATCGCATTAAATTCTTAGCGAAGTTAATTCAAAAATAGGACTTAACTAAAATTGAGAAGAATTACCTATTTTTGAACAATTCAAAACGAAATTATGCCTAAACTTTATGATTACGAAATTGTTCTAGCCAAAACACAAAAATATTGCGCTTATCAGGAACGATGCCAATGGGATGTTGAACAAAAATTTCGTGAATGGGAAGTGGATGAAGAAATCAGAGACGATGTTCTTTCGGATTTGATAACCCAAGGATTTATTCATGAACAAAGATTTGCATTGCATTATGCCGGAGGCCATTTTAGGACAAAGCATTGGGGCAAAATAAAAATCGAAAGCGAGTTGAAATTTCGCCAAGTTTCGAAGTATTCCATTATTAAAGCACTCGAAAATATAAGCGATGAAGAATATCGATTAACTTTGCACAATCTCATTGAGAAAAAAATATCAGAAGTTCAGGCAAAAAACACTTTTGAAAGAAATCAGAAAATAGCTCAATATCTTTACGCAAAAGGATACGAGTCGGAATTGATATGGAAAGAATTGGAAATTTTCACTAACGAATAAATTATAAGCATGATATTGATAGATGATATCAGAAACTTGAAAATACGAGTCGATGCTTTGAGGAGGTATCTTTGACGTTGACCGTAAGAAAATTGAAGTAATTGAAGAGGAAGAAAAAACCCAAGCTCCAGATTTCTGGAACAATTCAACAGAAGCCGAAAAGATTTTAAAATCCATTCAAACCAAAAAAAAATGGGTGAATGATTTCGATTTAGCCGTTTCGGCATTCGCCGATTTGGAAGTTATTTTCGAATTTTATAAACAGCAAGAAGCTGCTGAGCAAGATGTTGAAGAACAATATGCTGAGACGCTCAAATACATCGACGGGCTGGAATTTATCAATATGCTAAGTGGCGAGGAAGATAAACTTGGCGCCATTGTAAAAATAAATCCGGGAGCAGGCGGAACAGAAAGTCAAGATTGGGCCGAAATGCTTATGCGTATGTATTTACGTTGGGGCGAACAAAAAGCCTATAAAGTGAAAATTATCGACCATCAAGAAGGAGATGTTGCCGGAATAAAATCAGTCAGCATCGAGTTTGAAGGTGAATTTGCCTATGGCTATTTAAAAGGCGAAAATGGCGTTCATCGATTGGTTCGGCTTTCTCCTTTCGATTCGGCCAACAAAAGACACACTTCTTTCGCCTCCGTTTATGCCTATCCTTTAATAGATGATAATATTGAAATAGAAGTAAATCCTGCCGATATTTCGTGGGATACTTTTCGATCGGGAGGCCCGGGTGGCCAGAATGTAAATAAAGTGGAAACTGCTGTGCGATTAAAACATGCCCCTTCCGGAATTATTGTAGAATGTCAGGAAACACGCTCTCAAGGTCAAAACCGACAAAAAGCAATGCAAATGTTGAAGTCGCAGCTATACGAAGTAGAATTGAGAAAAAAGCAAGAAGCAATTGATGCAATCGAAAGCAATAAGAAAAAAATTGAGTGGGGCTCCCAAATCCGAAATTATGTAATGCATCCTTACAAATTGGTCAAAGACGTTCGAACAGGAATGGAAACATCCAATGTTCAATCCGTTATGGATGGTAATTTGGACGAATTTATCAAAGCCTATTTAATGCAGTTTGGATCATCGGTTAGTCAAAAAGAAGGAATTTAAAAAAAAGATTTTTTCTGCTTTTTCAAAAACAAGTTAGGATCAATCGGCTTAATCATATTCCGAAAGTTTTTCCTTAACAAATGTTAACAAAAACTCGCATTTCCATTCATTTGAGAAGCGGTTTATAGTGGGCTTTTTTGTACCTTTGCAAGCTTATAAAAAGAGAATTATGACAGAAGAAGAGTTAAGAAAACAAGGTGAATATTCAGCGGATAATATTCAGGTGCTGGAAGGCTTAGAAGCAGTACGAAAAAGACCTGCAATGTATATCGGAGATATTTCCGAAAAAGGTTTACACCATCTTGTTTATGAGGTTGTTGACAACTCAATTGATGAGGCTTTAGCTGGTCATTGCGATAAAATAGAAGTTTTCATTCAAAAAGACAATTCCATTCGTGTTTACGATAATGGAAGAGGAATCCCTACCGGATTTCACGAAAAGGAACAAAAAAGTGCCTTGGAAGTCGTTATGACTGTGCTCCATGCAGGAGGAAAATTCGATAAAGGAAGCTATAAAGTTTCTGGTGGTTTGCACGGAGTTGGGGTGAGTTGCGTCAATGCACTTTCGTCCCACTTAATTGCACAAGTCTATCGCGAAGGGAAAATTTTCAAACAAGAATACAGCATTGGAAAACCCATCACTCCGGTTGAAGTAATGGGTGAATCGGATCGCACGGGTACAGATATTATTTTTTATCCTGATTATACTATTTTTACTGTCAGAGAATACAATTTCGAGACAATCGCTTCGCGTTTGCGCGAATTGTCTTTCTTAAATAAAGGAATAGAACTTACATTAACTGATGAAAGAAATATTGACAACAATGGAAATTTTGTCTTTCAGCGATTTTATTCAGAGAATGGATTGAAAGATTTTATTGAATATTTGGATGAAACGCGTGTTAAACTAACAGAAAATCCAATCTATATTGAAGGCGAAAAACAGGATATTCCCGTTGAAATTGCGATGCAATACAATACGTCTTTTTCCGAAAACTTGCATTCCTACGTGAATAATATCAATACACACGAAGGCGGAACGCATCTAAGTGGTTTTCGTAGAGGATTAACGAGGACATTGAAATCCTATGCCGATAAATCCGGAATGCTTAGCAAGTTAAAATTCGATATTTCGGGCGATGACTTTCGTGAAGGCTTAACCGCAGTACTTTCTGTTAAAGTACAAGAACCTCAGTTCGAAGGTCAAACCAAAACAAAGCTCGGGAACTCCGAAGTGATGGGAGCCGTAGATCAAGCCGTAAGTGAAGCGTTGTCTATCTTTTTGGAAGAAAATCCAAAAGAAGCTCGGATTATTGTGAACAAAGTTATTTTAGCTGCTACAGCTCGTCATGCAGCTCGAAAAGCACGCGAGCTTGTTCAACGCAAAAACGTTTTGTCAGGCTCCGGATTGCCCGGAAAATTGGCCGACTGCTCTGAAAGTGATCCTGCATTATCTGAAATATATTTAGTAGAAGGAGATTCTGCAGGTGGAACCGCAAAACAAGGTCGCGATCGCAGAACACAAGCTATACTTCCTCTTCGCGGAAAAATTTTGAATGTAGAAAAAGCAATGCCTCACAAAATATTCGATAGCGAAGAGATTAGAAATATGTACACTGCCATAGGTGTTAGTGTTGGAACAGATGATGATAGCAAAGCTTTAAATTTGAGTAAATTGCGCTATCATAAAATTGTCATTATGACTGATGCCGATGTGGACGGTAGCCACATTGCAACTTTAATTTTGACTTTCTTCTTTCGCTATATGAAAGAATTGATTGAGCAAGGATTTGTTTATATTGCCACACCACCTTTGTATTTAGTTCGAAAAGGCAAAGAAGAGCAATATGCTTGGGACGACAATCAACGCGATCTTATAAGTAGCCGTATGGCCATCGACGGAAAAGACAAAGGTGTTCATATTCAACGCTACAAAGGTTTGGGAGAGATGAATGCCGAACAACTCTGGTCAACCACTATGAACCCCGAATCCAGAACGCTGCGACAAGTGACCATCGAAAATGAACCCGAAGTAGATCATGTTTTCTCTATGCTTATGGGCGACGATGTGCCGCCTCGACGCGCTTTCATTGAGCAAAATGCTAAATACGCAAACATCGATATTTAATACTAAAAACCCGAGAAATCGGGTTTTTTATTACCGATTCCTCGGCCTGTTTATTTACAATAAAAAAATGCTTTTTGAGCTTAACAATAATTAACAGCCGAATAAATTGGGAAGCGCATTTATTTTCTAATTTTGACCCTGAGACTTCGTTTGTCTCAACAATTAACTTAATTATTAATGCACATGCGAAATCATAAGCTTATGTACTTTTTCGGCTTGCTGTTTTGGGCTATTTCTATTCTTGTTTCAGCGCAATCTTCTCTCGAAACCCAAGCAGAGAAAGAAATATTCGACAATCAAAAAAACAAACTTTTAAGCAATGTTGTGGTGGCCACCTTGGAAAGTGCACATTATCAACCTCGCCCCATCGACGATTCCTTGTCGGCCAATTTTTTCAGCGAATATTTGAAAAGTATCGACCGAACAAAAAAATTTCTTCTCCAAGAAGATGTCGATCTCTTAAATCAATATCGCTATCAGCTCGATGATCAATTGCTCAACGATCAGCTCGATTTTTTTAATCTAAGCACTCAATTGGTCGAAAAGCGAAATCCTCAGGTTCAAAAAATTTACCAGGATTTATTGGCTCAACCATTTGATTATTCGGCAAAAGAAACGATAGAGCTCGATTCTGACAAATTGCCGTATTCAAAAAATTTAGACGAGTTGAAAGATTCGTGGCGACAGGCACTTAAATATCAGGTTATTAGTCAGGTTTATGCTGCCACGAAAATGCAGGAAAAAGCGGCTGCTAAAAGTGATACTGTAAAAGTGAAAACCTTTGATCAACTCGAAAAGGAAGCCCGCGCAAGTATTCTGAAACGTCACAACGAATGGTTTCATCGGATGATAGACCAAAGCAACAATACGGATAAAATAAGTGTGTATATCAATGCTTTGCTTGTTACTTTTGATCCGCATACAAGTTATTTTCCGCCCAAAGCAAAAGACGATTTTGATATTCAGTTTTCTGGAACTGTGGAAGGAATTGGAGCCACACTTTCAAGCAAAGACGGCTATGTGAGAGTGATGGAAATAGTTCCGGGAAGTCCTTCGTGGAAACAAGGCGAATTGAAAGCCGAAGACTTGATTATGAAAGTGGGACAGGGAAATAAAGAAGCCATCGATGTTTACGATATGCGATTGGACGATGCCGTGCAAATGATTCGTGGACCAAAGGGAACCGAAGTTCGCCTGACCATTCGCAAACCCGACGGGCGGGTTTTGATTGTTCCCATTATCAGGGATAAAGTTGTGCGTGAAGAAACCTATGCAAAATCGGCTGTCATTGCCGATAAAACTACGCAAGGACAAGAGATAGCTTATGTTTATCTTCCCTCATTTTATTCCGATTTCAACGATCCGAATGGTCGCAATTCGGGTAGCGATATGAAAAAGGAAATAGAGAAAATTCGCAATGAAGGTATCCAGAATATCATCCTCGATTTGCGAAACAATGGTGGTGGAAGTTTGATGGATGCAGTGGATATTGCCGGTTTATTTATCTCAAGCGGTCCTGTTGTTCAAGTAAAAGATGGGAAAGGACAAGTGCAAGTTTTGAGCGACAACGATTCAAAAGTTTATTTTGATGGAAACTTGGTTATTTTGGTGAATTCGTTCAGTGCCTCAGCTTCCGAAATTTTGGCTGCTGCAATGCAAGATTATCGCCGGGCTGTGATAGTAGGCACAAAATCCACTTACGGAAAAGGAACCGTTCAACGGTTTTCAGAATTAGATCGGATGTTGCCTTCTAGGCTTAATCAGTACAAAGAATTGGGATCGCTAAAATTTACGATGCAAAAATTTTATCGCATCAACGGAGGCGCCACTCAGAAAAAGGGAGTAATTCCGGAAATTGTTCTTCCCGACATCTATTCTTACATCGACTTTGGCGAAAAAGAAGAAGAATGGGCCATGCCGTGGGATGAGATCAAAGCCGTTGCCTACAATGTTTCTTCTACAGCGATTCCCGATTTCAATTCGATAGAGCAAAAAAGCAAAGAACGATTGGCTAAGTCTTCGCCTTTCAGTTTGCTAAACGAAAAAGCATTACAGATTAAGGAAGAAACTAATCTGACCACCGAACCATTGAATTATGAAGAATTTGTAAAATTGCAGAATCAACAGGAATTGGAATCGAAAAAATTTGGAGAGATTGGAAAAGAGGAATTGCCAATAAGCGTTCGCAATTTAAGCGCCGACAAATCCTACTTCGAATCGGATACCACTCGCAAAGAAATCAATATCGACTGGCAGAAATCTATTCGCAAGGATATTTATATTTATGAAGCCATAAAGGTTATAGAAGATATTCAGGCAGAAAAGAAATAATAAAAATTGCAAAAAAAAATGAGCCGGAAAGAAATTTATTTTCTTCCGGCTTTTTTTATACTGAAATTTCGCCTTTTATAGAAGGATGTGCTTGGTAGTTTACCAATTCAAAATCCTCGTATTTAAAATCAAAAATCGATTGTATCTGTGGGTTTATTTTCATTCGAGGCAAATCCAACGCAGAACGGCTTAGCTGAAGTTTTACCTGGTCGATGTGGTTTAAATAAATATGCGCATCGCCAAGTGTATGAATAAATTCTCCGGGTTTCAGGCCGCAAATTTGAGCTACCATCATTGTTAGCAAAGCGTAAGAGGCTATGTTAAAAGGGACTCCTAAGAAAATATCGGCACTTCGTTGATACAACTGGCACGATAATTTCCCATTGGCTACATAAAATTGAAAAAGTATATGGCAGGGTGGAAGCGCCATATTGTCGATTTCGCCCACATTCCAAGCACTCACAATGTGCCTACGCGAGTTTGGATTGTTTTTCAACGATTCGATAATCTGGCCAATCTGGTCAATGTGTTTCCCGTCACGAGCTGGCCATGAACGCCATTGATAGCCATAAATAGGACCTAACTCGCCATTTTCATCGGCCCATTCGTTCCAAATACGAACGTTGTTTTCCTTTAAATACGAAATGTTTGTGTTGCCTTGCAAAAACCACAACAATTCGTGTATGATCGATCGAAGGTGAAGTTTCTTGGTTGTAAGAACGGGAAATCCTTTCTCTAAATCAAACCGCATTTGATATCCAAATACACTTTTCGTCCCCGTTCCAGTTCGGTCTGCTTTTAATGTCCCATTTTGCAGAACATAATCCAGCAGTTCAAGATATTGTTTCATAAGTGGTAATCAGTTCAAAAAATCAATTAATGCGAAAAGCTTTCCAATGATTTTGGGTCGTGTTTGTGTTTAAAGAAAACAGCAAATGCAATGGCTACAACCAATGAATAAGCAGCAAACGTAAACCAGATTCCTTGCCATTGAAAGTCGCCATTCTCCGCTTTGAAAAAATGATCGATAATCAATCCGCTAGTCCAACTTCCAAAAATTGCACCAAAACCGTTGGTCATCATCATAAAAACACCTTGTGCACTAGCACGAATGCTATGATCTGTTTGGGTTTCTATATAAAGCGAACCTGAAATATTGAAAAAGTCGAACGCCATTCCATAAACAATGCAAGAAAGGATAATCATCCAAAGTCCATCGGCAGGATTTCCTAAACCAAACAGTGCAAACCGAAGTACCCAAGCAATCATGCTGAACAACATCACATTTTTGATTCCGAATCTACGTAAGAAGAAAGGAATGGTGAGGATAAACAGCGTTTCGGACATTTGGGAAATGGACATGATAATTGCCGGATATTTGATCGCTACTAAATCTTTGTAGGCATCAATTTTTGCAAAATCGTGAAGGAAAGTATCGCCATACGCATTTGTTAGTTGCAAAGCGGCTCCAAGCAACATCGAAAAGATGAAGAATAAAGCCATTTTGGGTTGCTTAAACAAAGTAAAAGCTCTCAATCCCAAAGTGTCAACCAAGGTTTTCTTTTCTACTTGAGGACTTACATCGCATGTTGGAAGTGTAAACGAGTAGATGCCGAGTACAACAGAAGCAATGGCAGCCACATAAAACTGTAGAGCAGACGTTTCAATTTTCAACAAACTCACTGTCCACATAGCCACAATAAACCCAACTGTTCCCCAAACTCGGATTGGAGGGTAGTCTCTAACTACATCCATTTTGGCTTTATTCATAGCCGAATAGGAAACTGTGATTGACAAAGAGATTGTAGGCATATAAAACATCATGTTTACCAGCATCAGCGCAAACATGGAAGAGGGAGTTTGCATTTGCGGTGCTAAAGCCAAGCATACAGCTCCAAGCAAATGGAAAATTCCCAACAATTTTTCGGCATTTACCCAGCGGTCGGCAATAACTCCGGCCAATGCAGGCATAAACAAAGAGGCAATTCCCATTGTAGAAAAAATGGCACCAAATTCGGTTCCACTCCATTGTTTGGTTTGAAACCAATATCCTCCAATAGTAATTAGCCACGATCCCCAAATAAAAAACTGGAGAAAGTTCATTATAGTCAACCTAGTTTTTAAATAGCTCATTTTAATTTATTTCGTTTTTTGATAAGATCTCTAATTGTGGATGCGCGTTCGTAATTTTCTTGTTCTATCGCCTTGTGAAGCAAATCATCTAATTCTGAAACTGAGTAAGTCGAAAATTCAGATTCTTCTAATTCTGATGACAATGGATCCTCATCTTTCTCTCCTTCCAAAGTGATTCCGCCAATAGACATAACACTTTCGTAAGTAAAGATTGGGCTGTTGAATCGTAGGGCAATGGCTACTGCGTCTGAAGTTCGTGAATCAATCTCAATAATCTTCCCGTCTTTTTCGCAAATCAAAAGAGAATAAAAAATCCCTTCAAAAAATTTGTTTATGATCACTTCTCGCACCGAAACACCAAAATTTTCGGCAAAAGCCTTAAAAAGATCATGGGTGAGTGGTCGGGCAGGTTTTAGCTTTTCTACCTCAACGGCAATAGACTGCGCTTCAAGTCCTCCAACAATAATTGGCAAGCGTCTATTTCCTTTCACTTCGCCCAATATCAAAGCATAAGCACTGCTTTGTGAGTGACTATAAGAAAGACCTACAATTTTTAATTCAATCTTTTGCATGAGGATATTCAATCACAAATGTACATTTTTTTGATAAAGTTCAGCAATTTAAATTCAAAAAACACGATTTAGTTGTCGATAATAAAGCCCTTTTTTTTGAGTTTATTTAGAGAAAAAATAGATTTAGCGCAAACGATTGAAATATTTTATATTTTTATTTAAACTGCTCATATTTATCTAAATAGATGAAATACAGTGGCTAATGAAAAAGGAAAGGGACAGTTCTGGGTGAAACAACAAAACACAAAGCTGTAAATCGAAAAATATTTTATGCATGCATAGTACTTTTGTGCATATTTTTCTATTTTTGTATGCTTTTTTGAATGAAAAATCCAGCTTTAAAGTGTATTGATTTTGTCTGAAAAACGGATGTAAAATATCCATTTTTTGCTATTGCCAAGTGAAGGAAGGAAAAACGTAATTTGAAAAATAATCACTAAAACTATATTATAAATGAGAAAACTTATCGCGATTCTAGTAGGTTTGACGCTTCCTGCAATGAGCATGGCAAGTGAAGCAGACCTAGTAATACCCGATGCAATCAAAGAGCAAAGTATTTTGTACTATGGCTTTTTGATTACAATAGCTGGGTTACTTTTTGGCTTGTATCAATTTGTACAGGTTAAGAAAATAAAAGCTCATCAATCTATGTTGGATGTAGCTCAAGTTATTTTTGAAACGTCCAAAACCTATCTGATTCAACAAGGGAAGTTTATTCTAATCTTGTTTGCTTTTATCGGAACAGCCGTTGCATTTTATTTTGGATTTTTATCCAAAGGTGCCGACGGCGAAAATCTGTTTGGCGTGGGTGGCGTATTGATGATTTTAGGCTGGACAATTTTAGGAATCTTGGGTTCTTATGGCGTGGCTTGGTTTGGTATTCGTATGAATACATTGGCCAATAGCCGTATGGCATTTGCTTCGTTGGAAAGAAAACCGATCAAATTATTGAACATTCCGTTGAACGCCGGAATGAGTATTGGCGTAGTTTTGATTTCGCTGGAATTAATCATGATGCTCATTATCTTGATGTTTGTTCCGGGAGAATATGCCGGAGCTAGTTTTATCGGTTTTGCGATTGGAGAATCTTTAGGTGCTTCGGCCTTGCGGATTGCCGGTGGTATATTTACAAAAATCGCCGACATTGGATCTGACTTAATGAAAGTGATTTTCAAAATTGGCGAAGACGATCCAAGAAACCCGGGAACGATTGCCGACTGTGTTGGTGATAACGCAGGCGATTCTGTTGGTCCAACTGCCGATGGTTTTGAAACCTATGGTGTAACAGGCGTTGCGTTGATTTCATTTATTTTATTGGCCATAACTGATGCTTCCATTCAAACTCAATTGTTGACTTGGATTTTTGTGATGCGTATTCTAATGATTATTACTTCTATCGTTTCTTTTTGGATCAATGGTGCAATTACCAAAGCGAAATACAGCAATGCGGACGATATTGATTTTGAAAAACCGCTCACTTCACTCGTATGGATTACCTCCATTTTGTCTATGGGTGTTACCTTTTTGGCCAGTTATTTCTTAATAGGAGATCTTGGTAACAATATGTGGATTCCACTTTCTATCATCATCAGTGCCGGGACTTTGGGTGCTGCTTTGATTCCTGAATTCACCAAATTATTTACCAGCCCTAAATCGACGCACGTAAAAGAAGTGGTTGAAGCTTCGAAAGAAGGTGGCGCCAGTTTAAATATACTTTCTGGCTTAGTAGCCGGAAATTTTAGTGCTTTCTGGCAAGGAATGGTTTTCTTCTTCTTGATGTATGTGGCTTATTTTGCTTCCAATTATGGATTGGCCGACATTATGATTTATCCTTCCATCTTTGCTTTTGGTTTGGTGGCTTTTGGTATGTTGGGCATGGGTCCTGTTACCATTGCCGTGGATAGTTATGGCCCGGTAACGGATAATGCACAATCTATTTATGAACTATCATTGATAGAAGAAGACAAAGAAACTGCCACACGTGAAATAGAAAGAGATTTTGGATTTACACCCGATTTTGAGAAATCGAAATATTATCTTGAAGCCAATGATGGCGCAGGAAATACATTTAAAGCAACTGCAAAGCCGGTTTTGATTGGAACTGCTGTAGTGGGAGCTACCACAATGATTTTTGCTTTAATTCTCGTTATCGAACATTCTTTAGGAATCAAACCGGAAGAGATATTAAACTTGCTTAATCCATATACCATTTTTGGATTCTTACTTGGTGGAGCAGTCATTTATTGGTTTTCGGGTGCAAGTATTCAGGCGGTTACAACCGGAGCAAGTAGAGCGGTGGCGTATATCAAAGACAATATCAATCTCGATCCAAATGCGCCTAAAAAAGCCGACACTGCCAAATCGAAAGAAGTTGTTCAAATTTGTACTGTGTATGCCCAAAAAGGAATGCTCAACATTTTTATCGCTATTTTTTCTTTTGCGCTCGCATTTGCCTTTATGTCAGCCCCAGTGGGTTTGGTAGATTCAATGACGCCTGAAGAAAAATTGAAAATTGCAGCTCCTGTTTCTTTGTTTGTGAGCTATTTAATTTCGATTGCATTTTTCGGTTTGTATCAGGCCATTTTTATGGCGAATGCCGGTGGCGCTTGGGACAATGCAAAGAAAGTAATTGAAGTGGATATGAAAGAAAAAGGAACCGAATTGCATGCAGCATCGGTTGTTGGCGATACTGTTGGCGATCCTTTTAAAGACACCTCTTCTGTTGCACTCAATCCTATTATCAAGTTTACAACGCTTTTCGGCTTGTTGGCCATGGAAATAGCCATCTCTCCATCATTTAGAGATATTGCTCCTTATTTTGGTTTGGCATTTCTTGCTTTGGCTTTGTATTTTGTTTATCGTTCATTTTATAAAATGAGAATCAGAAATTAACAAACATATAGAAAAAATGAAAGGCGGCTGAATAGTCGCCTTTTTTTTTCGGTTTTTCTCTACACTCTTATAGTTCCTTTCCGAATCAAGCTCATACAAAAGCCTTCAATAAAATTTTCCAGCCTTTTTTATTGCGTTAACTAAATAACATTTTGAATGAAATGTGCCCGTTTTTCACGAAAGATTCATACTTTTGGGGCACAAATTTCACGAACATACACCAAGTACTATTTTAAGTTTAAAGATATGATAACCAACAATTTTGAAGCTCGACACATAGGGCCAAGAGCCGATGAAGTGGCTTTGATGCTAAAAAAAGTAAACGCCAATTCGCTCGATCAATTGATTAATGAAACTGTCCCGGCTTCTCTACGATTGACGAAACCGCTCAATCTGCCCGATGGAATAAACGAATATGAATATATTCAGCAGTTGAAAGAAATTGGATCTAAAAACAAATTATTCAAAACCTATATCGGAATGGGTTATTACAACACCATTCTTCCGGCAGTTATCCAACGGAATTTGTTGGAAAATGCGGGCTGGTACACGGCTTATACACCTTACCAAGCTGAAATTTCGCAAGGCCGATTAGAAGCTTTGCTAAACTTTCAAACTATGGTTTCGGATTTAACGGCTATGCCACTTTCAAACTGTTCTTTGCTCGATGAGGGAACTTCTGCAGCCGAGGCCATGATTATGTCGTTCAATGCACGTTCTCGTTCATTGGTAAAGTCTGGCGTGGTTCGCTATTTTGTGGATAATGAAATTTTCCCCCAAACAAAAGCTGTTATCGAAACGCGAGCAAATCCTTTAGGAATAGAATTGGTTTATGGCGATTTCCAAACTTTTATTTATTCTGACGAATATTTTGGAGCCATCGTTCAGTATCCAAATAACAAAGGAGAAGTGAAAGATTATCGCCTCTTTGCCGAATCTATCCATCAAAAAGGCGGAATGCTAACTGTTGCGGCCGATTTGATGAGTTTGGTATTGTTAACTCCTCCCGGAGAATGGGGCGCTGATGTGGTAGTGGGTTCATCGCAACGATTTGGCGTTCCAATGGGTTATGGTGGTCCTCATGCAGGATTTTTGGCAACCAACGATCAGTATAAACGAAATATGCCGGGACGAATCATTGGTGTTTCTAAAGATGCCCAAGGAAAAACGGCTTTGCGTATGGCTTTACAAACACGCGAACAGCACATAAAGCGTGAAAAAGCAACTTCAAATATTTGCACTGCTCAGGCATTGCTTGCCTCCATGGCGGCTATGTATGCTGTGTATCATGGCCCAAAAGGATTGAAAGCCATTGCTTCCGATATTCACCAAAATGCCGTTGCATTGGCGAGCGGATTGGAAATTCTTGGATTTAAACAAACGAATGAAATTTATTTCGATACTCTTTTGATAGAAGGAATCGAAAATATGGAAGCCATTCGCGAAAACGCAGAAGAAAGAGAAATCAATTTTCGCTATTTCGAAAAGGCGATTGGAATTAGCATTGATGAAACAACAAGCATCGACGATTTGAACGACATTTTGGAAGTTTTTGCTCTGGTAATAGACGAAAATGAGTCGATTGCCATGGACGAAGAAATTGCTGAGTCGATCATTCCTGAAGCTTTTCAACGCAAATCAGCCTTTCTTCAACATCCCGTTTTCAATAGCTATCATTCCGAAACAGAAATGATGCGGTATTTGAAAAAATTGGAAATCAAAGACTTGGCACTTAACCGCTCCATGATTCCACTTGGTTCTTGCACTATGAAATTGAATCCGGCGGTGAGTATGTTTTCTTTAAGTTGGGCTGAGTTTGGTGCCATTCATCCTTTTGTGCCAATGGATCAAGCAGCAGGATATCTCGAGTTGATTTCGGATTTGGAAAAAGATTTATGCGAAATTACCGGATTTTCAGCTATGTCTTTCCAACCCAATTCCGGAGCTAGTGGCGAATATGCCGGATTGTTGGTTATTCGGGCTTATCATCAAAGCCGTGGCGATTTTCACCGCACAGTTTGTTTGATTCCTTCTTCGGCTCACGGAACAAATCCTGCAAGTGCAGTGATGGCGGGTTTTGAAGTTGTAGTTGTAAAAGCCACCGATCAGGGAGAAATTGATATGGAAGATTTGAAAGGTAAAGCAGAGGCTCATAAAGAAAATCTCGGCGCTTTGATGATTACCTATCCTTCTACTCATGGAGTTTTTGAAGATACTGTTCTTGAAATTATGGACATCATTCATCAGCTTGGTGGTCAGGTGTATATGGATGGCGCCAATATGAATGCGCAAGTAGGATTGACACATCCCGGTCATATTGGTGCCGATGTTTGTCATCTTAATTTACATAAAACATTCGCTATTCCTCATGGCGGCGGCGGCCCCGGCGTTGGTCCTATTGGCGTTGCAAAACATTTGGTCGATTTTCTTCCGGGAAGCCCTGTTGTGAAAGCCGGTGGTGCAAAAGCAATTTCAGCAGTTTCTTCTGCTGCTTTTGGAAGCCCAAGCGTTTTGCCAATTTCGTATGCTTACATCAAATTGATGGGCGGAAATGGATTGACAAATGCAACAAAAATGGCCATCTTGAACGCGAATTATCTAAAAGAGATGATTCAGGATGATTTTCCAATTTTATATACCGGAAAAAACAAGCGCGTTGCACACGAAATGATTTTAGACTGTAATAAATTTTCACAAACTGCCGGATTGCAAGCGATCGATATTGCAAAACGCTTGATGGATTATGGTTTTCATGCACCTACTGTTGCTTTTCCTGTTCATGGAACGTTGATGGTGGAGCCCACAGAGAGTGAACCATTGTCTGAGTTGAATCGCTTTTTGGACGCGATGCACCAGATTCGTGCCGAAATTCGTGCTATCGAAAATGGAGAAGCCGATAAAGAAAATAATGTGGTGAAAAACGCTCCACATACAGCCGAACTAATCGCTTCCGAAAATTGGGATTATCCTTATTCTCGTCAACAAGCGGCATTTCCACGCCCTTGGTCAAACGAAGATAAATATTGGCCACCGGTAGGAAAAATTGATGACGCTTATGGCGATCGGAATTTATTCTGCACCTGTGCTCCGGTCGCGAGCTATGATGCAAAGTTCTCGATAGCGACATTGAAAGAGGAGTAAATTTGAAAATTCAAAGCCGATGTAAGAGTCGGCTTTTTTTCTAAAATGCCGAGCGCAGTGGCAGAATAGAGCGTGCATTGATCATTTTATAGCACGAATACAAAGTAAAGCCCGGTTTCGGCTCAGGTAAAAACGAATCTTATTTTGGCAGGTTCTGGTGGAATGTTTTGTTCATGGTCAAGGATAAAGCATTACAGAAGTGTATAGGTATTCAGGAAATTTGTAATATTGCTTTCAAAATTCTCAAAAACAAAGCATGCGTTTAGCAATACTCTATTCATATACTATTCTGGCTTATGCTCTTTTATATCCATTTACCTTCTTCATTGTTCTTTTAATTCTGATGTTAAATTCATTTGGTTTGAAGAAAAGCGTACCTGGTTTAATGCGTTTTTGGGCTCGTAGTTCTTTTATTCTTGTTGGCAAAAAATTGCAAATTGAAGGATTAGAAAATCTGGATAGGAGTCGGAAATACATAATAATGGCCAACCATTCCAGTTTGTTTGATGTTATGGGAATGATTGCAATATGTCCAAAAATTGCTTTTTTTGGAAGAGCAAACCTAATGGATATTCCACTTTTCGGCAAAGTACTCGAAGCCGTTCATTATATTCCAATGAAAAGCGCCGACCTTAAAAATACCAAATACATGATAGAACAGCTTGTTAGAAGCACCGAAAATCAAACTGTAGCTATTTTTCCCGAAGGAACCAGAACAATCAATGGGCAAATGAACGGTTTTAGAAAAGGATTTCTGCATGTACTTAAAGCCAGCAAGCTAGATATATTGCCTATAAGTTTAATCGGGTTCTATGATTTTAAACCCAAAAACAGGTTTTATTTTAATTATTCAATAAAACTTTCGGCGAAAATACATCCTTCTATATCTTTTAGCGAACTTGAAAATAAAGATGATAAAGAGATCATTGAAAGAGTACAGTCCACAATTCAATCAGCACTAAACAATACCAACAATACTGAATTATGATAAAAACAGATCAGTTTAAGTGGGCGTTCATTGTTAACCCTGTAGCCGGAAATGGCAGCCCTTTGATGGCTGAAATAGAAATTCTAAAACAAATTGAACAGCGGAAGCTTAGTGCAAAGATTGTTAGAACTCAGCAACATGGCCATGCAAGCCAGCTTGCTAAAGAGTTGGCCATGCAAGGTTTTAAGTATATTGTAGCAGTTGGTGGCGATGGAACTTTGAACGAAATGGCAAGCGCATTGATCGATTATCCTGAATGCATTCTGGGTTTAATTCCAGCAGGTACGGGCAACGATTTTGCTCAGATACCGGGCTTGTCTGTAAAATTTGAACAGAAAGATTGGGAGATATTTTTCGAGGCCAACAGTCATGCTTTAGATGTTGGCCGATGCAACGGGAATTATTTTTTTAATGGAATGGGTTTGGGATTCGATGCGCAGGTTGCTTCAGAAAATTATGATGCTTCAGGAAAACTGAAGGAAAGCAACAGAGGTAATTATATTTGGCATATTCTTAAAAACCTATTGTTCTTCAAAGCTCAGAAAATGATGCTAACTATCAATGGAGAGAAAAAAGAAAGGGCTTACTTTCTGAATACCATCGCGATTGGCCGAAGATTTGCCGGCGACTTCTTTCTCACTCCAAAAGCGATTGCCGATGATGGCCTGTTAGACGTTTGTGTGGTCGATAAATTGAATCTACTCCAACGGCTTGTAATTTTATTGAAAGTCCCAAAAGGAAAGCATCTTTCTCATCCCAAAGTAGATTACCATCAAACCGAAAAGCTCATTATTGAATTAGATCAGAAAGCGGCTTATCATTTAGATGGAGAATTGTTTTTTGATAAGTATTTTGAAATTGATATTCTGCCCGGGAAAATTAATTTTATTTACAATCCATATCGAAATCATTATTTTTCTGAAAAGTAGAATGATTAATAGTGCAGTAGGTCAAAATTCTTCAAGAAACTCTAATCGGATTTTTCGTATGCGAGTGAAGATATTCTTCAGCAAATATTGGATATAAAAAAAGCGGAAAAGAGTTCCGCTTAATCATTTCATGTGTTTCTGATCCTAAAGCACGTCCAAACATTCTTTAATCAATTGGAAAGTGGCTTCAATATCATTATCCAATCCAACAGAAAAACGCACCAAACCAGGCGACATTCCCATTTCGTTTTGAACATTCTCAGGAACTTCGGAAGAGGTGCTTTTTCCTGAGTTGCTAAACAGCGTTTTGAAATAGCCAAGACTAACAGCATGGTAACCAACATTTTTTAATTGCATCGATTCCATCAAAGTAGCAGCTCTTTCGGCCGTTTCCATATCTATTGCAATCATTCCGCCGAATCCAAACTCTTCGTTCATCATGCTTTTCATCAATTCGTGCTGCGGATGTGTCGTCATTCCCGGATAGTTGTATTTTAATCCAATCTCCTTAAATCGTTCGGCAAGATACAGGGCGTTTTTGCTGTGTTGTTTCATGCGAATGTGCAAAGTATGAAGATTTTT
>DMBV01000048.1 GCA_003445975.1 Bacteroidales bacterium
ATTGATGATTTCAATGTCTTAATCCTTGTTATAATGGAATTTGGTTTCTGAGTAATGCTCTGTTTATGTGTCAGCATTATATAAAGAGTCTTAATCCTTGTTATAATGGAATTTGGTTTCTGAGAGTGCATGTAGCAAAGCAATCAAATACAATTCATTAGAATAATATTTTATCAAATCTTGCATTTCTCCCCTCCTATTTTTTAATTGTGCAAATTTAGTTTAATTTCTATTTCATATCCGTTTTTTATTCCTTCCTTTTATCAATCCGAATCTTCTATTTCTTGCTAAGATACAATAATTTAAATGTAGTCAAAAACTATTCCATGGCTTTTTGCAGCCTTACACTCATTTTTCCATTCGGCATTTGTTCAGGATGACTGCAAATTACTTTTGTGCCTGCTTGCAATGGTTTCTTTTGTAAAACGTTTGGCTTTGCAACAAAATAATAGGTTTTTCCACTTTCGGTTTTAAGAAATCCATTTGCTCCCCGTTCGTTCGAATTTAATATTTTTTGAATGCTGGCTCTCATTCCATTTTGCTCTTCAAGTCCATTCAAATAATCAGTGGCTATTTGTTTCAGCTCATTTTTTAAACTCACCATACTTAAGGCAGAATTTTGTAGCGATTCGAGCGTTCTACTTATTTCGTACGAACATTTCCATCCGGAATTTTCACGAACTAATTTATACAATAGCAACGTTTTAAGGCTTAAATCTGCCTCCTTTTCAATTTTAAACATTTCGGAAAGAAGCAAAATAAGCTCTCCTTTATACTTGAGTTCGCCATAATTTAAATAGGCTTTGAATAGATAGATTTTACTTTGTTCAAAATTGCCCATCTGAAAATAGCTGTCGGCAATTTGTTTTTCTACAAACCAATCTTTCTTGAAAGTATATACAGTAAACAACAATTTCAAAGCCTCATCGGGCTTCGATAATTTGCTTAAACATTGGGCTTTGCGAAACATTAACCAATGATTGTTTGAAAAATGAAATTCTTTGATCCGAATAAAAGCTTCGTCGCAACAATCGATACAAACCTGAAATTTGCCTAATTCAAAATACGTTTTAGTCATCAGGGAATACCATTTTTCGGCTGGAGAGGCCATATCCACATTTTTGGTTTTGTTTTTTATTTCAATTTCGGCTTTAAAACTTTGCATACTCAACCTATTGGGATCAACAGACTGACAAACTTTTTGGATTTGTTCATAATTGTGATTTTGTTTTAGTTTTTCGGATTTCACAAAAACATTAAATAAAACCGAAAGCGTGTTTTGCGAAATAGGGTGGCTGCTTATGCTTAAGCATCGAAAAACAGAAATCAATTCGGGATAAGGAGTAGGGTATTTGCCCGACTGAATTGTATCATAAATAGCCCAAGCATAGGCATTTAAAATCAGATGATCCACTTTATTATCGAAATCTATTCCATAGATTTTTGCAAAAACAGAAATGGCGTCAAACTGTTTGTCTTTTCGCAAACAATGAATCATATTGGCCATTAAATAAGAATTTGCCAACAATTGCTCTTTGGAGAATTGCATTTTATGCTGCTTAAAACACAAAAGAGCTTCGGCAAACCTATTTTGCTGTTTGTATTCTGCAACGGCTTTACTCATGTCGAAAAGTGTTTTCATGATTCTTTAATTTATTTTTTAAATTCCGTTTGTTACTTCGCGCTGTTTTGGGCAGAACTCACTCAAATTTGAATTTCTACCTTGGCCATTTCATCCTCATTAAATAAACAAAGTATTGTACGATTGGGTAATAATATCGATATCCACATTTTGTCCAATCAATTTCATACTACTCACAATATCAGTCGAAATAGGCACAAGGATAATACTGTCGGCATTTTCGTACAAATCGTTTATTGATTTAAGAGCGTGGTGAATTTCGGAAAATTTGACCCGTTCCGTTTTAGCAATAAAAATGGACTTTTGAATCCGAATGCATCCTTTTTTTATCAGATACTTCGAAATTTGAGTCCGCACCTTATTGTCTTCAATATCGTACATGATAAAATAGAACATATCGCTGCTTTTTAATGGTTCGTTTTGAATGCCCAAAATTTTTCGGATTCGCTCATTCAAGGGTTCTAAATCTGAAATTTCCACGTTTTCGGGCGAAACTCCAATTCCGGCACGCTTCAATGAGAGTATCTTTTTAAGATAGCTCAAAGGCTCTTTCATATTCTTTTTCATCGTAGGTGTATATATAATTTTCAAGTACATTTGTCAATATTTCGCTCAATTCGGGATTGCTTCCTGATTTAGAAACCGGAATCACTTTAAAGCCTTTTTTTCCATAAAAAACATTGACTTCGGCCCATAAATGTTTTACGGATGCTTTGATCTGTTTTCCATACTGAATATTTGTGGCCGATTCCAATTTTAATCCTTTTCCTTCTATCGCTTCTTGAAGTCCGTTCATTGCATTTAGAAGAGCTTGAGGAACATACACGTCTTTTTCTTTCTTGGCTACTTTGGGATTTAAGTTTGCTTTGATTTGAGAAAGTACGTTTTCCGACATGGATTCTTTTGGTTCGCTGAAGACGAGGTTTTCGGTATTTGAAACCGCTTCGCTTTTCAGTTCTTTTTGAATTTCTTTAATCTGCATAAAATCGTCGAAATCGATGTAATCATTTCTGTTGATGGGTGTTGCATTAGCATTAAAATAAGCCTCTTTGTCAGCACTTAGAAAGCATGCTCTGCTCACATCGGATGTGGTTTTGTCGAGCGAAGGCAGGATGTTGTATTGTTGAGCAAATACGGTTGCAAAAGTTTTATAAAACAATTTGAATTGCATGGCATCAAAAAGGGCTTCACTCATATTGAATACTATTTTCAGCCCATTTCCGCTGGGCGATACAAACAAAAGTGCAATACGTTCGTCGTTTACTAATTTTGCTTTTAGATTATTTATATCGATCTCATTTTCAAGTAAGTGATCCAAATCAATCACAAAATGACTTGTCTGTGAAAAATTTTCCGTCCGACGAATTCCCTTGTGAAAAATACCACTCACAAAATAAGGCAGTCGCGTTTTTAGTTGACGATATTTGGCTTTATCAATACTCAATACATTTCGCAACTGTTCAATTTGCAATTGCAAGTCCGGAGTTGGTTCCGCAATGCTGTTAAACAATTGTTGCAACACTGTTTTTTGCATTAAATCTTCTTGATTGGTAATATTTTGTCCGATCATAAACATGGTACTTTCCTCCTATTCTTTAAATTTTAAAAATGATTGAGCCAATTGTTGTGCAAAAAGATCGATATGAGTAGCACGCGTTCTGCTGAGTGCATTTATTGAAATTAATTCGCTTAGATAATCGTTTACGGATTGTATGAGTATTCGTCGGCCAAGAGATTCGAGCCAAAAACTTCCATCCGTTTTGATTAAAAAACAATCCGAATCAACGGCTTTTTGCATACACAAATTAATTACTACATAATCAACCCAAACTCTAAAACGTTCAATCACATCAAAAGCCAATACGGGTCTGTTAAATTCGTTGCGATGGAAAATGCCCACATACGGATCGATGCCGCTTCGAATCAATGCACCTTCCACTTTTCCATAGAGTATGCCATAACCGTAGTTCAAGAGTGCATTGAACATGTCGTTTGCCGGATGTTGACTTCGGGATTGAAAGAAATATTCGTTCGGGACCGTTTTACTAATCAGTTCGAAATAAATTTTGGATGCAGCGCCTTCCAATCCACGCAGTGAAGCGGCTATATCGGAAACAAAATCGCCATTTAAATCTGTAATTTTACGTTTGAATTCGCCCAAACGATAAAGATTGGCTTCTAAATTTAGTTCAGTGTTGCGTTCCAGCGGTACAACAGAAATTAAAAGAGCAATTTGGTTGTCAATTTTTTGAATTATTTGAGTTTTAATCCAATCCACAGCCGCTGTTGAAGTCGAAAAATTCAATTGATTTCGGCGGATATTGGAAATAGAACCGTATTTCACACTCCAAACACGTCCAATTGGATTTCCTTTGGCATCTACAAACAAGACATCAATCTGATTTTCGATGGCCAACAAAGCGGCATCGGAAGTAATTTGCGCTCCTTTGCTGATGCTGATACTCTTAATATCCGAAACAGCCAAGTTCTGCTTTCCGTCTTTGTGAAGGATTGCAAAATTTTCGTTTTCGCGAATCAGTGAGCTTCCGTAAGTGTTTAGAATGACGTCCATAACCAAAATCAATATTAAAATGAATAAATTTGTTTAAAACCCTTGTTATTAACGCCTTAAGCCAATTCGGCAAAGGGCGCATAAAAAATAAATACTAATTCAAAATAGAAGCTTGATGGCTCCTCAATAAATGTTGCGCATTGTTATAGTGTGCAGAACTCATCTCCGATGAATAAAATTGAGCACTATCTTTAAATACTTTATCGGCTCTTTGTTTAAGCATTTCTTGCTGCATTCTTTGGATGTATTCGTCCGAAGACTCCGGCGAAAATTTCTTGAAAAGGATAACCAAAAACTCAATAAAAAAAACGAATAGCGTAAAAAGAGAATAGACAATAAATACGGCTAAATCAGAAATTACAAGCGAATACATGGCTTTGATACGTTGAAGTAATGAATGCATCTGAAAGTTTGAAATGGCTTGGGATTTTGCATTTTCGATAGTGCTATTTTGCTTAGTAAGCATTTCAGCAAGTTTATTATTTTCTGCATCATAATTATTTTCTGCATCCTTGGCCATGGTTAAATTCGCTTCCGCAATTTCTCCTCTTCCAATATTTCCGCTTCCTCCATTACGTCCTTTCATCTCATCATTCGCTTCATCGAGCCGTTGTTGCCAAATGCCATATTTTTGATTTACAATGGCTTGTTGGCTTTCAATGCTTGCAGAAAACTCTGTAGCTACTTTTTGTCCTTGGTTCGATACAAATTCAGTTTTATATTCTTGCATTTTTTGATCAATATCAGCTTTAAAAATCACTTCATCGATGGCAATAGCACCTAAAATAGAAACTGTAATTCCCAATCCAATACGAAACCAAAAAATCCAAGGAGTATTTTCGACCATCACAATGCTTCGTTCGATGATGAAAATAATAAGTCCAAAGAACAATGCAAGCAAAACAGATACAGTAAATGAATTTCCCAATACCATATAACTCATCAGAAAAGTGCTAAAAAGCCACATCAGAACAGGAAGAAGAATAATGTTTGCAAACAGATTTACTTTACGTTTACCCAGGGGTGAATAATTCTGTACTAACTTGTAGTCTTCTCCAATTACGAAACAATTAAATTTTGTCATGATAGGAATGTTTTAATGGTTTATAAATTTGACGAATTAGTTAAGAATTTGCTTTCATTTAACCTCTTGATAATACCTTGGTTAAAACCATCGCAGTATGAGTTCACAGCAATCATTACCCAGCCATTGTCTTCATCTACCAGATATTTATGCTTCTGAAGTTCTACAATTTTAGACTTATGCTCTTTGATTGAGAGTAGAATCTGCTGATTGGCAATTGGTGAAGCCATTCCAATACTAAGAAGTTGAAGTTCCAGTTCAAAAATAGTCTTTGCCTTCTCTTCAATCATTTGATCTGCAATCAAACTAAAGTCGGCTTTGAGTTTTAACACTTTGGCTTTCAGCACTTCTTGAGAGTAATATTCGAATCCATCGTGCAATCCTTGATATTCGAAATTACTGTTAAGAAATTCCATCAGCTTCGTTGTAGCAGGTTTCTTTTGAGAAATTTCAGGTTGGGGATCTTCGTTGTCGATGAAAATCCTTTCCAAAATCTGATCAGCAGAATTAGAAATTTGATTTTCTTCTTGAATAGGTACAACAATTTGTGAAGTTCTTTCTTCAACGGCTGCTGACTTGCCAAAAAATTTCTTAAAAATGTTTGTCATAATAGTTTGATTTTAAAAGGTTAAACATTAAAAAACGGAACTTTAAAAAGTTCATGGCCGCGTTGGTGACATTTTACACACAGTGTAATCAGATAGCGACTTTTGTATTCCCAAGGTTTTTGCTTGGAATCTGATGCTTTTACAAAATGATATTGACGATGATGAATTTGTAAATTTTGAGTTGAATTACAACAACAGCATTTATAATCGTCGCGTTTAAGAATCTGCTGGCGCTTTTGTTGCCATTGATCAGTAGCTAATAATGTTTGATATTCTGTTGTCATAATTTTCTATTTTTTATTTTGAACAAATTTATTACTGCATGTTGCAATCTAATTGCAACTTCCAAAATCCATCTTGTTGGTTTTGATAATGCAAAGAAAAGGGCTATACTTGCAATCTAATTGCAATCTAAATTTTCAGAATATGCCTACAACCAAAAAACAATTTGACAGAATAAACTTATTGACTTCCTTGCTAAGACAGCATCACACAAAGCGGGAACTAATTGAAATATATAAAGACAACGGCTTTGCTATTCACCCCAAAACCTTGAACAATGATATAAGCTATCTTAAAGATCAAGGAGCCGAAATACATATTCCAAATAGGGCGGATAGTTTTTATTATTTTACTGAACAATTTGTCCCGGAGAATTCCCATTTTACTGAAGAAGATGTTGAAATTCTTCAACAATGCATTCAGATACTATCCAATTCATTTGGTTTTCACGTGGTTAACGACCTTAAAGAGATATTATTGAAGTCGAAATTTTTGAAATACGAGCTTACCAATAATCAAAAACAAATAGTCAGTTTTGAAAATCAGATTATCGCCTCAGGTTCGGAATTTTTAGACGATATTTATGTAGCAATAAAAAATCAAGAATGCTTAAAAATAAACTTCACTCCCAATTCTACTCAGCAAGCAAGCGACTATATTATTAGCCCTTATTATTTGAAAGAATATAGAAATAGATGGTATTTATTAGGCTTAAAAAATGAAAACAACTTCCTTATGAATATTCCTTTGGACAGAATAAACTCTATTAAGCCGGAATATAAGTTAAAATATATAAAAACAGACAAAGATTTTGAGCTTTTATATGAATATGTAGTTGGAGTAACTATACCAATGGAATCAGATTCGCAGACGATTCAACTAAAAATCAATAAGTCATCGGCAAATTATGTACTTTCAAAACCCTTTATTACGAATCAAGAATTGATATCAGTAAATGAAGATGGAAGTATCAACATACAATTTAAAGCATACATCAATTACGAATTGAAACAAAACATTTTGGGGTATGGTTCAGCAATTGAAGTACTTGAACCCTTGCATCTTAGGCAAGAATTATTTAAAATATATAGTGAAGCAATGAATCAAAACCGAGTTGTTAACTTGTAATTTTAGGATAAGTTCGGAACTGAACAAATTGAAAAACAGAGGTTTTCTGATTTCCACTTACGGCTGCATTTCTAACAGTAGTGCTTGCAATACAGTCAATATTATTTTTTTGCAGAATCACTATTACTGCAAAACAGAAGGTCAATTCGCCCATAATATGCACCGCATTGGTTTGTGAGTTTTTATTGGCATCAAACAATTTAATAACACGATTTGAATAGTCATGAGCAAGCAGCAATATTTGTTCGGTCGAAGCTTCCGGTTCTATGTGTGGAAAGGAATAATCGATGATGTCACCGTAGTTTACTTTTGCGGTATTTATTTGATTTTCTGTCCATTGAGAAGAAGGATGNNATAGAGGTTTTACACTCAATATAATACAATTGATTTTGATAAATAAACATAATGTCAATTTCATTATTGGGGACCCTTATTTTTTCTAATAGTTTAGGATTTCCTATCAATTCTTCGAGGCTATTTTTATTGTTTTCGCTATTGAGTTTTTTTTCCAAATGAAATCCCGTATCTATTTGGCTATCGTCCAGTTTGAGTTCTTCTTTAATCTGTTTAGCAATATATAATTCAAACCATTCCCCTGTTAAAAATTGTGTTTCCATTTTACTGAGTTTATTTTGCTCTTGAGGAGTAAACCCGATTTTGTTTAGAAAATCGAATAACCCATCTACTAAAGAAATATCCTTAATGCCTTTTTTTCTTTTAGATTGCAATTCGGATAATACAGAAGTAGCCGGAGCAAAATTTCCGCTACAGAAAGCAGTATAAATTGCATCCGATTTATTCACTAATGAAGCAAAAGAGTCAGATTTCGTGATTTTAAAACCGTAAGATTCAAGATATTGCGCTAAAGAAATTCGGGATTTTAATTTCAATATTGATTTTTTGGGTATAAGTTGAATGTATTCATCATTGTCGCCGGTAACATAATAAATCTCAACTTTCATTTGGCTAAAAAAGTCAAAAGCAGCTAATGTCATTACTTTGGTTCCCCCTGTAAGATTGACAATAATTTTTTTAAACTTTTTAAAATCAAAAGTCCTTAGGTTCGCTTCAATTTCAACAAAGGAAAATTGATTGACTTCAATTGGCTGCGTGATTTGTTCAGTTTTAATATTACAAGAATTTATAACCCAATCTCTTACCCCTTTGATTTCCATCCCCTTAGTGGAAATGAAAAGGTATTTATCGATGTCATTACCAAATTCATTGATAAGTTGAACATTGGGAATCGTTTGGTCGCTAATGAAGGAAACTAATAGTGTTGCCATAGTTTTATTTTTTAATGTTTAACTTACTCAAATTCAGATATGAATCTAATATCTGTCTATTACAAAAGGCAAACATAGCTAATATTATCATTTTGTCTTTTATAAAATTCACTCTAATAAATTTTTAGCTATTATTTTTTCCAATTGCGAAATCAGGTAAAAAGGAATATGAAGGAGCGTAAATTCTTTCCCCTTTGGTGTTTTGACTAGCTCAACAGAAAATGGTTTCGACCAAATTCTTAACGCAATATTTTGTGGTGCTTGGTACATAAACTGATGCAAGGATATAGTAATGCTATTAAACATATAATCAATGTGTTAGAATTGCACAATTAAAATATTTTATAATAAAACCAAGGTTAATTTCTGAAATATTTGTAACAAAACCAAGGGTGATTTGAGTACTTTCATGTAACAAAACCGTAGGTGATACAATTTTATATTATTTAGAGTTAATATTAAATAACTCATTTTCAATCATTTTAAATAGCTTATTTTCCCCATTTAAATTTCTATCGGGCTTATATATGCTAAAATGAAGTATTTTATTGTCATTACATTTTTCTATTGATTTTTCATCCATCGGGCTCTCAGTTATAAAGATTGCCTTGCTCCCTCCACCTCCATAAACTTTTACTGCTGATGCAAATTTATCGATATCGGTAACTTTGTTAATTTGCGTTTTACATTCTATAAACAAAAGTTTATTTCCGGTATTTATGATGATGTCGATTTCGTTCTTAGGACTGCCATTTTTTGTTGGAAAGATGCATTTAATTCTAATTTCTTTAGCCAATTTCCAGCGTGAAAAGATGTGAGCAATCTCTAATTCAAACC
>DMBV01000049.1 GCA_003445975.1 Bacteroidales bacterium
ATCCTGCGAACAATTCATTTCAAAATACCCACTGTCTAAGCACAAAGACGAAATAGCCCAACTATTAAGTAAATTGAAGGCCCAATCGGGGATTCCCGAAAGGTTGCTAAATCTTAAAAGTTCAGAGAGTTTTTTTAAAGAAGGTTCCGCTTGGATTAAAAAGTTACCCAAAGGGCAGCTGTTAGGAAGTGGTTTTGAAGATGAGATTTTAAGTGCACTTAAAAAGATTGCTTTAAATGAGTTTAATGATAAAAGAACGGCTAAAGCTTGGAATGAAGGTCATAATTTGAAAAAATTATCCTCATGGATTGGTGAAGATGCCACCCAGCAATGGTTTGCTGAAATAAAAGGAAACAAACAGTAAATTGTCCGAAAATTTAAGAAATAATTATGTATTTTTGTATGATTTAACGGAAACTTTATTTAATTCATTATGAAAGAGCTGATTAAAACTATCATTACCCGTTTTCATACAAGTGAACTGCCACAAATAGTGTCGAGAAACCTTCAATTGCCCATAAACAGCCAAAAGGTAATATCGGTAATTGGAGCGCGTCGTTGTGGCAAGACCTATATGCTGTTCGAAACGATATCGAAGCTAATATCTTCGGGAATTCCGAAACATAATATTCTGTATTTAAACTTTGAGGATGAACGTTTGCAATTGAATATCAATGAATTGGATTTAATTATGCAAGCATGGCGCGAATTACACCCAAATGAGGGTTTAATTGAACACTATTTCTTTTTTGATGAAATACAAAATATAGAAGGCTGGGAAAAGTTTATCCGCCGAATATATGATACCGAAACACAAAATATATTTGTAACCGGTTCTAATTCAGCATTTTTAGGAACCGATATTGCTACATCATTACGTGGACGTACTTTACCTTACGAGGTCTTTCCTTTTACATTCGACGAATATTTGCGGTTTAGAAATTTAAATTCAGACTATTATTCTGAACCCAATAAGGCATTGATTATAAATGCTTTTAAGGATTATTTAAACCAAGGTGGCTTCCCCGAAACTGTTAATCGACAACTATTGGAGCAATCAAATATTTTGCGCACCTTCTATTATGTCATGCTTTACAAAGATTTAATCGAACGATATAGCATTTCAAATGTTCCAGTGATAAAATATTTCATCGAAAAACTTGCTGATAATATCACCAAGTACTTTTCCATCAATAAAATATACAATTCCCTAAAGTCGCAAGGGCTAAAACTCGACAAAAATCAATTGTACCAATTTATTGATTATGTAGAAAATATTTACCTGATATTCAGCATTATGCGCTATGATTATTCCTACTCTGCCCGTTCTAAGTCTGATAAAAAAGCTTATTTTATTGATAATGGATTACTAAACACTCTTTCCCATAATTTCACGGAGAACCGAGGCAAACTTTTAGAAAACGCTATTTTTATTTTTCTGAGGCAAAAATTCGGCAGTTTGTACGAGAAAACCATTTTCTACTTCAAAGAAAAACACGAATGCGATTTTGTAGTTTTCGACCGCGATAAGCCTACCCATTGCATACAGGTTAGTTATGATATATCAGAGGCTGAAACCAGGAAGAGGGAATTGAGTGGATTAGTGGAAGCTATGAATTTTTTCAAGTTGGAAAAAGGTTATATCATCACTGCCGAACAAGAGGAGGAAATAATAATTGACAGCAAACAAATACTTGTGCGGCCAGCCTTTAAAGTGTTTATTGACAATAAATTATAGCTCATCGAATATGGACAGATATGTATCGCAACTCATCGAAAAATTGGCAGAAGCTGAGGCAAGCCCCACTCCCGAACCTGACTTTGGAAATAGTTATGAGGATTTTGCTGAAGCGATGTTCGCTATCGAAACCGAAGACCCTGTTGCTGCTGAATATGTTATAAACGTTAGTTTTGATGAGTTGCCGCCCGAAGATGGACTTACTGACCAACAAATTCAAAATCTGACGATTGCATTAGTGAATGCATTGGCAGCCAAAGGCACCCATGTTAGTTTTCCCATGAATGGCACACCCGGCAGATTGGTTTATGCTGAATTGCGCAAGCGATTAAAGGACGGTCTTCAGACCTTTCCGGGTTGGAACATCGACTTTTGTGATGGTTGGTGTCCAGGTTGTGCATTCTTCGATTATTGTGATAGCTGGCAAAATACATGGACAAAGGAAGAAATTGAAACAGAAAGGACTAAGATGAAGGAGGATTCGGAATAATGGATTAAAATCATGCATGTAAGAATCATTGGTTTTAGATAGGATTAATAGGATATGATGAGATTTTTTGAAAATTGTTTTAGGTTGTATTAGTCATGACAAATGGGTCGGTTTCGTCGGAAATGTATTCTATGAAATACAAAAAATTGAAATATTGTATTGTGCAGAATACAAAAAACGCAAAATTGCACAGTGGACAATACAAAATAACTTATTAATGTTTAACAGATTAAACAATAATAAAAAAAATAAGAAAGCCGACCAAATTGAGTTTGGCGTTGGAAATACCATTCCGCTTTGGCTGTTTGGATTAATATATTAATTTTATAGTTTAAAGGAAATGAAGAAAATTCACATTGCTTTAGTCGGTGGGCAAACTGCTCCAGTATATCAGGGGATAATAGATTCTAATTCCGATTTTGTTATTTTAATTCATTCTATGCAAACTAAGGATGAAGCCAATCGTATTCAATCAGAAATTAATTTTAAATCTGAATTAAGAGAAATTGACCCTGTTGATTTGCCAAGTATTATAGCCGAAGCCAATTTATTATTTGAAAAATATTCAAATTCAGAGTTAATTTCTGTGAACATCACAAGCGGAACAAAACTTTGGGCTTTAATATTTTATAAGGTATTTGCGCCGTTGAAGACTGCAACTATTTTTTACATTGACCAAAATGCTAAAGTTTGGAATTTAACAGATGAAGAAACGCATAACATAGATTTTGAAATAGATACGCAGTTTAGGCTTTACGGTAATCCTTTAAAAAAATATAAACTAATCTCGGAATTTGACGAAACAGATTTTAATATGATTGAAAAAATCAAACAACTGAGAAAATCAAATTATATAGATTTTTTCGCTTTAACTGAATATTTATCGAATAAAAATGGAATTAGCGAGCATAAGATTGCTTCAGGCTCTTGGGTAAAGTGGGACAAAGAAGATAAAGCATATATTGGAGTATTGAAAAACAAATACGGAGATAATGCTTTTGAATTGAAATCAAAAAATATTAAAACTCTATTTTTGAATACTGGTTGGTTTGAATTAGAGATTGCTCA
>DMBV01000136.1 GCA_003445975.1 Bacteroidales bacterium
CCAATATACGTTTTCGTAGCCTTGGTTGTTTTGCTTCTCAAATTTCAGTTGATTTTGAAGCAAGGGGATTTGAAACGTTTCAACTTGCTTCAACCAATCGTCGCCGGAACGATACATGGCTTGTAAGAAATAGAAAGCGGCATCGTAACCCAAAAACGCATAGGTATCTATTTCGGGAATTTTATGGTATTTTTCTTGAAATAAATGAACAAACCGCAGGGCTTCAGGACGTGAATAATCAACGAAATTTTCGCTCAAAACACTTAATCCAAAGGCTTGAGAATACTCAATGTCAACATTTTCAAATCCGCTCCAGTCGGGCAAGCCAATGACTTTCAAAGGTAATTTATCCCGATAAACATTCAGTTTTGTAAACAAATCTACCGCAAATACCTCTTCGCTACCAATGGCAATCAATACATTGTTTCGGGAAGCGTTTGCCTGCTTAACGAAGGCTCCCAAACCTTCGGTTGCGTAATGAATGGTTGTAATTTTATTTTCAGCAGAAAAAGGATTTTTTGTGTTTAGCTTCTCTTGCAACAATCGATTCAGTTCGTTGTATTCTCTTGTAAATTCATAAGCATTGCTACGAACAATAAAAATATTACTATTCGAAAAATTTCCGGCAACATACTCTGCAACGCGCTGATAGAAAGCTTCGGGTTTTGGGCTGATTTTAAAAACATAGGGATTGTCGAAAACAATTTGACTTCTTTTGGACAAGGTGTTTACCAGTGGAATTTTATGTTCTTTGCTATACTTTGAGACGATAGAAAAACTACGGCTAAACAACAAGCTTATAATCAAATCTGTATTTAAAAACTCGGGTTTTTGAAGCAGTTTGGTGGTTTCCATTTCGTCTTCGCTCACATCGTACACCCGAAGATTTATTTTCATTCCCAATTGGCGCATGCTATCAACAGCCATCATAGCGCCTTCATAAAATTCAAGAAATCGAAAAGATTTAATCTCAGACTTGGTGGCCGATAATTTATAGCTGTCTATCTTTAGCAAACTATCAATTTCGTCCAAATACAAGGGAAGCATCAACGCCACATTGAATGTTTTACGCTTACTTTTTTCGTAATTCAAGGACTCTTTTGGATTTTCTTCGCCATTTTTCTTCTCCAAGTTGGTTTTTTCTTTTAAAGAATTATCAACAAAATCAACTGGAATTAGAACCGTTTGACCTTGTTTAAGTTTAGTGGCTAGTTCGGGATTCAGATCTTTTAAATCGGCTACCGAAATTTCGTAATCGCGGGCTAGATTGGCTAGTTTTTCTTTTTTACCACCTACTGTGTGTTCAATATATCCCTTTTCATTCAGCGTTCGGGGAATTTTTATTTCCTGACCTATGGAAATTGCGTCCGTCAAATCGCTGTTCATTTCTTTAATTTGATTTACGGTAATGCCATATTTGCGGGCAATTGCAAATAATCCTTCTTGTGGTTGAACCAAATGGACGATGTAGTTTTTAGGCTCTTGTGATGGTTTGCTTTTGGTCAAATCAGGAATTAAAACCACTTGATCGGGCTGAATAGAATTTCCCGTAAAATTGTTGAGGTATTTCAGGGTTTCTAATCCAACGCCATACTTTTTAGCGATGCTGAACAAAGTTTCGCCCGCTTTCACTTTGTGCTCGAAGGTTTTTGTTTTGTTGAATTCAGAAGGCGGCGAAACTGTTTTTTGCGAACCGCCGATGGTTTCAAGAACTTTTTCAGGAATTTTCAAGCGATAGCCGGGCGAAATGGTGTTTCCGGTCAATTGATTCATCGTAATCAAATCCTCCACCGTCACATCGTAAATTTTGGCAATGGAGCCAAGTGTTTCGCCTTGTTTCACACTGTGGTAAAAATAATTGTCGCTCGACGCTTTGGTCGCAGGAGTCGCCGTTGTTGCTGACGACGGTTTCGTATCATCTCGTTTAGGAATAAGAATAGATGTATTTAATTTTAGTTCACTCCCTAAAGTTGGATTGGCTTTTTTGATCTCTTCAATACTCACATTATACGCTTTGGAAAGGCTATAAAAAGTGTTTCCTTTTGCAATGGCATGAACATAAAATTCCTGATTGCCAATTTTTTTTATTTCGCTCGATTTCTGAACAATTGGGCTTTGTTGAGCATAGGAAAAAGAGGAAATAAGCCCTAAAAAAAGCAGAAGAACAACGTTTCGATACATGGAGAATAGCGTTTTAATGATCATTCTTATAAACGACAAATTTAGTTTATTATTTGTATTTTTTAATTTCACCACTTTTAACTCGTGCAAGATAGCTTTTTAAGTCGCGTTTTACCTCGGGAGCCATGATGAGAAGGCCCAGAACATTGGGCAAACCCATGCTCAATATCATCATATCCGAAAAATCAGTTACAGCTCCCATTGTTGACGAAGCCCCAACTACGATAAATGCCAAGAACAATATGCGATAAAAATTGGCTGCATATTTTCGACTTCCAAACCATTTTTCTGAAAAACCGCCAAACAGGTAATCGAATCCTTTTAAACCATAGTACGACCAACTAATCATAGTAGAAAAAGCGAAGAGAAATATAGCAATAACCAATAAATAGGGAAACCACCAAAAAACCGTGCCAAAAGCTTGCGATGTGAGTTCGGCTCCTTCCAGATTGTCTGGGTTGAGATAACTTCCTGTAAAAATAATAACCAAGGCGGTCATGGTACAGATAACAACGGTATCAATAAAAGGCTCCAGCAAGGCAACAAAACCTTCGCTTATCGGCTCGTCTGTTTTTACTGCCGAGTGTGCAATAGCTGCCGAGCCGGCACCTGCTTCGTTCGAAAAAGAGGCGCGCTGAAATCCAACGATCAAAACGCCCACAAGACCGCCTTTCATGGCGTCGGGCGAAAAAGCACCTTCAAAAATCAGACGAAAAGCTTCTCCCGTTCGGTCGATATTCATAAAAACAATCACCAAAGCCGTGCCAACATACAGAAAAGCCATGAACGGCACTATTTTGTCGCTAACGCGCGCAATGCTTTTTATTCCACCTACAATGACTAGCCCAACCATAATGGCCAAAACAAATCCAAACAACCATCCAAAATCGGCTATGGCTGGATAAATCATTTTGAATTGAGCAAAAGCTTGATTGGCTTGAAACATATTTCCACCACCAAAAGATCCACCAACAACCAGAATTGCAAAAACAACGGCTAGGAATGCGCCCAGCCATTTCATTCCTCTGTCTTTCATTCCCATATACAAATAGTACATAGGACCGCCCGAAACTTGCCCAAAAATATCAATCTTGCGGTATTTTACACCGAGCGTACACTCTACAAATTTGGTTGACATTCCAAGAAATCCTGCCAAAATCATCCAAAAAGTAGCTCCCGGGCCACCAATCACAATGGCGATAGCAACACTGGCAATATTTCCCAAACCAACAGTGGCCGACAATGCAGTTGTAAGTGCCTGAAAATGGCTTACTTCACCTTTGTCTTCGGGATTATCAAATTTTCCGCGTACAACGTCTAAAGCGTGCTTAAATCCGCGAATATTGATAAACCCCAAATAAAAAGTAAAAAAGAACGCGCCCAGAACTAGCCAAGCAACAATCAGTGGAATCTTGCTTTTTACTGGATTTCCTTTTGCATCAAGTATTGGATTTCCTTGTTCGTCGTAAACAACCGGATCGTGCAATCCCAAAGCTTCAAAGGGATCGAAAAACAAAACGGTGGCCATTTTTGCTACAATGGGCTCAAAAAAAGCATTTATTTTTTCGCTGGTGGTTTGTATTTTTGTTTGCGGGTTATTTGTTTGGCTCTCTGTTGCCTGCGAAAAGCCAAAGAACGCCTTCGTGGTAAAAAAGAGAAGCAGTGTAATAAAGAATAGTTTTTTAGCCATTCGTATTTTTGGTTTTATGGTTTTGTTCGTTGAGCACAAAATACTGGAATTTGTGCGGAATTGAAAAGCATTTTTTCTTCGGGCGAACCAAGGATGAAAGAGGGTTCAAACTCATCGTTATCTACCTTAATAGCAATTAAATCCGCATTGCTTGCCGCTGCAAAACTTCGGATTTGCTTTGGGAAATTGTCTTTATATTCCGCCTCTTCTTCTGTAAATTTGATATTATTCGCTAAGAAAGATGCTCTAATATTGACAAGTACCGTTTCCATTTTGGCTCTTACTTTTGGCCTTGTTTCGTTGTACACAAACAACTTTATCGTAGAACCAAAACTTTTTGCAATAAAAATAGTCCAGTCGAGTTTTACTTTGTATTCTGTTGATGTGTTTACAGGAAAAACGATGGTTTTATATCCGTTTTCGAATCCTCTTTTTTGAACCACCAATACCGGGATTTTAACGGCATTGATGAGTTTGATGGCGTGGCTTCCGGTAATCATTTGGATGCCGGTTTTGCCATGCGTTCCAAACATGAGTAAATCCACTTTTATCGACCGAACCAAAATAGAAAGCTGTTCTAACAGTTTTCCTTCCAGAACGCGAAAATCCACTTGAATACCATACTCATCAATCAATTGATTTTTATAGTCTTGAAGATATTCTTCTATCGAGGCTTTTGGCAATCGGCTTCTTTTCAAATATTTTTTTGTGTCGCTATTGATCACATGAACCAATAATATGTTGGCTTGAATATACTTCGCAATACCGGCGGCGTGCCGCATGGCATTTTCGCAAACTTGTGAAAAATCCGTAGGAACTAAGATTGTTTTATTCATTCGGTTTGGATTTTAGCAAAGAGCCAATTTGTTCAGGGGTTCCCAATACAAAAAGCTTTGATTTTGGAGTGATGAGCGTGTCGGGGTCTGGATTGATTATAAACTCTCCGTCGGGTGTTTTAAATCCCACAATATTGGCTCCCGATTTTTTACGAATTCCTATTTCGAGGATGGTCTTGTGGTGGAATTCGTCGCGGATATCTTCGAAATCAATCTCTTCCAAATTTGTTGGCGATTCTCCTTGGTACGACAGATGATTCAGAAAGCCAACCAAATCTTTTCGTGCCACCAATTTTGCCATGTGAGCACCGCCTACTTTTTCGGGAAGTATCACATGATTGGCTCCTGCAATCAGCAATTTCTTTTCTGCACTTTCGTTCGAGGCTCTACTAATAATGGTTATTTCTTTGTTCAGCGACCGGGCCGAAAGCGAAACATACAAATTATCTGCATCCAAGGGCAAGGCCGAAATTAAAGCATGAGCCGATTCAATCCCTGCATCCATCAATATATTGTCGAGCGTTGCATCGCCCTCCAAAAACTTTATTTCCTTGTTTTGATTCGCAAGGATTACTTCTGAGTTCTGATCAATAACCAAAAACGGCTTCTTATAAGCCAATAATTCTTCTGCTACTTGCCTTCCAATTCGGCCAAAACCGCAAATAATTGTGTGATTTTTCATCTTACTGTTCCCTTTTAGTTTTCTGCCGCGAATTAATTTTTCCAGATTTCCTTCGACCAAATACGATATGATAATAGAAATGGAATAAGCATAAACGCCTAAACTTATGATAATAAAAACAAGCGCAAAAACTTGTCCTTTGTCCGATAGTTCATGTGGAAGTCCATATCCAACGGTAGAAATAGTAATAATCGTCAAAAAAAGCGAGTCGAACACTGTGTCGCCCTCTATCACCGAAAATCCCAATGTGCCAATGGCAACAACAATCAGCAATGCCAGTCCGGCAGAAAGCAGCTTTTTGGAAGAAGAAGAGGCGTTCACCTGTCGTTTTTTATTTAGTCATTGCAATATTAGTCAAATACGAGGATTTAAACAAAAACTGATTCGGAAGATAAAATTCGCCTTAGCGCAATAAATAAATTCCCAATGTACAGTTCAAACAGCGCTTTTGATCGCAATAGTTCGATTTGAGCTGAGTCAAAGCCTGCGTCTGAAAAGCGGTACTAAAAGCAACACCTTCGGCTTTGAATCCCTTGCTAATCGAATTGTTTTCCGCCTCAATTTGCTCCAAAAAAGCGATCGACAAATCCACCATATCTTCTTTATTTCTTTGTTTTCCATATAAAAACAAAAAAGGAATCACAACATTTACCAACAAAAGGTCGATACGCTCTTGGCTTAATTTTTTTGGTTTTGGGCTCGACTCTTTATCAAAAAGATAATGCGTTTTCCAATAGGACGAGGCGCTTATTTTAAAGATGTTTCGGATTTGTTCTACTGTTTCAGCCTCTACAATTTTCGAAAATAGAGGCTGGTTTTTGCTGAGCAAAGCAGCAAATTGTGCAATCCGAATGCAAGGAAAGTTGCTGGGGCGAAGCCTTAAATATTTCCATAGATGGGCTTGCATTGGATCGAGCAGAAACTTCTTTGAAAGATAAGAATATTCTTTNNTTTTTTAGCGGCAAGGATTCGGCCAAAGTTTGAAAAGCCGCTTGATTTATTTTCAACCCAAAGCCACCCGCCAATATCTGATAGAAAGATTCTTCCCAGTCGTTTTTGTTTCGCTCCAAAATTTCTAAAATACCTTTTGTTTTTCCTTCCAGACGTTCGATACACATCCGAGAATAAAGTGCCGAAAGTGTTATTCCCGGAACGGCCTTCAATTGACCGCTGCAAGGAATCCATTTTTTAGAATTTAGAAAGGCAATATATCTATCAAATAGGCTTTCGTCAAACTTCCCTTTCAGTTCAATACAAGGCGGAGCTTCGCCATTTTCCATCAAAACATGCTTATCACAGGCATAAACAACATGCAAAATAGTGCTGTTGTAAGCTTTATCGTATTGATGTTTGTGTTTTTCCCAATCCGACGAAAGGATATGAATTTCGACATTTCCCGCCCAGATAGTTTTGCCAATTTGAATTTTTGCTTGAACAAAATCAGGTCCGGAATCTGTATTCAATTGTCCTGGATTCAGAACGACTATTTCCTCTTGCTGGGTGGTAAAAAGAGGATGCTGAATCAATCGGAATCGCCAGATATAATGTAAAAATTCCTCTTTCATTTAAATCAAGATTAAAACAATGAAGCAATTGTATTTTAAAGATACAATTAATAAGTGAAATTGACCGAGTTTGATTCTTAAAAATTTCATTTGCAAGCTATTTTTTATTCATTAGATTTGTGCAAATTATGCAATTAAAACAGCTACATATTGTTAGTTTCGACAATCCTTTTCCTGCCGATTACGGTGGTGTTGTGGATGTTTTTTACAAATTAAAAGCACTCAGCGAGCTTGGAGTAAAAATTCATCTCCATTGCTTCGAATATGGGCGAAAACCAAGCAATTATTTAGATCAAATTTGCTCCACAGTAAATTATTATCCCAGAAAAACCAAGCTTGCAAATGGGCTATCGCGATTGCCTTACATCGTTCAAAGCAGAATATCGGAAAGCCTGATTCAAAATTTATTGGTCAATGATTATCCCATTCTGGTAGAAGGAATTCATTGTTGCAGTGTTTGCTTAGACAGCCGATTGAAAAATCGTTTTTTCATCTTTCGTCCGTCAAATATCGAACACCATTATTACCGCAATTTGGCAAAGGCGGAAACTTCCTTTGCCAAAAAAGTCTTCTTTCACCTCGAAGCCATCAAGCTAAAGTGTTTAGAAAAAAAGCTTCCAAGTCCCAATCAAATATGGGGAATCTCCGAAACGGATACACAATATTTTAAAACACTTTTTCCGAAAAGTCGGGTGGAACACATTCCCGGATTTCATTCTGCCAATAGAATAAATTGCCCTGTCGGAATGGGCGCTTATGCCTTGTATCACGGGCATTTGGGAGTAGCCGAAAATAGAAAGGCTGTCCGCTTTTTATTGAAAAATGTTTTTTCAAAACTCGATTATCCACTCATTATCAGCGGAAAAAATCCATCCAAAGAAATTGTTGCACTCTGCAAAGAGCTAAAACACGTACAGTTGATTGAGAATCCGGACGAAGCGAGCATGTTTCGGTTGATTCAGCATGCACATATTCATGTTTTGCCCACTTTTCAGAATACGGGCTTCAAATTAAAATTGATTCATGCTTTGTTTAACGGTCGCCATGTTTTGGTAAACAGCAAAATGCTAAACGGAACGCCTTTTCAAAGCGTATGTCATCTGGCAGAAGATGCTGCCGCATGGGTTTCGCAGATAGAAAAATTGGCCAATCTGGATTTTACTTTACAAGATATTGCCCAGCGAAAGGCCATTTTATTTCCAAATTACAGCAATTCGGCGAATGCTGAAAAAATAAAAACACTTATTTTCAATTCTAAAAATTAAACTATGGCACTAGCAGCACTCGACTGGGGAATTATACTACTTTTTTTTGTTGGATTGATCGCTATTGCGATTTGGGCTTCGAAATCGGCAAGCAAAAGCGCCGCCAATTTTTTTGTTTCGGGACGTTCTATGCCTTGGTGGCTTTTGGGCGTTTCGATGGTAGCAACAACCTTTTCGGCCGATACGCCCAATTTAGTCACCGATATGGTGCGTCAAAACGGTGTTTCGTCCAATTGGATGTGGTGGGCTTTTTTATTTACCGGGATGTTGACCGTTTTTGTATATGCCAAACTTTGGAATCGCTCCAAAGTTTTGACCGATCTCGAGTTTTATGAAATCCGATATAGTGGAAATGCAGCTGCCTTTTTGCGCGGTTTTCGGGCTATTTATCTGGGTGGTTTCTTCAATATTATGGTGATTGCTTCCGTATCGTTGGCACTCATAAAAATAAGTGCAGTTATGATTGGTTGGCCAGCCGAGCGTACACTTGTTTTGGCTGCCATTATCGTTGTATTTTATAGTGCTCTGGGTGGTTTGCGTAGTATTTTGTTTACCGATTTCTATCAGTTTTCGATTGCGATGGCCGGCGCTTTTGGTGCAGCCTATTTTGTGGTAAACAGTCCGGATGTTGGTGGACTAACGGCCATGCTTGAACATCCTGCAGTAATTCCGAAATTGTCCTTCTTCCCCGATTTACAAAATACAGAATTGCTTATTGCGATATTCATTATACCATTGGCTGTGCAGTGGTGGAGCGTTTGGTATCCCGGAGCAGAACCGGGTGGTGGTGGCTATATTGCGCAACGAATGCTCTCGGCTAAAAATGAAAAAAATGCCATGGGAGCTACTTTACTTTTCAACTTTTTTCATTATGCTTTGCGTCCATGGCCTTGGATATTGGTAGCCCTCGGATCGATGATTGTTTTTCCTGATATTGCTTCGATGCAAAACGCATTCCCAAATGTAGATCCCGGAATTATTAGAAACGATTTTGCATATCCTGCTATGCTTTCGCGCTATTTGCCCGTTGGTTTTTTGGGATTGGTAGTTGCATCGCTGATTGCCGCATTTATGTCCACCACCGCTTCTCAGTTAAATTGGGGTTCGTCGTATTTGGTAAACGATTTTTATGCCCGGTTTATAAATAAAACTGCAAGCGAAAAACAGAAAGTGATGGCCGGCAGATTGTCAACAATCATCTTGATGTTCTTTGCTGTTCTCTTTGCTTTAGTCCTAAAAAATGCTTTGCAAGCCTTCAATATTCTACTCCAAATTGGTGCCGGAACCGGCCTCATATATATTTTGCGGTGGTTTTGGTGGAGAATAAATGTATGGACGGAAATTACCGGTATGGTATCTTCGTTTTTGATTGCTATCGGATTTATGCTCTATGAAAATCAATTTGCATTGGCCGATGGCTCCATCTCCTTGTTTGGAACACTTTTTTCGGCTACTTCTTGGGGAAGCATTAAAATAGTTTCGGGTGTTCTGCTTACGAGTGTTTTGTGGATTAGCGTTACTTTTTTAACACCACCGGTTGACGACAAAACCCTTTTGAATTTCTATAAAAAGATAAAGCCGGGAGGTTTTGGATGGAAGAAACTGATTTTGCGCGCCAAATTGGAAGGCCATTCCACCGAAAAAGAATTGGATTTAAAATGGGATGTTCCAACAGGTATTTTGTGTATGATTCTAGGTTCTATTGCTGTTTATGGGGTTTTGTTTGCAACCGGATATTTTATTTATTCCAATTGGTTGTGGGGTTCCATTTTTTCAGCAATAAGTCTTATTTCCTCTTTTGCCTTGTTTAAAAGCTGGGGAAAATTAACTACTCAATAAGAGCGGATGTAACTTTTAAAACAAATCTTCATCCAATCAAAAAAAAGAAATTGTCTAATAACTTAATATCTTTAAAAACATGGAAACAAAAAGATTATATCGAAAATCGAACGAAAGAGTCGTTGCTGGCGTTTGTGCAGGATTGGGTGATTATTTTGGTATTGATAAAGTGATTGTTCGGTTGATATGGGTTCTTTTGGTTGTGCTAGGCGGCATTGGCTTATTGGCCTATCTTATTTCGTGGATTATGATTCCACTTGACAACTCACCGCCCAATTCATACAAATAATCCGCTTCGTTTTGAGCAATTGTTGAAGGTATTTGTTTTGTATATTTGCGTCAAAACAAACGCCCAATCATGAAAATTTCTTCTGCTTTTGATGCCGGAAATATTGAGATTGTCTCGCTTTTCGATCCGGAAAACATCGAATTGAAAATTCGCAAAGATTCGGCTGCCGATTTTTTTCAATGGTTCTATTTCAGAATCCAAGAAGTAAAAGGCTTGGATTTGAAAATAAACATTCTAAATGCTTCGGAGTCTGCTTTTCCGGAAGGATGGATCGATTATCAAGCCGTCGTTTCCTACGATCGGATTACTTGGTTTCGGGTTCCAACTACCTACGACGGCAAAAAGCTGATAATCGAATTTATGCCCGAATACAACAGTGTTTATCTGGCTTACTTTGTGCCTTATTCGCACGATCAACATCTCAATCTTTTGAGTACAGCTCAGATGTCGCCAAACGCACTTTTGGTCAATCTTGGAAAAACTGTAGAAGGCCGCGATTTGGATATGTTGGTGATTGGCGACGATTTGGATGAGAGCAAAAAGCGAGTTTGGGTTATTGCGCGGCAACATCCCGGAGAAACGATGGCCGAATGGTTTATCGAAGGCTTTTTAAGCCGCTTGCTCGACGAACACGATCCAATTTCGAAAAAGCTACTGCAAAAGGCGGTATTTTATGTTGTCCCAAACGTAAATCCCGATGGGTCGGTGCATGGCAATTTACGTACCAATGCGGCGGGCGAAAATCTGAACCGTGCTTGGGCGAATCCGGATGTAGAAAAATCGCCTGAAGTTTATCACATTCTAAAAACGATGGAACTTACCGGAGTAGATTTGAATTTGGATATTCATGGCGACGAAACGCTTCCTTATACGTTTGTTTCGTCGATTGAGGGCATTCCTTCGTATGGCAAAAAGCTGAAAATGCTGGATGAGAAATTTTCGGCAAGCTGGGAGCGAATCACGCCCGATTTTCAAACTCAACACGGATATCCGAAAAACGAAGCAGGAAAAGCGAATCTTAGTATTTGCTCCAAAGCGATTGGCGAAAAATTTAAATGCCTTTCGATGACCATTGAAATGCCATTTAAAGACAACGCCAATTTACCCGACGAAATTTTTGGCTGGTCGGCCGAACGATCCATTCGTCTTGGAGCTTCGGTGCTTCATCCAATTGCCGAAATTATGGACGATATTTGATAAATAATTACATACGATGAATGTTGAAAGCTTTTACGATCAGATAAGCAGTGGATACACCAAAATGCTGGAGCGTTTGGTGCCTCGGTACAGCGAAATGTTGTGGATGATTTTGGATTATATTCCAAAAGAGATGAACCCGAAACGGATTGTAGATTTAGGATCGGGAACGGGGAATCTAACCGAGGTGATGGTGATGCAATATCCCGATGCGGAACTTATTGCCGTTGATTTGTCGTCTGTTATTTTGGAAGAATCGGCAAAGCGATTGAAAAAATACACTGCAATTCGGTATCTAAATTCGGATTTTAATACGCTCGATTTTGAGCCAAATTCAGTCGATTTGGTTGTTTCTACCATCGCATTGCATCATTTAACGGATGAGCAAAAACAAAAGCTCATTCGCAAAATCTATTCGTGGCTGACCAAAGACGGTGTATTTATTTTTGGAGATCAATTTTCGGGGAGCACAACGCTCCGATACCAGCAACACATGAAAAATTGGAAGTTGGAAGCGGAACAAAAAAATATTCCGGAATCGGAATGGGCGCTTTGGATGGATCACCAGGAAAGGCACGATTATCACACCACTATTGAAAATTATTATTCGTGGTGCAAGGAAGCCGGTTTCGAAAATAGCGATGTGGTTTGGAAATACCTTTTATGGACCGTATTTGTGACACATAAAAACACATCGAAATAATTAAATATTATAATATCTTTGAATACACGTTGACCAAGTGAGCTAGACAAAAGAATGTTCAACCTTAAAAACTAAATTGAAATGAAAAGAAATGTAGGTGTTTTCGACAAAGTATTCCGCATTACAGTGGCGGTAATTATTGCGCTTTTGTATTATTTTCAAGTCATTACAGGAACTGTTGGTTTGGTATTGATAATTTTGGCGGCAGTATTTTTGTTGACCGGATTGTTTAATTTTTGCGGGCTTTATACTCTTTTTGGAATAAACACGTGTTCGAAAAAGAAATAAATTTTTGGTCGTTCGAAAAAACCCAAATTCAGTCGTCTGGATTTGGGTTTTTGTTTTTTAGGACGGATCAGAATGACGCACAACGGGTTAGGTGTATAAAACGGAGAGGAATGCCGGTTTCGTTGCTCTCCCGCGTTAAGCTTAATCTTCCACCGATGGCAGGCATGATAAAGCTTGACATAAAAACGGTTTCCTGACCAATCATTCAGTAACAGGAATGTTTTTAAGTTGCTATACCTTGTTTTGCTTGTACGAGACAATTTTTTTGGTTCGACTTAATCGGAGACTGTCTTTTGGTGGAAGATTAAGCCGAGCGGGGTGCTGCGGGCGGCTCCGAGTTCTATTTATTATGCACAGTTTGTTTTCTAGTCGACAAAGGTTTCTTTAATGATTAACTTAACCTTTGCGATCTCTCTTCCTGTAAGTTTATCTAGTGATTTCAATACTCTTTGTTTGTCAATCGTTCTAATTTGGTCTAAAACTATCCAGCCTATTTTTTGATTGTGTTTTACTTCAATTCTTGTCGGGTAGCTTTTCGACTGACTCGTCATGGGGGCTATAATAAGCGTCTGTAAATGCCTATTCATCTCGTCGGGCGAGATTATCACGCATGGTCTCGTTTTCTTGATTTCACTTCCTATCGTGGGGTCAAGATTGACTAGCACGACACTATATTGAGTTAACTCCATTCTTCGAAGTTTTCGTCTTCAAAAATGTCCGACATTAAATGCTTGTCGTCTTGATTCTCATGCATTTTCTTAAATGCCTTTTCCCAACCTTTTCTAGGATTTGCTTTCGGTTTAAGAATAATATATCCTTTCTCAAGGATTAACTCAACAGTATCCTTGATATTGTATTTTTCAAGAAGGGTCTTGCTTAACCTTATCCCTTTTGAATTCCCTATCTGTACAACTGAAATATCCATAACTAAATTATTACAATGTGAATACAAAGTTATTACATTTCTTTCGATTTAGCAAAAAATATTTCATGAAATCAAATTCTGACTAACGTCAAATTTTTGCATTAATAATCAATTCGTTACAAATTCGAAATTTTCTTTTGATATTCAAATTTAGTGATTTATTCGTGAATTAATCATTATCTAAAGGAACTCATGAATACTTCGTAGTTGTTTTTGAATGGGCTTTCCGAATCCAAGTTTTCTTTTTTGGTTCAAAAATAGATATTCTGTTGGGTTGTGATAGCGAATTCCTTTTACAATCATATTCCAAATAATTACTGCCAGTTTACGGGCTGTTGCGCTTATGGCTGATACACCGCGCTAAGCTTAATCTTCCACCGA
>DMBV01000150.1 GCA_003445975.1 Bacteroidales bacterium
ATCAAACTTTTCTATGGCGATGGCTATAAAGGATTGCCTTCATTTGCTCCTTTCGACAAAATAATTGTCACGGCTGGCGCGCCTCTCGTGCCGGAAGAATTGCTCAAACAACTCAAAATTGGCGGAAGACTTGTTATTCCGGTAGATATTGGAAAAAATTTACAGGAAATGACTTGCATCCGCCGCCTTTCCGAAAACGACTACGAAAAACGTGTTCACGGTCAATTTCGTTTTGTTCCACTTTTAGGAAATAAAGCCAACGATTAATAGCTCCCAAATCATCTTAATTTGTATCTTTAACAGCCTCGAAACTACTATGTTTCTTTGGATAAAATGAGTACGATTGTCGTCGTAATTGTGGCATTTAAATAAATGGAAATGAAAAGATTTAAACTAATTACAATTGGAGTTCTACTGATCGTTCTTGGAACAAACTGTTCAAACAATAGAAAAGACCTTGAATTGGTTGAGCAAGGGAAAAAATTCTTTTTGGAAGAAAATTATACCGAAGCCATTCCCTATTTCACAAAAGCAATCTATAAAAATACCCGCAATGACGAAGCCCATGCTTATCGCGGATTTTGCTATTATCAGCTCGAAGATTATTCGAATGCAATGATCGATTTCTCGAATGCGCTGATTCATAATCCGAATAATGGAACCGCATTATTTGGCGATGCCTGTATTCGCTGGAATTTGGAAGATTACAACCAAGCATTTCGCGAGTTGGATAAGCTTATTCAACTCAATCCGGATCATGATAAAGCCTATTTCTATAGAGGAAGGGCATTTCTGTATCGAAACGACACTCTGAGCGCTTTAAATGATTTAGCCACCGCAGTGCAAAAAGACTCTTGTTTTATCGACACCTATTATTTGCTTTCGTCGATTAAAATGGCTCAAAAAGATTTTGAAGCCGCCGAAAATTATTTGGCTATTGCACTAAAATGCAAAGAGAAATAAAACAAAGATTAATTTTCAATTTCGCTAATATTCAAATATTTAAGCCTTTGCATCAGGCTTGGATGAGAATAATAAAAGAAAACATAAACGGGATGTGGAAATACTTTGGACAGGTTGTTCACGGTAAGTTTTATCAGCGCATTGCTCAAAGCTTTGGCTTTTCCATTTTTTGCAGCAAAAGCATCGGCCGCAAATTCATTTCTACGTGAAATAGAATTGAAAAACAGACCAAAAATCAAGCTCACGGGGCTGTAAATCAATCCAAAACCCACAATGCCGAGGTAAAATGACGTTTTGATATGTTCTGTATTTCCAACCGCTTGAACCAGATTGAGTGCTATTTCGCTCTCCTTTGCAATAAAAAACGACATTATAAATAGCAAAATTCCTGATTGAACGANNCCGTCGATGGTAAAAATATTGGTCAGCTTGAATCCGGCTTTTTTCGCAAATTCTTCAATTGCATTGCGCAAACTACCTTCCTCAAGCGGACTCTGTTTATTGAAAAGCGGAACAATCCACTCTGAATAAAAAGTAACAAAAATCAAACTAAAGGCACTGACAACCAACCAGGTAATCCACCAAAAATCCGATCCGCTTTTTTCGTAAATAAATACTACAAAGGCAATTATTCCGCCGCCTAAGAGTGCTATTAAAAACCATTCTTTTAGTTTATCTAAGAAAAAGGTAAGAGGTGTAGTTTTGTTAAAACCAAATTTCGCTTCTAAATAAAAAGTCTGGTAAATGGATGCAGGCAGAAAAAGCAAATCAGAAACCAATGCCAATAATGCAAAAAACATCAGGTTTTGAAAAATATAATTTCCGGTAAACTGCCTAACTAATTGATCGGCAAAGCCAAAGCCGCCGAAATAAAAAAAAGTAAAAACGACTCCAAACTGAATCAGCGATACAAGCAATCCAAATCGAGTTTTGGCTCTTTCGTAAAGCTGAGATTTTTCGTATTTCTCTTTTCCAAAGGCAGTGCTTAAGAATGGTGGCAAAGGCTTTTGAGGATAAAAATAATTTTGAAGACTTAGCCCATTTTCCAACAGAAAATTAAAAATCAAGAAGCCAGAAATCAAATAAAAGAATAGCTGTTCCATAAATTGCTTTTCATAAATAAAGAAGCCTGCAAGATAAATTGCTTATCGAACAGGCTTTGGTTGTTTTTAATAAAACTCCGCAATTAAGTGCTCATTCCACCACAAACATTGATTACCTGTCCGGTAACATAAGCGGAAAGATCGGAAGCCAAGAATGTAGCTACATTAGCTACATCATCGGGCTGGCCGGCACGACGCAATGGAATCGTTTTAATCCATTCATTGCGAACTTCAATGGGCAGTTTTTCTGTCATTTTTGTTTCAATAAAACCAGGAGCAATGGCATTGCATCGGATATTTCTGGAACCCAATTCTTGCGCAACAGATTTCGTAAATCCTATCAATCCGGCTTTTGAAGCTGAATAATTCGATTGTCCGGCATTTCCATTCACACCAACAACCGAACTCATATTGATAATGGAACCGAATCGCTGTTTGAGCATAAATTTCTGAACTGCTTTCGTCAGATTAAAAACCGATTTTAGATTCACTTTTATCACCAAATCCCAGTCGGCTTCGGTCATACGCATCAAAAGATTATCGCGTGTTATGCCGGCATTGTTTACCAAAATATCAATCTGTCCAAAATCCTTTGCAATTTCATTTACCATTTCTTCCGATTGATCAAAAGAGCTGGCGTCAGAGGCATAGCCTTTGGCTTTTACGCCTAAAGCTTCAAGTTCTTTCTCAAGCGACTCCACATTTTCATCTTTTACCAAATCGGAAAAAGCTACGTTTGCACCTTCTTGGGCAAATTTTAAACATATTGTGCGACCAATTCCTCGCGATCCGCCTGTTACCAAGGCCGTTTTTCCTTCTAAAAGTTTCATCAGTATAGATTTTGTTTTTGATTTCTTATTTTCGTGCCAAAGATAAAAAAAAAGGAATAGCCGCAAATTTTCTCTAAAATCGGTGGCAACTGGAATCTGTTTAAGCGTTCTGATCCAAAAATTATCGCCACATTTCGAATCTAAATCCTATTTTTGCACATTCAAAAGTAGAAGAAGAATGATTCATGTTGATAATCCAAAAAAAGTAGTACTCATCGCTGGTGGAAGCGGCTTGGTGGGAAAAGCACTCTCGCAAAGACTTCAAGAAAAAGGCTACGAAGTACGAATTTTAACACGAAACATCAATCAAAAATCGAAATATCTCCTTTTCCATTGGGATTTAGACAAAAATGAAATGGATTCTTCGGCCATGGCGAACATCGATTTCCTGATCAACTTGAGCGGAGAAAATATTTCAGCAAAACGTTGGACGAATAAGCAAAAAGCTAAAATTTTGACTAGTCGAGTACATTCAACTCAATTTTTATATAAATCAATTCTCGAAACGAAAACACAGTTGAAAGCATTTGTTTCGGCCGGTGCGGTTGGCTATTATGGAACATTCACTTCCAACAAAGTATTTGTTGAAACGAGCAATGCGGGCAGCGATTTTTTAGCTAAAACATGTGCCCAATGGGAAGATGCTGCATTTTATTTTGAGAAACTGAATGTCAGAACCGTTGTTTTAAGAACAGGTGTTGTGTTCAGCAAAAAAGGCGGCGCCTTTCCGAAAATGACTACTAGTTTAGGTTTGGGGATTTTTCCCGTTTTAGGCAACGGAAGACAAGCTATTCCATGGATTCATATCCACGATTTGGTCGAAATGTATTGCCAGGCATTGGAAAATGAAGATATGAAAGCCACCTACAATGCTGTGGCGCCGCAAGCCGTCAACTATCAACTGTTGAAAAAAGAAATTCGGAAACGACAGTTTATCTTCCCATTTCCTTCCATTCCTGCATTTTTGTTGAAATTTATTTTAGGAGAAATGGCTTCCATCCTACTCTACGGTTCAATAGTTTCGTCCAAAAAAATAGAAGAATTGCCGTTTAACTTTCGTTTTGCACAAATTTCTGACGCATTGGACGAATTGCTCACTCGCTAATCCGTATTCGAATAAAAGTCGTTTCGACTTATCAAATTATACCAATTTCTTACCATATTTTCGCGTAAGTACTTATTTAACAGTTCGTTAATAATTTTATCATTTCAATCACACTATTTTAGCATTCGAAATAATTCACCAGTTGGACCTTTTAAAAAAAGTATCAAACTAAAGTGTAAGCAGTATTTATAATTCAAAAATTCAAACAAAAAAACAAACAGATGAAAAATTTAACACTCATTTTCAGCTTCATTCTTTTCTTTTCCATGTCGGCTTTTGCTCAGAAAGAAAATTTAACTCCAGTCAATAACACAATTGATACCATCAGTTTTAAAGTGGACGGACTTTGTGGAATGTGTAAAACGCGCATCGAAAATGCCGCCGTGGTAAAAGGCGTAAAAAATGCCGAGTGGAACAAATCGACCAGAATGCTTCAACTCATCTACGACAAAGCCAAAACGAACCTGGATGAAGTTCATTCTTCTATTGCCAAAGCGGGACACGATACATCCCTAAAAAAAGGCGATGACAAAGCGTATGCAAAATTACCGGCCTGTTGCAAATACAGAGAAGCAAACTCAACTTCTCATTAATTATGAAAAAAACAATCCTCTTGTTTGCTTTTGCAATCATTTGCAGTTTTGGTTTTAGCCAGGCGAAAATGCTTATAAAAGGACAGGTTTTCGGAATAGAAAATTCCGAAAACCTGCCGCTTCCCGGCGCAAATGTATATTGGATCGACAATATGGAGGGAACAATTACCGATGAACACGGCTATTTTGAAATTGAAAAAAGTTTTAAAAATAGCAGATTAGCAATAAGTTATACCGGGTTTGTGAGCGATACCATTTCTGTATTTAATTCCGAAATACAAAAAATTGTTCTTCAAAATGCAATCGAATTGAACGAAGTGGAAGTCATGTTTCGAGCAAAAACCACTTCGATAGATTTCAGAAATACGCTGAAAGTGGATAAAATTTCTTCCAAGGAAATTCTAAAAGCGGCTTGTTGCAATCTGAGCGAAAGTTTCGAAACCAATCCTTCAATCGATGTTTCGTTTACCGATGCCGTTACCGGAACCAAACAAATCCAATTGTTGGGATTGGCAGGAGCTTATACGCAAATCACACGTGAGAACATGCCCGATATTCGCGGACTTTCAAGCATTTATGGGCTGCAATTTATTCCGGGAGCATGGATAGAATCTATTTTACTGAGCAAAGGAACGGGTTCTGTATTGAATGGATTTGAAAGCATTGCAGGACAAATAAATGTAAACCTTTGGCAACCGCAAAATATGCCAAAATTTTATCTAAATCTTTATTCCAGCGAGTCAGGAAGGATGGAAGGCAATGCAAATATTCGTGTCAAACTAAACGACGATTGGTCAACTGCGCTGCTCTTGCATACCAAATCAAGTAATGCCAAACACGACAAAAACAAAGATGGTTTTTTGGACGAACCAATGGGAAACAATTACATTTTTGTGAACAGATGGAATTACAGTTCGTCCGATGGAATTCATTTTGAGTTTGGTGGAAAAGTTACGTTTCTCGAAAATAAAGGTGGACAAACAACCTATCATTTTGATTTAAAACCCGAAGACAATACCGCTTGGGGAATGAATTTGGATACTAAACGCTATGAAGCCTGGTTAAAATTGGGCAAAGTAAATCCCAACAAACCATATCAAAGTTTTGGTTATCAGTTTTCTACATCATTGCATCAGCAAAAATCTTTTTTTGGTCCTACCCTATTCAATGCTGAGCAACATTCAGTCTATTCAAATCTGATTTATCAAAGTATTATTTCCTCCACCGATCACGTTTTCAAAACCGGAATCAGTTTTCAATACGATAAATACATAGAAAACCTCAATCTCAACAACTACAACCGAACAGAAATAGTGCCCGGCAGTTTTTTTGAATACGCCTATCACGGAAGTACTAATTTTAGTTTGGTTGGAGGAGTTCGCGCCGACTATCACAACCTTTTTGGACTGTTTTTCACTCCTCGATTGCATACTCGCTTTGTTCTAAAAGAAAACACCGTTCTTCGAGCAAGCATAGGAAGAGGACAACGAACAGCCAATATTATCGCCGAAAACAGTGGGATTTTAGCGAGTTCAAGAAACTTTATTATCCAAGGCGAACCGAATGAGTTTCCCTATGGATTGAAACCGGAAATTGCTTGGAATTATGGTCTCAATCTCACCCACGACTTTACACTCGATTACCGCGATGGAAACATAAGTTTGGAATTTTACAGAACCAATTTTGAAAGTCAAATAGTGGTGGATTTGGATAAAAACACACAGGAAGTATGGTTTTACAATCTGAATGGACAATCGTTTTCAAACAGTTTTCAAACTCAAATTGATTATGAGTTGATCAATCGCTTAGATGTTCGGGTAGCCTATCGCTGGTTTGATGTGAAGACCAATTATAGCAGCGGATTGCTACAAAAACCAATGGTATCAAAACACAGAGCTTTTATCAATTTGGCTTATGAAACAAAAAACCATTGGAAAATGGATTATACGCTCAATTGGCAAGGTAAAAAGCGAATTCCTTCTACACTTTCAAATCCGGCCGAATTTCAAATGGCTCCTTTTTCTCCTGATTTTTTTCTTATGAATGCACAAATCAGTAAAGTCTGGAACGAAAAATTGGATATCTACTTAGGCGCTGAGAATTTGCTCAATTATACGCAATCGAATCCAATACTCTCAGCCGAAAATCCGCAAAGCGATTATTTTGATGCATCGCTCATTTGGGGTCCTATCTATGGCCTAAAAATATATCTGGGATTGCGTTATACTTTCAGATAAAATCAGAATGAGTTCGAAAACAAATCCCATTCATTTTTATCTCCTTTTTAAAAATCTCCAACACACTTTTGGAAGGTATTAGACAAGCTTAGTATTATTTTGAACATTAAACTAAAACTATCAATTAATTGGTTGATTAAATTCGAACTGGAGAAATATAAAACAGATCCTTTGTCCGAATATTATGAAAAAACATATATTTGTAATTACATATTTAACAAGATTTAAACGATTTCTAATTTTTGTTTAAAAACTGAGTAAAAAATAAATTTTTAGAACCCGCCTTAAATTGATCAACCAATGAAAAAATTTAATGTTTTAATTATTTGCCTATTTTTTATTTCTAGCTGTACGAAAGTTTTTGAGAGTGATAAAATTAGCAATCTGAATAAATATTCATCTCCCATCCAAATTTCAACACATTTAAATAGAGTTTATAATTTCAATTGGCCTAATCCAGGGGATGAATTTTGTTGCCTTCCTGCTGTTGATTGTTGGGATGATATGGAAGTTATCGGAAAAACGAATTCCTCACTCGAAAGCGAATTCGATAAGTTTATTGAATCAAACGATCAAGGCAGCCTCGTAAATTATTTTTCTAAAAGTGATTGGTCTAATTTATTTCCCTACATGATTTATGATATTCACCGCGGGATTATTGAAAATCGCTTCAAAGTTTCGCTCAGAAAAAATTCAGAACTAAATAATACACTAATTGTCGTTGTAAGAGATATAGAGAATAATGTGCTAGCAGCCTATCCAATAAAAAGACTGAACGAATGAAGCCACAGAAATCTTGCCTCAGCATCTCTTGCAAATTGGTATTGTTTTCTTTCGTCTTTTTGACTTTGATTTTAGTCTCTTGTATAAATCAACAACCTAAATTGGCCACTGATATTCGTTCTACCGATGTTTCCATTCCAATTGAAGTGAGTTTTTCTACCGGAATTGCAAATTTTACCAATAATCTAAAATCCATTCCCGAATCACAGCCGACTTTTATTTACGCTTATTCGTGGAAAGATCGGGCTGTTTATACTGGCGAATTTGCTGCAATAAAGCATAAATTTGATTTAAATTTCTTGAGTGGCCAAATCGAATTCTCACAATCTACAGATTTTATTTTTAGAAATAATAAGGAAGCTATGCTTCTTTGTAGCGATGAGCGCAAGCTCGTTCTGTTGAATATCGATAACCAAGATTACAAAATTATTAGCTATGATACATTGATCCAAAGCAATACTTATCCATTGTCTTTTTGGAATTTCCCGATGGTTTCTGCTAAGGAACTTTATTTTTCCATTGCTTATAGTGGAATAATCATTAAAGATATAGGATCAATTGTCGATTATTTTTCACGAAAAAGCGGACTTTCCTTCAGAATTGATCAAGGGAATTTTCGTTCCGAATTAGTTGGAGAATTTCCGTTAGCTTATCAGAAAGGACTGTTTTACAACGATTTCTATTCAAAATTCGTCAAATTTCCAGATGAATCTATTGCCAACTCTTTCAGCTGCGATGATAGCATTTATTTGTATCATCAAACCAAAAAATCAACTTATTTTATGGGAAGTAAAAACGCTGCTCCTTTTAAGCCCTATCCACTCACCGAATTGCGCAATGGAAATTACAAAAGGCAATATACTGTTGAAGAGCCTCGCTATTTGCAACTCATCTACGATCCTTTTACGGATTTGGTTTACAGAGTTTATAAACATAAAAGTGACTATTTAGTCGATGGAAAAGTGATTAATGATCGTGATATTCCATGGAGTTTGCTCGTTTCTACAACCGATTTTTCAACTATTGAAGAATATGAATTCCGCGATGGAAAATATTCGCCCATTGGAATGATGCCCACAGCCGACGGATTATTTATTCTGAAATTTGAACAAAATAATGAAAAAGAAATCAAAGGAAGTTTATTTCGCATACCAAAACCTTAAAATTTGGGTTTTGATATTTTTGTTGGCTTGTTCGTCGCAACCCAACACCTCAAGGGATTTTAATAAATATCTAAGCAATTTTGATTCGCAGATTTCCGAAAACGAACACTATTACGTCATCCTATCTAGATATGGCTGTTCTTCTTGTTCGGAAATATTTTTAACAGATTTTATGGCTAAAAGCCAAAGTTCCAATCAAACAAAATTCACCTTTATCATTGGCAATAATAAACAATATGCTTGGCCTAAAAATTCTATTTCTGAGTTCATTTTCGATAAAAAGGAATTGATCTCCAGACTCAACCTAAATATTGCAGATTTTACTGTTCTAAAAACAGAAAAACGCATAATCCTAGCTGTTTGGAATTTTGGCGCTGGTGATTCCAACAAATTCCAACGATTCTTGAATGAAGAATTAAAATAATGCATCCTATTTCCTGGCTAGTTTGCAGATAAAGTGAATTTGCTTTTTTTAAATTCGAAAATGAAAAAACCACCCAAATTTCCTGAAACACAGTTTCAAGTGCACGCTTAAATTTTCCATTCTAAGCACCAAGAAACAAAGCTCCGTTCGTTCAATTACTGAAATTAAGCAGACTTAGAAAGGGAGAAATTGTACTTTTGCGAAAACAAATAAAAAAACAAAAACAATAAGATAAAAAAATGAACAACTACAGCAAACAATTTGATGTGATCTGGGCAAATATGGATCCAAATCGCCATATGCGGCATACAGCCTACAATGACTATGCAGCCCAAGTTCGGGTGGCTTTTATGGAAGACAACGGCTTAGGTTTTGAAGAAATGGAAAAATTGATGCTTGGACCGGTACTTTTTAAAGAAGAAACACGCTTTTTGTCCGAAATTCGAATGGGCGAACGAATCACCGTAGATCTGCAAATTGCCGGACTTTCGGTTGATGGCGAACGATGGAAAATGGTACATCAAATTTTCAAAAGCGACGGGAAGCTCTCGGCAGTAATCACCGTAGAAGGAGCTTGGATAGATATGGCCAAACGCAAGCTGAAACCACCACCTCAATTGCTCACCGAAAACTTCAACCAATTGCCAAAAACAGCCGATTTTCAAGAAATTGCAAAAAGCAACGGAAAATAAACTTGCCAAATTCATAATTCATAATTCATATTATCTTTACCTTATGAAATATGACTACGACTATATAATAATTGGTTCCGGATTTGGCGGTTCTGTATCGGCATTGCGATTGGCGGAAAAAGGTTATTCTGTTTTAATTATTGAAAAAGGAAAGAAATACGAAAGTGCCGACTTTGCAAAAACTACATGGAACCTAAGAAAATGGCTTTGGTTGCCCACTTTGGGATTTCATGGAATTCAGAAACTTACGTTTTTGCGGCATGCCAGCATCTTAAGCGGCGTAGGAGTTGGTGGCGGCTCATTGGTTTATGCCAATACTTTGCCAAAGCCAAAAAAAGCTTTTTATCAACATGGCTCTTGGGCCAATTTAGCCGATTGGGAAACCGAACTCGCGCCACATTACGAAACCGCCTGGAAAATGTTAGGCGCTGCCCAGAATCCACAACTGCACGAAAGCGATATCGCATTGCGAACACTTGCCGAACAATTAGGAAAAGCCGATCATTTTGAAGCCACAAAGGTGAGTGTATTTTTTGGTGAAGCCGAAAAAACAGTTGACGATCCTTACTTTGAAGGAAATGGACCAGAGCGCGCCGGTTGCACCTTTTGCGGCGCTTGCATGACAGGTTGCCGACACAATGCAAAAAACTCCTTAGATAAAAATTATTTGTATTTAGCCCAAAAACTCGGTGTCGAAATTTTAGCCGAACACCAAGTTACCGATATTTTTCCTTTAAAACAAAGCCATGGAGCTGCCGGATACGAAATTACATTTAAACCTTCCACACGATTCTTTGGAAAAAACAAGAAGCTCAACTGCAAATCAGTAATTCTATCAGGAGGCGTATTAGGAACGGTGCCACTTCTGCTCAAATTAAAAAGAAAAAGTTTACCCAATCTCAGTCCGCAACTAGGCGAAATGATTCGAACAAACAACGAAGCTTTGATCTTTGATGTAACTCTCGACAAAACCAAAAACCTTTCGAAAGGAATTGCCATCGGATCCATTCTGGAACTCGACGAAAATAGCCATCTTGAACCTGTTCGTTATGGCGAAGGATCGGGCTTTTGGCGTTTAGGAATTACTCCACTGATTTTGGAAACAAATTTCGTTAAACGCATTGGCAAACTTTTGATAGAACCTTTTAAATCGCCATTAAAATGGCTTCGGATTTATTTTACCGACGATTTTGCGAAGAGATCGGTTGTTTTACTTTTTATGCAACATTTAGATAGCACGCTTAAACTAAAGCCACACTGGTTATTTGGCTACAAATCAAGACTTTCAACTGGCAAAGCCCCAACTCCTTTTATTCCTGAAGCACACAAAGTTGCGCATCAAATCGGGAAAATAATAAACGGCAAACCGGTCGTTTTATTTACAGAGACAATTTTAGGAACACCATCAACAGCGCATATTTTGGGCGGAGCTTGTATTGGAAAAGATGCAGAAAAAGGAGTTATCGACATCCAACACAAAGTGTTTGGTTACGAAAATATGTATATTTTCGATGGAGCCGCAATCTCCGCCAATCCCGGTGTAAACCCTTCGTTGAGTATTACGGCCATGACCGAAAGAGGAATGAGTCTAATTCCGTTTAAAAAGGATTATGACTCCATGAAAAACTAAAACGTACTATTTTTATATTTTTTTGATCCTTTGCAGTTTCATTTTTTATATCACAAATTTATTATCTTTGCCCACCCGGAGAGATGCCAGAGCGGTCGAATGGGGCGGTCTCGAAAACCGTTGTCCGAGCAATTGGACCCAGGGTTCGAATCCCTGTCTCTCCGCTTTTNNAGCTGATATATAGTTAATCTATATTTTATAATTTATATTTTATAATTATACCACGCTCCCGCGCGATTCTATCGCGTGGCAGCTTGATATAGTTAATCAGTATACCTCACGATGGAATCTAATTATACCACACGATGGAATCGTGCGGCAGCGCGGTAGCGCGGTAGCGACAAATTGAAACACAAAGCTTATTTGTAAAACCAATTGATTTAACTGAAAAACATATATTTGCAGAGGAAAAAATTAAAAATTAAAAATAGATCCATGCAATCTCAATTAAGTGAGCTTCAAAAACTTGTTCAAAACAAAAGTCCTCAAGAAATCATTCAATTATTTTTTGAGAAATTCAAGAACAGAATTGCTTTTTCGAATAGCTTTGGAGCAGAAGATCAGGTGATTACTGATATGATTTCAAAAATTGATAAGTCTCTCAAAATATTCACCTTAGACACCGGAAGGCTTTTTCCCGAAACCTACGATATCATCGAACGAACCAGCAAACGGTATGGAATACCGATTCAGATTTATTTTCCGGATGCTCTACAAGTTGAAAAAATGGTGAACGAAAAAGGTGTAAATCTTTTTTTCGAAAGCATTGAAAATAGAAAACTGTGTTGTCATATTCGCAAAATTGAACCACTCAAAAGAGCGTTTCAAGACTTAGATGTGTGGATTTGTGGTTTACGAAAAAGTCAAAGTATTACCCGAAATGAAGTTCAGATTGTTGAATGGGACGAAAACAATGGATTGATAAAACTAAATCCTATTGTTGATTGGACAGAAGAGCAAGTTTGGGCTTATATTCAAGAAAACAAGGTCCCTTACAACCGTTTGCACGACAAAGGTTTTCCGAGTGTTGGTTGTCAGCCATGTACACGCGCAATAGAAAAAGGGGAAGATTTGCGTGCCGGACGTTGGTGGTGGGAAAATCCGGAAACGAAAGAATGCGGATTGCATGCGAAATAATTTCGATGATTTTAGAAAGGGAAAAATTACAAAAAAGAATAAATTCCAATGCAATTTATTAAAGTAAAAATAGAAAATACAATTGCTACAATCACACTCGACAATGATAGGCAAAGGAATGCCTTCGATGCGAATGTATTGAGCGAGCTTTGTGCCGCTTTTGATACGATAAGCAGTTCAGACGATATTCGTGTGGTTGTGATACGAAACAATCCTGAGTCAAGTGTTTGGTGTGCCGGTTCGAATATACATGCGTTGCCCAATTCGGGAAAAGATCCACTTCCATACAACAATCCGCTGGAAAAGCTGATGCGAAAGATTGAAGAATTCCCACAACCCGTTATCGCCATGTTAGATGGCAGCGTTTGGGGCGGAGGATGCGATTTGGCTTTTAGTTGCGATCTATTAGTTGGGACTTCGAAAACGAGTTTTGCCATTACAACGGCAAAAATGGGAGTCCCTTACAATGCAACCGGCATATTGAATTTCCTCAATCGAGTTCCCATCAACATTGCAAAAGAAATGTTTTATACTGCTCAGCCAATCAGTGCAGAAAAAGCGCTTCAATTGGGCATTCTAAACCATCTGATCCATAAACATGAAATAGAAGAATTCACCTATAGATTGTCCAATCAGATTGCCGAAAACTCTCCTTTGAGTATTGCAGTAACGAAGCAACAATTAAATTTGTTGAGTAAATCGCGCCCCATTGAATCTGGGACTTTTGAAAAAATTAATCAACTGCGCCACATTGCCTATACCAGCGAAGATATGGAAGAAGGCAAACAAGCTTTTCTGCAAAAAAGAAAACCAAAATTTAAGGGCAAATAAGAGAACTTTTAACGAGAAGAAATCCGCTTAGTTTATTTTAATAATTTTTTTGCTTACCGTATTGAAAGAATTTCCCAAGCGCAAAAAATAGATTCCAGCTTTATAATTCTCCATGCCAAGATTGTAAACAGAAGTCTGTTCGCTAAACTCCGCTCTAAGAACTATTTTGCCTTGGAAATCAATCAATTCGATCCAATGAAAAGGTGTTTTTTCCGAATTCCATTGCACCAAACCAGACTTATAAATAGGATTTGGAACAACTTGAATTGAATTTTCCACATTCCAATTGTCGAAAATACCAAGTATTCCTTTGGCGTTTTCAAAATTTGGTATTCCATAACCGTATCGATTATCCGAAATTAGATACTTTGAGGAACTTTGTTCTACGGCATGAATCAATTCAATATTCGACGCATTTGGATTCGATTGCCATAAACAAGCCATCATTCCGGCAATTAAAGGCGACGAAAAAGAAGTTCCATTGGCTGTTTTTACCGCATCCGTATATTCGTTTGCCAAAACTGTACTTCCTCCTTGCGCCACGATATTTGGTTTTACTCTCGAATCCCAATCAAACCCGTACGAGCTGAATGACGTAATTGTTCCATTCGCATAAACAGCTCCAACACTCAATACGCTATCGCCATCAGCAGGAGCATTGATATATTTCCAAGAATCATCGCCCGAATTTCCTGCAGAATTTACAACCAAGATTCCTTTAGAAGCGGCGAAATCGGCTGCTTTGGTAATAGGTGTTGTATTTCCATCCAAATCTGTCCATGAGTGATTGTAAAATGAATCGTCAAATTCAGTGTATCCCAATGACGAATTAATAATATCGGCCCCAGCACTATCGGCAAAAGCCGCACCAGCCATCCAATTGTATTCTTCAATCAAAAATTCCGAATTAACATCCTCCGTTCTCAATAACCAATAGCTGGCTTCCGGGGCAGTTCCAAGAAAAATACCGGGCAATTTTCCGCCCATCACGGATAAAACCAAGGTTCCATGCGAATTAATGTTCGTAAAAAGGTTCTTTATGGATGGATCGACAAAGTTATAAGTCCCCAAAATTTGGTTGTTTGCCCAGAGCGAGCTGAAAATTGTACGCACATCGACATTCAAAAAACCCGCATCCAAAATGGCTATTACCAATCCGTTTCCTTTATAACCAGCTTGGTGCAACAAAATCCCATTTACCATATTTATTTGATTGAAAGCATCTCCATAAATTGGATCGGCAAATGTAGATTTGTTCAATTCAGAATCTTCTGTCACAAAAAACTTATCGCTTTGCTTAAAATTTGATGTTTTCTTTTTAATTGGTTCAATGGTTGTAACAAAAGTCAATGCGTTGATGGCATCCAACACACTTTGCGAATCCGTTTGAACCAGAATTCCGTTCAACCATTTCACTTGAATCAGGAGTTTGGCTCCATTGGCTACTACAGCCTGAATATAAGCCGGATCGATAGGAATATCCGATTGATCGACAGCTATTCCAAATTTAGCACGTCTATCGAGAGCGCGCTGACTTAAAAATACTTGTGGGCTCGCAATTGAATAGGGCGAAGCTTCTTTGTCGGTGAATTTTACTAAATATCTTGAAGGAGCTATTTGCGCACTTAAGTGCGCAAATACTCCAAAAATAAAAATCAAAACCAAGCTTCGTTTTCGCATCTATTTTATTGCTTAATGATCATTTGATTTGATTGAACTCCATTTGAAGAAACCAGATTCAAAATATATATACCCGTTTTCAAGGAAGAAAGATCAACACTTTCTTGTGTATTTCCATGATTCCAAGAACCGGTCAATACTTCAACTCCTTGAATAGAATAGATTTTCCACTCTTTCGCATTTGATTCCGAAGCAGTCGAAATTGTTAGAATATTGCTTACCGGATTCGGAAAAACAACAAAATCATTAGTAGCTGACAGTGGAGTGTCTATGCCTAAAGTTAAATCTTCGGCAGTAATTTCAGAATCGGTATATAAGCGATACTCGCCCGCTGCTAGATTGATGGTCATATTTACATCACTCACAACCAAAGTTGTTTTTGTAAAATACTCATACCATATTCCTGTATGCTGAAAACTACCTATTATATTTCCTGAAAAGACGTCAAAATTTCCTAGAGCAACAACATTCAGATTGGTACTATTCAGTTTTACACGTTTGAGTGCGTTATAAACGTCTAAATTATAATTTGTTGTTTCGAAAGCTTCCAATTTCGTTTTTAATGCAGAAAGTGATGAAACGAGCGTATAGATACTTTTACGGCGTGTATCAAACTGATATTCCCATTTTGGTGGTTTGGCGGTTAAACGATCATAATCTTCGCCCGAAGGATAGTTGATAGACAAATCATAGCCAAGTTCTTCGAACTGCCAAAGCATTTTTGGTCCGGGAATCATAAAATCAAAAACGAATCCCAATTTCATTCTGTTTAGAGCAATTGATTCCAATTTGATATTGTAAAGGGCACCATCGGTATTTCCCCAAGTTTTAGCATAAACCATTTGGCGTTCTTCATCGTGACTTTCCATATAAACCACCAAATTGGGTGTACTCCAACCTCTTGTTTGATACGATGCCCAACTGATATCAGAATTTCCGTTGGCTGTAAAACCAAGATGTGCTTCTTTGAATTTTCCGTTCATATTTCCCCAAACCATCATACCATAATTGGCCAATTCTTTTTCTTCATTGTTATCAGCAAAATGTTCGAGAATTACGTAAGATTTGGGATCTGCTGTCCAGATTTTATCGGCCATTCGTTTAAGAATTGCTATTCTGCTCGCGTCATAAGCCCAGCCATCGCCCACTGTATTTGTAAATCCTTTGGTAAAATCGAAACGAAAACCATCTACTTTGTATTGGTTTATCCAATAAGAAGTGACCCTATCTACAAACGCTTTGGTATCCTCGCTTTCGTGATCAAAATCATAGCCCCAATTGAAAACAGTATTGGGCGAAACTTGGTTGAACCATGGATTGTTTGCTGCAGGTTGATTGTTTACTTCGTCCCAATACATGTGAACCATCGGATTTGAACCATAGGAATGATTGAGCACCATATCAATGATAACAGCAATTCCGTTTTGGTGACAAACGTCAATAAATGCTTTCAATGCATCCTTTGTTCCATAATATTTATCCGGAGCAAAATAGAAAGCGGGATTGTAGCCCCAGCTCAAATTTCCTTCAAATTCGTTTACAGGCATCAGCTCAATAGCATTAATTCCCAAACGTTTGAAATAGCCAATTGTATCGATCAAAGCTTGGTAAGAATGTTTTGTTGTAATATCGCGGATGAGCGTTTCATAAATAACCAAATCCGTAATCTTTGGTTTTACAAATTGATCAACTTGCCAATTATAAGCTGTTTGACCAGTGGTAAATACGGAAGCAACGCCACTTGTTTTTCCTTCGGGATAGAGTGGCAAATTTGGATAAGTTATAACATCAATGTATTTATCGTTCCAGGGATCGCTTACCTGATCGCAATAATAATCTGCAAATCGTCCGCTTCCATCGATCAGATATTGATAGATATAGGGTTTTTGTGTGATTAAATTGTCTAATTGCACCCAAAATCGTTTCCCATCGGGAGTTTTTTTCATATAAACGGCTTCATTCACTTCCCAATCGGAAAAGTCGCCAATGGCAAATGCATAATTCTTATTGGGAGCATACAAACAAAGCACAACTGTATTGTCGTTGATGTAATTGATTCCATCAATAATGCCTACCGGAAGTGCTTCAATAACTTGTGTTGGGCGAACGAAGTAATAAAATGAATCAATAGCGGTATCAACGCCACTATTTGCATAGGCAATGGCTTTGACCCAGTATTTTCCTGATTGCGCAGCGGTAATGGTTTTGCTAAGTGTGGAAGATGTAGTTGAAATTAGATAATTATTATTGACATACAATGCCAAACTATCGGCCGACAACGAATTTGCTTTTACGTCGATTGTTCCGTTTAATTCGACCAACACTTCGGGAGTTGAAGGAAGTTCGAAATTTACATTTAAACCAGTTTCATACACATCGACAAAGATATCGCCACCTGTAACAGTCTTTCCCTGTTTTGATCCATCGGCATTTCGAAAGACAAAAGCCATTTTAAGGATTTTTTCACTTGCAGGCACTCCATAAAATTCACGGATAGATGGACTTAAAGTCAATTGATATAATCCGCCACCAATTGGAGTAAGTTTAGCTTTATCGGTATTTACGTTCCAATCTGCAATTACGTATTTCCAATCAGAGGCCGAAGTGCTTAAATTTGTTATTACACCTGTGTGTGCATAAATATCGCCTGTATATCCTGCCAATCCGGCATTTCCTTCGGCTGTATTGTAGGTGATTATGACAGAATTTTCGGCAGTTGGAAAATCTGGTACTGTTGTGATAATCTGTCCGGACACCGCCATGGTGATTGGCAAGAGTAGTACAAAAAGTAAAGAATGAATGAAATTAAATTTCATGGTATTAAATTTTTGGTTAGACTACAAAAATAAAACAATTACCTCGAAATTTCAGGAAAAATAAAAAGGATTCAAAAAGGAGATAAATAACTATACAATCGAAGATTCGCTCGAGATGTCGTTGGTCAAATCATTGATTTTTTCAATCACTCTAAAGAATGTTTTTAATTCCTCTTGCGTAAAATGGCCAAATATATAGTTATTGTATTCAAGTACAATTCGTTTGGAAATTTTCTGAAGCTCTAATCCTTTTTCTGTAAGGTGAAGATTGACGACTCTTTTATCAATTAAATCTTTTTCACGAACAATGAGGCCTTTCTCCTCCATGCTATTGAGCAAGCGACTCAAACTTGTAGCCTCAATTCCCATGTTTGGAGCAATTTTAGTTACCGGAACGCCTCCCTTTTTTACATTGATCAATACAAACCCGACGGCTTGAGAAAAACCATACTCGGTAGTTAATCGATTGTACATTTTGGCAATAGATTGCCAAGTAGTTTTAACTTGATATCCAACAGTATCTTGCGCTTTCATGAGAATTATTCTAGTAGATTTATTATGCAAACATACTAAATATCAGTGGATGGCAGGCTATCTTTTAGTATAAACATACTGCACGAGTCGATTGATTTATAAGTAAGCATTAAAGATTTATTAAATTTTTGTTTGGAAATGGCTTAGGTATAATGCAATAACAGTTAAACGGTCATTTTTTCGGTAAGATTTCCGGCGAAATCAAAAAGCAGCATAAACCTAACAAGTTGAGGTGTTCTGATAATCAATTCAAAACTGATATTTTCGCCAGTATAAATGGCGATAGCGCTCATAATTTCCCCAAAGTCTTTGCTGTTTCTTTGGATAAGCTCGGGAACTTCGCTAATACGAAGATTTTTTTTGAACATGAGCATCTCCCCATTTGTAGAGATTTTAGCAATATATTCTACATCCTCAATATAAAATACAGCTTCGTAGGCATCAATCCCCTTATTCCAATCAACATTTATTGCCTTAGGAAAATGTTTAAACAATTCCTTTTCAATGTTTTCAGGAACATTTTTAAAAAACGGTTTAAATAGATTCTTAATTATTCTTTTCATCCAACTGCATTTTAGTATATTAGACGGATAAAAGACAAAAAGTAACCTAAGTCTTCGGAAAAATTTCAATCAAATTCCTTGTGATATAAATAGATAACGCGGGCGCGAGCGCGCTTGAGCCGCATCTTAACAGCGTCTTCACTAATAACCAAACTGGATGCAATATCTTTCAGGCTAAGCGAATCTTGATATTTCATTAGCAGCAAAGCCTTTTCTTCCGGGTGTATTTTTTCAAATACCAGCATCAAGTTATCGTAATCTATTTCAGCAAGCTCAAGGGTGGATTCGTCAATAATTTCGGGCAAATCGTTTGCTGTATTCCAACTTGGATAATGCAGATGTTTTTGTTTTCGCAAATAATCGATCAGATAATTATAGGTAATGGAATAAAGCCAGGAAGAAAAGCTTGAATTGCCTTTAAATTTTGGCAATTTCTCATAGACTTTTATCAAAATGTCGTTGGCAAATTCCTTGGCCAATGACTTATTTTTTAAAAAACTATATGATTTATCGGTTATTTTCTGAATATATCGATTGTATATTACCTCATAAAGCTCAAGTTTTTCTTCATAAACAATTTTATGAAGAAGCTCATCATCACTTAATTTGTTATATATCAACTTATTCATTAATCTGAAGTACTTATGTACGTTTGAGGAGATAAAATTACATTTTTTTTTCGTTCCATGTGTTACTTCCGTAAATCAATTCGTCTTAATACATGAATAAAAGAATCAAAATCTTTAATTAAATAAATTTATAACAACTAATTTGAAATTATGAAAAAGTATCTATTTGGATTTGCCCTCGTTTTATCAGGACTAATTATGAGTGGTTGCGCTAAAGTTCCTCAAGCTGAAGTTGATGGAGCAAACGCTGCAATCGAACTAGCTAGAGTTGCTCAAGCTGACGTTTATTTATCAGCTGAATTCGCAGCAGTTCAAGATTCAATGAATGCAATCAATGCTGAAATTGAAACACAAAAATCAAAAATGTTTGCTAGCTATGGCGATGTAAAACTTAAATTAGCTTCTGTTACAGCTTCTGCTACTGAGTTAGAAGGCAAAACAGCAGTTAGAAAAGAAGAGATTAAAAACGAAGTAAACGCTGCTATTGCACAACTTCAAACTTTGGCTGCTGAAAACCTTGCATTGGTTGAAAGCGCTCCTAAAGGAAAAGAAGGCAAAGCTGCTATCGAAGCTATCAAAGGCGATTTAAGCGTTATCGACGCTGCTGCTGCTGAAATTCCAGCATTGCTTGAAAGCGGAGATTTACTTGGTGCTCAAAGCAAAGCAAACGCTACTTTAGAAAAAGCAAACGCTATCAAAGTAGAATTGACTACAGTTGTTGAAAAATACAACAAAAAGAACTAATCTCACAAACTGATTTAATCGCCGGGAAATTTTTTCCCGGCTTTTTTTTTGAATGAAAAAAAGAACCAAACGTAGAATTTTTATTTCGCTTATCCTCATTGGCTTAGCCATGTTTGGATTCATAGCCTATGCTACTTACATTTATTTTACTAACACACTACCCAACGATGAAATAAAAAACGCGATTGAGTCCATCTCGGAAGCCAAGAAAGCAGAAGCAGATAAATATGCCAGAGAGACTTTTTTAGCTTCTGAAAAAAACCTGAAGCTAGCTATGGCAGAATGGGCTATTCAAAATGAAAGATTTTTCATTTCGCGCGATTTTACAAAAGTACGCTTCCTTGCCAACAAAGCCGCTTCATTGGGTGTTGAAGCCGGAAAAGGTGCTTCTATTGAAAAAGATTCTGTTAGTCTAAAATTGAGTGCTCAATTAAAAAGAGTCGAAATTCAGCTCAAAGAATTCGAAAGTACTTACAAGAACTTGCCTTTGCCGATGGAAACCTTCAAACAATCGGCCAGAGCAAGAATAAAATACAGTGAAGCCAGCGACACTTTTGGCAAGAAGCAATATTATGAAACGCAAAACGAAGCCAGAGAAGCTGAAAGACTCATAAGTCAGGCATTAAAGCTAGCAAAAAATAAACTAAGCAATTATTACCAACACTTTCCCACTTGGCAACGAAATGCTGAAACAGCACGTCAATTATCCCGAAAAGGCCAAATTGTTATTTTGATCAGCAAACTGGAATCAACTCTTTATGTTTTGAAATCGGGTAAAACGATTGCACAATACAGGGCCGAATTTGGCAAAAATTGGATTGGCGACAAACAATACAGAGGCGACAACGCCACACCTGAAGGAATTTATAGAATTATTCAGATAAAAAATGGCGGCAAAACAAAATTTTACAAATCTTTGTTGCTCAATTATCCCAATGAAGAGGATAAAAAAGAATTCGCTGCTTTGGTAAGAAAAGGAGCAATTTCGAAAAGGGCAAAGATTGGAGATTTAATTCAAATCCATGGATTTGGAGGAAAAGGTGTAAATTGGACGGAAGGATGCATTGCACTAAAAAATGAAGAAATGGACAAAATCTGCGGCATGGTACAGCTGAACACCCCGGTATTCATTATCGGATCCGAAAGACCTTTAAAAGATTATCTAAATCAATAAAATTGATATGTACCGCATTATTCAACGAATCATCAACAAGAACAGAGTTCAATTTTTCTAAAGCAGTAAGAAATCAAATCAAAAACATATGAAACGAGCCATTCAAAAATATTCCACAAACAAGGATGAAAGAATGGTGATTTTTACAGAAAGTTTCCCATTGGTACATTTGACAATTAAAAAACAAAATATAAACAGATGAAAATAAATTTTGAAAATAAGATTCTTCAAGGGAGTTTACTTTCGCTCGTTATTATTGGAGGATTACTGTTTTTTGTTTGGGCTAGTTTAATTCTGGTTCCTTCCCTTCAATACAGTTATTTCCATACTCAATTGCATTCAAAAGTAAAGATCAATTCGGAAGCCAAAGTTGAAATGGGCTACAAAGCTTTACAAAAAGATGTAATTGCTCTGGAATTGAAAATGGACAAATTAATCCCCGGTGGGGCTTATATGATTATCAATACAACCGATAATTCGTTCAAATTATACAAAAATAAAGAACTGACAAGGACCGGAATTTGTTCGACAGGAAGTTATATCGAACTTCAAGATGGAAATAATAAAAAATGGGTTTTTGAAACCCCAAAAGGTGTGTTTACAGTGAAAGGTAAAATAGTGAATCCAATCTGGAGAAAACCCGATTGGGCTTTTGCCGAAGAAGGTCTTCCAATTCCTTCGGC
>DMBV01000154.1 GCA_003445975.1 Bacteroidales bacterium
TACGATTTCTAATAAATTATTTGTTTCAATAACTGTTAGTAACTCGTTTAATATCATTGCAGTAGCTCCCCAAATAATTTTGTTTTCTAAATAAAAACAGGGTGCCGATAAAGTTCTGTTTCCTCTTGAAATAACGGCTCTTATCTGAAAGTTATCCTGATTGAGTAAAGCCGAAATGGGAACCTGAAAAACTTCTTGTACTTCATTCGAATCCAATTGAAGTTGTTCCATATTCTCGATAAAAGCTACAAACGGAGATACAAGAAAATTGCTGGGTGGGATATACAATTCGGAAAGTTTTCCAAGAACCTGACTTGGAGATAAATACAAGCCAATTTCTTCGCCACACTCACGCAATGCTGTACTCATTAAATCCAAATCATGTTCCTCTTTTTGGCCGCCAGGAAAGGAAATTTGACCACTATGCGCTCCATCATAAATGCTTCTCAAAATAAACAATACATGCACTTGTTCATTTTCAACAAACAAAACTACCAAAACAGCACTTTGTTTTGCGTCTTTAGGCCAATTAATTGGCCGTAAACTTTCGAGTCTTTCTTTAGGCGCCAACCGACTATGCGCATTCCAAGCCGGTAATTCGGCGGTAAGTGCATTTTTTAATCTATTTTGAAAATCAAAGATATTCATTGTACTTGCAAAGATAATTCGATTCTGTTTCAAAAAAAATGGTAACAAATGATTAACAAAAGCATCTTTCGCAAAATAAATTCTATTTTTATTATCTTTGCAGCATGACACGGGAAAAACAAAATCCGCTTCTTGAAAACGATGAATTATTGGATAAGAACAAATCATTAATCTTATTCAACGACGATTTCAATACTTTTGATTTTGTCATTCGTTCTTTGATAGAAGTGTGCAAGCACGATGAGCTGCAAGCCGAACAATGTGCCATGATTGTTCATTACAAAGGGAAGTGCGCCGTGAAATCCGATTCTTTCACGAATTTAAAACCCATGTTCGAAGAACTTTCGCGCAGAGATCTAACTGTTAGCATCGATTAATCATTTCAATCTACAGCCTTCTATTTTTTTTTCTTTGCCTTTCTATCGAATTACAAAAAAGAGCTTTCTCTCATAGCTTTAATCCCATTTCTTTTCTTAATTTTACGGAAATTAAATTTGTATGTCTTGGATTATAATTTTAATCTTGATTGCTTTAGGTATTCTTTTTTTAATCCTTGAGCTTTTGATTATACCTGGAACTTCCTTTGTTGGGATAATTGGATTAGTTGCCCTGGTTCTAAGTGTATATCAAACCTTTGTACTCTATGGAACTTCCTGGGGAATAGTAAGTTTGATCGGGACTACTGCGGTTAGTATCGCATTGCTTGTCTTGTCGCTCCGTTCCCGAACATGGAAAAAAGCAATGCTTTCAACAAGCATCAATTCTAAAGCGAATTTAGGTGCGGAAAAATATGAAGTTGGAGATGAAGGGAAAAGCATTTCCCGAATCAATCCAATGGGAAAAGCACAATTTGGCGATGAGTATATAGAAGTGTCCACTTATGGCGATTTTATTGATCCGAATAGCCTGATTCGGATTATAAGCATCGATCAAAACAAAATTTATGTCGAAAAAATATAATAGAATTTTTAATAAACTAATAAATTAAAATATGGAACAAAGTGTAGGAATTCTTTTAGGGATTATCATTGCGATTGTAGTGAGTTTATGGATATTATTTGTGTATATACCCATTGGCTTATGGTTTTCGGCTTTGGTTTCCGGTGTTAGAGTATCATTGATACAATTGGTATTGATGCGTTGGCGAAATGTACCACCCAAAATCATCGTAAATGCCATGATTACTACAAAAAAAGCGGGCTTGGATTTAAAACGCGACGACTTGGAAGCTCATTATCTTGCTGGAGGAAAAATAAAAAATGTGGTAGAAGCACTTATTTCTGCTGATAAAGCAAATATGGGACTCGATTTTAAAACTGCCACAGCCATCGATTTGGCTGGTCGCGATGTATTTCAAGCAGTCCAAATGTCGGTGAATCCAAAAGTGATTAATACGCCTCCGGTTACAGCCGTTGCAAAAGATGGAATTCAGCTTATTGCAAAGGCTCGTGTTACTGTTCGGGCGAATATCAAACAATTGGTTGGTGGTGCTGGCGAAGAAACTGTTTTAGCCCGAATAGGCGAAGGTGTGGTTTCTACAATAGGCTCTGCTATTAGCCACAAAGCAGTATTAGAAAATCCGGATTTAATATCCAGAGCAGTTTTAGCCAAAGGATTGGATGCCGGAACAGCCTTTGAGATTTTATCTATCGATATTGCAGACATCGATATTGGAAAAAATATTGGAGCAGTTTTGCAAATGGATCAGGCCAATGCGGATAAGAATATAGCGCAAGCGCAAGCCGAGAAACGCAGAGCGATGGCTGTTGCCCTTGAACAAGAGATGAAAGCCAAAGCGCAAGAAGCACGTGCTGCCGTGATTCTTGCTGAAGCAGAAATCCCGAAAGCAATTGCTGAAGCGTTCAGAAATGGAAACCTAGGAATTATGGACTATTACAAATTCCAAAATATTCAAGCAGATACAGCAATGCGCGAGAGCATCGGAAAATCTGAAAAAGGAGATAAACCTAATCCAAATAAATAATATCATTCAATAATTAATCATTAAAATTGTTCAAATGAATCACAAACCCAAATTATTGCTGAAGTTAAGGCTAAAACAATTGCTTATTGTTTCCTTACTCTTCTCAAGTTCTGTTTTTGCAGCTAAAAAAGACAAAGACGAAACCAATGTAGTATCGGCTGTTGAAAAAACTTCTTTTTCCGGCTTAAAATGGCGAAACATCGGGCCGGCTTTTACTTCGGGCCGCATTGCTGATTTTGCTGTAAATCCTAAAAACCCCAGCGAATATTATGTTGGAGTAGCCTCCGGACATATCTGGAAAACGGTGAACAATGGAACCACTTGGTCGCCAATTTTTGATAAAAATGGCGCTTACAGCATTGGTTCGCTCAAGATGGATCCGAACAACTCAAATGTTGTTTGGGCCGGTACAGGCGAGAATAATCATCAACGTGCATTAGGCTACGGAAATGGCGTTTATAAAACCGAAGATGGTGGAAAAACATGGAAAAACATGGGCCTTAAAGAAAGTCGTCAAATTGGAATGATTGCTATCGATCCTCGAAATTCAAACATCGTTTTTGTTGCTGCCGAAGGCTCCGCATGGGGACCCGGTGGCGAACGTGGACTCTACAAAACAATGGACGGTGGAAAGAACTGGACAAAAGTTTTGGAAATTTCGGAAAATACCGGAATCAACAATGTGGTAATCGATCCTTGCGATTCGGATGTGATGTATGCCACTTCCGAACAACGAAGAAGACATATTTACGGAAAAATTGGCGGTGGCCCAGAAACAGCGGTCTATAAGTCAACCGATGCCGGTGCGAATTGGAATAAACTTACCAATGGCCTTCCAAAAGGAGACATGGGCGGAATGGGAATTGCAATTTCTCCAGTCGATCACAATGTAATCTATCTGATTATTGAAGCACAAGAAGATCAAGGAGGTTTTTTTCGCTCAACAGATCGGGGTGCTTCTTTTTCCAAAATGAATTCGTATGCATCGAGTGGTCAATACTACAATACCATTGTTGCAGATCCTAAAAATGTGGACGTAGTTTATTCCTTGGAAACCAGAACAAGAAAAACCGTTGATGGTGGCAAAAACTGGACCGTTCTCGGAAACAATGCACGCCATGTGGACGATCATGCTATGTGGATTGATCCCAAAGATACAAACCATATTTTCATCGGTGGTGACGGTGGAATTTATGAAAGTTTTGATGGTGGAAGTAATTACGTTTTCAAATCGAATCTTCCTGTTACTCAGTTTTACAGAGTTTTTGTGGATAATTCGTTTCCTTTCTATTGGGTATTTGGCGGAACGCAAGACAACAACAGTTATGGCGGACCAAACCAGAACATCAGCGAAGCTGGAGTTTCATTGGGCGAATGGGAAGTAACCATTGGCGGAGATGGATTTTGGCAAGCCGTTGATCCAAATGATCCGAATATTGTGTATTCAGAATATCAATATGGAAATGCTTTTCGCTATGATAAGAAATCGGGCGAAGCAACAAGTATTAAACCTGCTCCATTAAAAGGCGAAGACACCTATCGATGGAATTGGGATGCTCCGATGATTCTGAGTTCGCACAATGGTCAAACGATTTATATGGCTGCAAATAAGGTGTTTAAATCAACTGACAGAGGAAATAGCTGGGTAAAAATAAGCGAAGACATCACACGCAATGAAGATCGAAATCAGTTTCCGTTTATGGGAAAATACTGGCCTTCCAATGCAGTGGTAAAAGATTTGTCAACTTCATTGTGGGGAACAATTGTTTCTTTGGCTGAGTCGAGCTTGAAAGAAGGCTTGATATATGCCGGTACGGATGATGGATTGGTACAAGTAACAGACGATGGAGGAAAAACGTGGACCAAAACAGCTAAATTTCCGGGAGTTCCCGAATATACTTTTGTAAGTGATATTTTACCTTCGCGTTTCAACGAAAATGTTGTTTACGTTTGTTTCAACAATACGCAAAGCGATGACTTCAAACCTTATATCTTAAAAAGTAGCGACAAAGGCAAAACTTGGGTTTCAATTGCCAACAATCTTCCAGAGAATGGTTCCATTCACACCATTGAACAAGATTTTGTGAAAGAAAACCTTCTTTTTGTAGGAACCGAGTTTAGTTTCTTTTTCAGTGTAGATGAAGGAAAATCGTGGAAAAAATTCGATGCAGGCTTGCCCGATATCGCCGTGCGAGATATTACAATCCAAAAACGCGAGAACGATTTGGTTATTGCCACCTTCGGACGTGGTTTTTACATCTTAGACGATTATTCTGCTTTGCGCGATGTAAATGAGGAATTGTTGACAAAAGAAGCCTTTCTATTCCCAACGCAAGATGCATTGATGTATATGCAATCGGGCGAACGTTATGGACAAGGTTCTACTGTTTATTATGGAGTAAATCCAGAATTTGGCGCCACTATCACTTATTATTTAAAAGAAGTACCTAAAACATTGAAGCAGATCAGAGAGAAAAAAGAAGCTGAATTGTTTAAAGAAGGAAAACCCATTCCACAGCCAAACAAAGAACAACTCAAGGCGGAGGAAAACCAATTGGATCCTTATTTGGTATTTACCATAACCGATTCGGATGGCGATGTAGTGAAAAATATCTACAAAAAGGCATCGGCCGGAATCAACCGGGTAGTTTGGAATTTAAAATATCAAGGAATAAATCCACCTCGCCGACCAATTACTGAATTTAGTACAAGCGAAAATGGATCTGATGGAATGTTGGCTATGCCCGGAACTTACAATGTAAAAATGTCGCTTGTTTTTGATGGTGAAAATAAAATTTTAGCCGAACCACTTGCGTTTAATGCGAAAGTTTTGAACAACACCACTTTAGGAGCAACCGATAGAGCCGCTTTGGTGGCTTTCCAAAAGCAAGTTGCAGATTTAGGAAAGACAATGGACGGAGCAGAACGCTATTTGAACGAAATGAAAAACAAAGTTGTTCAAGTTCGTCAATCCATCCACAACACACCAAGCTGTTCATTTGAACTGGCACAGCATGCTAAATTGCTTTCAGAAGAATTGAATGCCATCACTTTTGCCTACAACGGTACTCCTGCAAAAGCCAGTCAAGAGGAAGTTTTGCCTGAGCAAGTGCCTTTGAACGAACGTTTTGGAATAATTGTTACCAGTTTGTGGCAATCAACTTCGGCACCAACACAAACAGCAATCAGCAATTACGAAATTCTTGTAGAAGAGTTTCCAGCCGTGTTGAAGAAGATAAAAAGTGCAAAAGTTGAATTGGAAAGGATTGAGAAAAAACTCGATGAAGCCGGTGCAATTTGGACTCCAGGCCGTTTGCCGGAGTTTATTAAATAAACAATAAATCGTATTTTTGAAGGCTGTTCGGCAAATCGAACAGCCTTTTTTTTAGTATGGGCGAAACAATAATATTTCTGTGCTTACCAATTCTAAATGAATCGGAAAATATTCCCCATTTATTGAGCTATTTGGAAAATCAAACTTATCCGCATTTCAGTTTGATTGCTTGTGTAAACCAAGAAGAGAAGTGGTGGAATTTGGAAGACAAACAAGACCAATGTGTTGACAATCAGAAAACTATTCAAATTTTAAATACTCAAACTTCTTTTCCCATTCACATTATTGATAAAAGTTCCAAAGGAATGGCATGGATTGGAAAACAAGGTGGTGTTGGCTGGGCACGAAAACTAGCCATGGATTTTGCAGCCGATCAAGGGCACGAGCAAGACTTGATCGTGAGCATTGATGCCGATACCGAATATCCCAAAACATATTTAGAATCGCTCATTGCTCTTTTTAAGTCCAAACCAAATAGTGTTGGACTTTCAAATCCCTATTACCATCGTCTGACTGATAAAAAAGAAGCGGACATGGCCATTCTTCGTTACGAAATTTATATGCGAAATTATGCCATCAATATGCTATTGATTGATAATCCCTATCAATTTACTGCTTTAGGTTCGGCTATTGCAACAACAGTTCAAACATATAAAAGGGTAGGAGGATTGGCTCCCAAAAAATCGGGCGAAGATTTTTATTTTTTACAAAAATTGAGAAAATTTGGAACAATCGAAAATTGGAATTCAGTCATTGTGTATCCTGCAGCGCGCTTTTCGTCACGAGTGGTTTTTGGGACAGGACCGGCTATGATTAAGGGCAATCGGGGCGATTGGATCTCGTATCCAATCTATCCTTTTTATCAGTTCCAAAAAGTAAAAACTACTTACAATTGTTTTTCTTCGCTCTATATGAACGATCTGGAAACGCCCATGACTGAGTTTCTTCAAATGCAATTGAAAAGAGAAACTGTTTGGGATGCCTTGAGAGCAAATTATAAATCAGAAAAACAGTTTATAAAAGCATGCGAAACGTTGGTTGATGGATTAAGAATTATTCAATTTCTAAAGCAGGAAACGGATCCGGCAGAAGAGCTACAAATGGAATATTTGAAACGTAATTTTCTATATTTCAGTAGTTTTCGGAACGATTTTTCGAATCATTTTACCAATATGGCCGAAAATACAAACCTAAAAGAGCTGTCATCCATGCAAAATATTCGCTCCCTTTTAGCAAATTTCGAATATTATCTTCGCCAAGAGAAAGCAAAACAGTAATTTTGCCCATTCAGAATAAAAAATATGATAACATTATTAGGACCAACTGCCACCGGAAAAACAACTCTAGCAGCTCATCTGGCCACACTTTTAAACGGTGAAATTATTAGCGCAGATTCTCGTCAGGTATATCGCGGAATGGATATTGGAACGGGCAAAGATTTGGCGGATTATACCATTGATTCGGCGAAAATTCCTTTTCATTTGATCGACATTGTTGATCCGGGATATGAATACAATGTGTATGAGTTTCAGAAGGATTTTTTGAAAGTTTACAACGCCATTGAAGAGAGAGGCACACTGCCCATTTTATGCGGAGGTTCGGGCTTGTATATCGAAAGTGTTTTGAAAGGCTATAAACTGCTGAATGTACCAAAAAACGAATTACTCCGCGAAGAATTGGAGTTATTGGCCGATCAAGAACTGCACAGCATTCTTGAAGAATTGAAAACTTTGCACAATACTACCGACAGCTCCGAAAGAGAACGACTGATTCGCGCCATCGAAATACAAAAATATTACAACGAAAATCCCGAGATAGATACTCATTTTCCAAAAATAGAAACCAAAATATTTGGAATCGATTTTGATAGAAGAGTTGTTAAGATGCGCATTACAGAACGATTGGAAGAGAGGCTAAATTCCGGAATGATTGAAGAAGTTCAAGGGCTCTTGACAAGAGGACTAAAACCGGAACAATTGAGCTTTTATGGCTTAGAATACAAATGGGTTACCGATTATTTGGAAGGAAAAATTGCCTACGACGAAATGTTCAGACGATTAAATATCGCTATCCATCAATTCAGCAAAAGGCAAATGACTTGGTTTAGAAAGATGGAGAAGCAAGGATTTGAGATAAATTGGATTGATGGAAATCTTGGCTTACCCGAAAAAATTGCTTTTATTCTCCAAAAATTACCAAAATAAATCATTTACTAACCCATATTCAGCTATTTTATTTTAAATTTGTTTCTTATTTTTACTATCATAGACCATGAGAATACGCATAGGGCAAGATCCCTTAACAATACAAGATTTCGAACAGGTGGTACTCGAAAAGCAGCAAGTGCAAATTTCTGAAGAAGCCATCCAAAGAGTTCAAAAAAGTTTTCAGTTTTTGCAGGAATTTTCGAAAGGAAAAATTATTTACGGAATCACTACCGGATTTGGGCCAATGGCTCAATATAAAGTAGATGATGAAGAAATAAAACAACTGCAATACAACTTGATTCGTAGCCATTCTTCCGGATCGGGAAATTTCATCGATACAATCTACGTTAGAGCTAGTATGCTAGCCCGTTTGAATACATTGCTTTTAGGCTTTTCGGGTATTCATCTGAGCGTTGTAAAGCAATTAGAAACATTTCTAAATCAAGAGATTTATCCTCGAATTCCTGAACATGGCGGTGTAGGTGCCAGCGGGGATTTAGTTCAATTATCGCATTTAGCATTGGGTTTATTGGGCGAAGGGGAAGCTGAGTATGAAGGAAAAATTTGGGAAATGCCCGAATTGTTTAAGATGCTCAATCTAAAACCAATCGAAATTCATATTCGGGAAGGATTGGGCTTGATTAATGGTACATCAGTGATGACAGGAATAGGAATAATAAATACCCTCAATGCAAGAAAACTTTATCATTGGGCTGTTTATTCTTCTTCTATGATCAATCAATTGGTCGAATCCTACGATGATCATTTTTCAGAACCTTTGAATAGTGTAAAACTTCATCCCGGCCAAAATGATGTGGCCGCCTTGATGCGTAAAATGCTGAATGGTTCGCTGCTTCTAAAGCGGAGAGAAGAAAAACTCTTCAATGGAAATACGAACGGTCAAGCGGTTTTTCTTGAAAAAGTACAGGAATATTACTCCTTGCGTTGTGTACCTCAAGTTCTTGGCCCTATTTTGGAAACCATCGATAATTCATGTCGTGTTTTAATCAATGAAGTGAATTCCGTGAATGACAATCCAGTGATAGACGTAGAACGCAAAAATGTTTTTCATGGAGGTAATTTTCATGGCGATTACGTTTCGTTCGAAATGGATAAACTGAAAATAGGAATTACGAAACTTTCCATGCTCATCGAAAGACAGCTTAATTTTTTGATGAACAATAAATTGAACAATATTCTCCCTCCTTTTGTTAACCTAGGAAAATTGGGATTAAATCTTGGCATGCAAGGAGTTCAATTTACAGCCACATCCACTGTTGCAGAAAACCAAACATTGTCGAATCCGATGTATGTTCACAGCATTCCTAATAATAACGATAATCAAGATATTGTGAGCATGGGAACCAACGCTGCATTGATGTGTTCCAGAGTGATTATCAACTCTTATGAAGTGATGGCTATTCACATGATAAGCATTTTACAAGCCGTCGATTTTCTAAATTTTAGCGATAAATTATCTGAGTTTACCAAATTTCACTTCTTTGAAATGCGTAATCTTATTCCTAAATTCGTGGAAGATAGTATTAAATATCCGGAAATCAGAAGGATGAAAAACTATTTGTTAGACAATCCACTCGAACCAACAAAGCCATGAGCGAAAAAAAATATGCATTGGTTACCGGCGCATCCCGAGGCATTGGACGTGCCATTGCTAGCGCCTTGGCTCATGACGGATTTGAGTTGATTTTGAATTTTAAATCGAATACCGTAGAAGCCGAAAAAACCAAGCAAATTATCGAGGAAAATGGAGGCAAAGCTTCTCTTTTGCCTTTTGATGTAAGCATACAGTTGGAAGTGGAAGAAGCATTAAGATGGTGGAAAAGTGAGCATGAAAGCGAATATATTCAAGTATTGGTAAACAACAGCGGCGTAAGAAAAGATGCTTTGTTGGTCTGGATGGAAAACGAGGATTGGAATCATGTTATCAATACCAATCTAAATGCATTTTTTTATTTAAGTCGAATTTTAATTAAAGATATGCTCATCCATAAAAACGGACGAATTATAAATATTGTATCCTTGTCGGGACTAAAAGGATTGGCCGGACAAACCAATTATTCGGCCAGTAAAGGAGGCGTAATTGCGGCCACCAAAGCATTGGCTCAAGAAGTTGCCCGAAAAAATGTAACCGTAAATGCAATTGCTCCCGGATTTATCAAAAGCGATATGACCGTCGATTTGGATGAAACTGAACATAAAAAGTTGATTCCGATGGGTCGATTTGGCGAAGCCGAAGAAGTGGCCGATTTAGCCGCATTTTTGGCTTCCGAAAAAGCGAAATACATTACCGGACAAATAATTTCAATAAATGGAGGATTGTACACCTAATTTCCAAAAGTAGAAACGCAAATGAAGAGAAGAGTTGTTATAACCGGATTTGGATTGTACGGTGTTTTAGGAAAAAATACCCATCAAGTCAAGGATTCTTTGTATCAAGGAAAGTCTGGAATCATCTTTGATCAGGAAAGGAAAGATTTTGGATATCAATCCGGACTAACGGGTTATCTCGAAGAACCGGCTTTAAAAGGTATTTTGGACCGACGAATGCGCATAGGAATGGCCGAGCAAGGGCTTTATGCATTCATGAGCACACAAGAAGCCGTAAAAATGGCCCATCTGGATGAAGATTATTTTGCAAACAATGAAGTGGGAATCTTGTATGGCAACGATTCCTCATCCAAAGCTGTTATTGAAGGAATCGATACACTTCGCGAAAAAAAAGACACTACACGCATGGGCTCAGGAGCCATTTTTCAATCGATGAACTCAACAGTAAGCATGAATCTTTCCGTTATTTACAAATTGCGTGGAATTAACTTCACTGTAAGCGGTGCGTGTGCCAGTGGATCTCATTCTGTTGGGATGGCCTATTTTTTAATTAAAAATGGAATGCAAAACAGCATTGTTTGTGGCGGTGCTCAAGAACTAAACAAATATTCGATGGGCAGTTTTGACGGACTTAGTGCTTTTTCGGCACGCGAAAACGAGCCATCAAAAGCATCACGTCCGTTTGATAAAGACAGAGATGGATTGGTTCCCAGCGGTGGCGCGGCTACTCTCATTCTGGAAGATTTGGAAACGGCACTTCATCGTGGAGCCAATATTTACGGGGAAGTAATTGGCTATGGCGTTTCGTCTGATGGCTCTCATATTTCCCAACCCAATGTGGATGGACCGTCGCGAGCCATTAATCACGCATTAAAAGACAGCGGACTCACGGCAAAAGAGATCGACTATGTGAATGCGCATGCCACTTCAACACCCATAGGCGATGCCAACGAAGCAAAAGCACTTTTCGATATTTTTGGAAGTAAAATACCCATCAGTTCTACTAAATCGATGACCGGTCACGAAATGTGGATGGGCGGAGCAAGTGAGCTTATCTATTCCTTATTGATGATGCATCACGATTTTATTGCTCCCAATATTAATTTCGAAAATCCCGACGAATATTCTGCCAAGATAAATGTGATTCCAGAAACAAGAAAAGCGAATTTAACTAGAATTCTATCCAATTCATTTGGTTTTGGAGGAACAAATTCGGCCTTGATTATCAGTCGTTTCGAAAAATAAAAATCTATTTTTTTGTAGGCAAAACAATGTAAGAGCAATCAATTTCGCATACCGTATTTTCCCTATCATCCTGAAAAAGAACGATATGTGACTTTGCTATTTTGTCTTCCCAAAGCGTTACATTCGCTTCGGCAAAAACAGTTTTATCTTTGCGACTTCCTTTCAAGTACCGGATAGTCATTTCGAGTGTATTGACACGATAAAGGTTCGATTCGAGCATAGACCCAACAGCAAAACCACCGGCGGTGTCGGCAACACTAGCCAAAATTCCGCCATGCCACAAACCATTAAATAAGTCGCCCACAAATTCGTTTTTGAACGGGATTTCTAAAAAAACATAGCCGTTGTTAATTTCAAGGACTTTAATTCCGAAAATTTGATTGGCAGGCATTAGTTTTTCGATGGCATACTTGAGCATAATATGCTTCTTTTCTGCCCAGTCTGTGATTAGTTCCATTTTATAAATTTAGGAAGGCCAAAATTAAAGATGTTTTTCAATAGGAAGTGCAATATATTTTTTTGTATTTTTTCAAAAGAATGCTTCGCGTTTTTTAAGAAAATATTAACTTCGCAAATGTAAATTTTATCTTCGGAAATTTCTTTATAAGGATATTTCCATCCATGAAAATATTTATAAGCATAGAAATTCCACATTAACCGCTAAAATTTAAATTATTATCCAATGAATAAAGCCGAAATAATACAAACCGTTAACGAATTCCTAATCGAAGAATTCGAATTAGATGAAGACTTGCTGGTTCCGTCTGCTACCTGGAAAGAAATTGGAATCGATAGCTTGGATTTTGTTGACATCGTTGTGGTAGTCGAGAATGTGTTTGGCATAAAAATTAAAGGCGAAGAAATGGCCGATGTGAAAACATTGGATGCGTTTTATGATTTTATACAAAAACGATTAAGCTAAAATCATGAGTGGCTGGAAAGGTCAATCAAGAGGAAATTCGCTTGGCTATTCTATTTTTATATTCTTAATCAAATATTTTCCGCTTTTTGTTGCTTACGGCCTTTTGCGGGTGGTGAGTTTCTATTTTGTCCTTTTTAGTAAGAAGGAACACCAATATCTTTTTTTCATTCGCGTTTGTGCTAGTTCACGCAAGCAAGCATTTTTCAAAATTATTGAAAACAATTATTTGTTTGGACAAATATTGGTCGATAAGATAGCCATTTTAAGTGGTTTCGCAAAGAGTTTTTCCTATACACATCAAGGTATAGAGCAAATTCAGAACATGAAAGAAGGAGGTTTTTTGATAGGTGCTCACATGGGAAATTGGGAAATTGCCAGCGAATTATTGGATATTTTTTCGATAAAAGTAAATATTCTGATGCTGGAAGCCGAAAAAGCTCAAATCAAAAATCTACTGGAAACCATTCAGGAAAAGAAAATGAATATTATAGCCATTCAGGACGATTTATCACACCTGATTGAAATCCAAAAAGCCCTCGATCGAAAAGAATTGATCGTTCTTCATGGCGATCGGTTTTTAGGAAAAACAATTGAAATGGATTTTTTTGGCAAAAAAGCCCGCTTTCCTTATGGTCCTTTTTATTTGGCTGCAAAATTTAATAAACCAATCAGCTTTGTTTTTGCTTTCAAAGAATCTGCGAAGAAGTATCATTTTTATGCAAGCAATGCAAAAACGTATGCTCCTCTTAGTACCATTGCTCGACGGGAAGAAACAGTGCGTGAAATTGCAAAAGAATATGTAGGAATTTTGGAGAAAATGGTTGCGAAATATCCAACACAATGGTTCAATTTTTACGATTTTTGGGAAGAAATTTAGCACTCATAAACAATATTTGGTATGGAAAAACAGAAAATTCTTGTTGTAAGTTACTCGCAAAGCGGACAGCTCACCGAAATAGTTTCAAATATTATAAAACCTTTCATTGCCCAACCCGATAAGTTTGCGCTCTATTCTCATGTTATTGTTCCTGAACCTGCTTTTCCGTTTCCCTGGACTTCCGAAACATTTTACGATGCTTTTCCGGAATCGGTAAGTGAAACTCCGGTAAAATTGAACGAATTTCCTACTGAGTTAAAACAAAAGTACGATCTTATTCTATTGGCTTATCAAGTATGGTATCTTTCGCCATCCATTCCCATAACAAGTTTTTTAATGTCGGATGATTTTCTGAGATGTGCCGAAAACACACCCGTATTTTCTATAAATGGCTGTCGGAATATGTGGTACAAAGCCCACGATCGTATTTCTTATTTTATTGAAAAGGCGAAAGGAACACATATCGGACACCTTGTATTGTTTGATAAAGCCCAGAATTTGATAAGTGTTGTAACCATCATTTATTGGATGCTGAATGGGAAAAAAGATAATTATTTGGGCATTTTTCCAAAACCGGGCGTTTCTGATCAAGATATTCAACAAGCGGAAATTTTTGGAAAAATTCTTGTTGAACATTTTCCGGATCAACTGAATGAAGTACAGATAAAAATAGTGGAACAAGGCGGTGTAAGAGTGATTCCACACCTCATGAGTATGGAAAAGAAAGCCAAACGCCTTTTTCAAATTTGGGCTAAATTTGTTCGTAAAAAAGGAGAGGCAGGCAATCCGAAACGGCAATTTCGTTTAAAGCTTTTCAAATATTATTTGCTCTTTATGATCTATTTTGTTTCCACAATTGCTATGCTGTTATTTTATCTTTTTTATCCGGTCAATTATAAAAAAATTAGAGCTAATATCAAGCATTATCAAGGAATTTAAAAAAATATGGTGTCAACAAATTGCTTTCAATGTTAATAAATCGTTGATTACTTCCAATGAATAAGTAATCATTTCGTTACAAATTAATATATTTGTTCTCTATAATTAACAATCACATAGTGGGAAACGTTTACATTACTGCATTATCTAAATTTCTACCCAATCAAGCAGTTCCAAACAGCGAATTGGAAGACTATTTAGGCTATATAGGAGGAATTCCATCAAAATCAAAATCAATAATTTTAAGAAACAACAAGATTCATACGCGCTACTATGCCATCAATAAAGATGGAAGCAGCACACATTCAAATGCCGAACTTACAGCAGAAGCAATTCGTGGCTTGGCCAATGGGAATTTTCAATTGGCCGATATGGAAGTATTGGCCGGTGGAACAACTTCGCCCGATCAAATGATTCCTTCGCACATCAGCATGGTTCAAGGCGAGCTGGGCATAAAACCAATCGAAATTCTTTCCGCTGCCGGGAGTTGCAATGCCGGTATGCAAGCCTTGAAATATGGATACCTTTCGGTACTTTCGGGAAATTCGAAAAATGCTGTTTGTTCGGGTTCCGAAAAATTATCGACCTGGATGCATGCGCGAAATTTTAAGAAAGAAGCAGATCGATTGGTTGAACTGGAAGAAAATCCAATCGTCGGTTTCGAGAAAGATTTTTTGCGCTGGATGTTGTCGGATGGAGCCGGAGCAGCCTTGTTGGAAAACAAACCCAATGCAAAAGGGCTATCCTTGCAAATTGATTGGATTGAGTTCAAATCTTATGCAAACGAACTCAAAACTTGTATGTATGCCGGTTCTGATAAATTGGAAGATGGCAATACCGTTCCATGGCGCGATTTATCTCCGGATGAGCAGGCCGAAAAATCGATCTTTTCGTTGAAACAAGATGTAAAAATTCTAGGCGAAAATATTATTGAAAAAGGCAATGAGTTTATGCTCGAAGTGATGGAAAAACATCAGTTTGGTCCAAGCGATTTCGATTATTTCTTGCCTCATTTGTCGTCAGAATATTTCCGCTCTCGAATAGTTGAAATAACACGAAAAACAAATATCGAAATTGCTGTCGAGAAGTGGTTTACCAATCTCGATCGTGTAGGAAATGTGGGTGCTGCGTCTATCTATCTCATGTTGGAAGAATTGTTTCATTCGGGAAGACTAAAAAAAGGCGAAAAGCTTTTCTTGATGGTTCCCGAATCGGCGCGATTTTCCTATGCGTTTAGTATGTTAACAGTTGTTTGATAAAAATGAATAATCCTTTTGGAATGCTAGTTTATTAATGATTACCTTTAAAATAAAATAAAATCTGTTGTATCCACAATTAATTAATTAAAACACTGGAGGTTAAAATGAAAAAAAATGGTTTAATTCTTGTCTTTTTTTTCTTTCTATTTACGGCTATGAGTCATCCACCCAAAAGTTTAAGTTTAAAATTCGACCTGAAAACGCAAGAATTGCAGGTAAATATTGAACATGGAGTTTCAGATGTTGCCGATCATTATATAAGCAATGTAGTGGTGATGGTAAATGGCAAAGAAGCACTCAATCAGAATTATACAAATCAAAAAAACAAGAAAGGCGAAGATTTTGTTTATAAGCTCGAAAATATCAAAAAAGACGACTTAATAGAAGTAACAACAACTTGTGTTAAATGGGGTAAGAAATCCCAAACATTAACCGTTGAATAAATGCTCGTATCGCCAAATGAAATAGCAAACTACCTGCCTCAGCGTCCACCCATGATATTCGTTGATGCGCTCTTGGAATGCACAAGCAGCTTTTATGTTTCAAGCTTTTCTCCTCAAAAAGACACACTCTTTTGCAAAGATGGGTTTTTTGAAGAGTCGGGGATAATCGAAAATATGGCTCAAACGGCCGCTTTGGGCGTAGGCTACTATGCAATTCAAAATATTAATACGGTTCCACTGGGTTTTATTGGTGCAATAAAAAATCTATCGATCTACCAACGGCCAAAGACGAATCACACTATTTCAACAAAAATAAGCGTTCTGCATACGGTTTTGAATGCAAGTTTGGTGAAAGCAGAAGTTTTTTTCGATGAAAAATTGATGGCAGAAGGTGAATTTAAAATATTCATTAACCCATTGAAATAAAATGAATTATGAAAAAAAACGAAGTCCCGCAAGACGATGCCAATATGTTGGAAGGAAAATTTAAAGAGCCTTGTTATGCATTGGATGAAAATGGAAAATACACCACCGTTGGAAGCGTTGGTTGGGAAGCCAAAAATATAATTATGCAAGATGCCTGGGACGAAGTTGGTCATCGCATCGAGAAAGTAAAACAACAAGTAATCAACGGAAATTTGAGTCCAATTGCCTATTATATGGAGAAAAATTTGATGGACGTTAAAATATTGGCGGCCTACATGGGTTTGTGGCGCTGGACTGTAAAAAGACACTTAAAAATGAAACATTTTGATAAATTGAGCCATGTCCTTCTGGCAAAATATGCAGAAACTTTTGATATAGAACTAACATTACTCAAAAACAAGGAACTAAACTAAATGAATATAAACTTTGAGCATAAACAAGCTGCACATTGCGAAAATGGAGTTACTTCCAATCTTTTTAAACATTATGGATTGAGCCTGAGCGAGCCCATGATTTTTGGAATTGGCTCTGGTTTGTTTTTTGCATATCTGCCTTTCCTAAAGGTAAATCATATTCCTGTGACTACTTTCAGGCCGTTGCCCGGACTTATTTTTAAGCGCGCAGCAAAACGATTGGGATTCGAAATCAAAAGAAAACGCTTTTCCAATCCCGATAAAGCAATGCTTGAATTGGACAAAAAATTGGAACAAGGAATTCCGGTTGGAATGCTGGTAGGCGTTTATCATCTTACTTATTTCCCAAAACCATACCGCTTTCATTTTAATGCCCACAATCTGGTCGTTTATGGCAAAGAAGATGGAAACTATTTAATTAGCGATCCAATCATGGAAACGCCAACAAGCTTAACATATAAAGAGCTTCGCAGAGTTCGTTATGCACGAGGCGTTTTTGCACCAAAAGGTCATATGTATTGGGCCGAAAAATTGCCCGAAAAAATCAATCTGAACGAAGCCATTGTAAGAGGAATAGTCCAAACGGCTAAAGCTATGCTTACGATTCCTTTTCCCATGTTTGGTATCAAAGGAATTAGATATTTGGCCGGACAAGTGCGGAAATATCCCAAAAAATTGGGTGAAAACATGGCAGCACAATACCTCGGACAAATTGTGCGCTCTCAAGAAGAAATTGGTACCGGCGGCGCTGGATTTCGATTTATGTTTGCCGCATTTTTGCAAGAATCGTCCGGAATTCTAAAACAACAAAGCTTGCACGACTTGGCAATGGAAATGACTGCAATTGGAGATTTATGGCGCGAGTTTGCGGTTGAAACAGCACGTATTGTCAAAAAACGATCTACACTCGAAAATCCATACGATGGAGTAGCCGACTTGCTTTTGGTTATTGCCGAAAGAGAAAAAAAAGTATTTCAAGAATTAAGAAAAATAAAGAATACCAATCCATGAGCAAATTAAGCGAGTCTATAGAGATTGCGATTCGTTTTAGCGAAGTTGATAGCTTGCGAATTGTTTGGCATGGCCATTATGTAAAATACCTCGAAGAAGCCCGCGAAGCTTTTGGAAGGCGTTATGGTTTGGGCTATTGCGACGTTGAAAAAGCAGGCTTTGCAACGCCAATCGTAAAAATCGACATCGATTACAAACGCCAGTTGCGCTATAGCGATACCGCGCTTGTGGAGGCTGTTTATGTCGATTCGGCCGCGGCCAAATTAATTTTTGATTATGTGATCCGACTTAAATCAACAGGCGAAATGATCGCTACAGCACGAACGGTTCAGGTTTTTCTTTTCCTAGATTCGCGCGAACTTTCGCTTAATATCCCGGATTTTGTATTGGAATGGAAGAAGAAATACAATTATATTTAAACCCATGAAAGAAGTTTTTGTACATGGAAGTTATCTTATTAGCTCGCTTGGGTTTGGCATCCAGGAGAATATGGATAAATTGTACGGTGCTCAAAGCGGAAGTGCACTCATTCATGATCATAAATATTATCCCGAAGCATTTTTTGGTTCCAAAATCGATCATCTTCGTTTTGCAAATGAATTTGAAAATCAATTTCCAAATCTTTTAACTGAATATACTTTTTTCGAAAAATTACTGTTGTTTGTCGTTCAGAAAAGCATTCAAAATTTGCACTTTTCAATCGATTTAAAAAATACTTTGGTCATCATCTCTTCTACCAAAGGAAATATTGATTTATTGGCAGAAACAGAACGAGGTAAATGGGAAAACGAGCGGGTTTTTCTGTGGAAATCAGCCGAATACATTCAAGAGTTTTTCAAACTTGAGAACAAAGTCTTGGTCATTTCGAATGCATGCATCAGCGGTGTCGAAGCTATTTCGGTTGGCAGCAGATTGATCCGAACAGGAAAATTTAAAAACGTGATTGTTGCCGGCGCCGATATTCTCTCTGAGTTTGTTGTTTCCGGTTTTCAATCTTTTCAATCATTGAGTCTCGAACAATGTAAACCTTTTGATAGCGAAAGAAGCGGATTGAATTTGGGCGAAGCTGCTGCAGCGCTGGTTTTGTCGTGCAGCGAAAATACTTCTCCTATTCAAGTATTAGGTTCGGCCACAAGCAACGATGCAAACCACATTTCAGGACCTTCGCGAAATGGCGACGGATTGTTTTTGGCTATCCAGTCTGCGCTAGACGAATCCAAAATTACTGCCGACAAAGTAGATCTTATTTCCGCCCATGGCACTGCCACAGATTACAACGACGAAATGGAAAGTAAAGCATTGAGTTTAGCCAATTTAGAAAGCGTTCCGGTGAACAGTTTGAAGGGTTTTTGGGGACATACGCTTGGAGCAGCAGGCTTGATAGAATCAATAGTTTCCATTGAGTCAATGAAAGAAAACAAATTGATAAAAACACTTGGCTACGAAAATCATGGCGTTTCAAAAAATATTTCTGTCGTATCGCAGAGCAAAACCCACAAAATAGATACTTTTTTGAAAACGGCCTCCGGTTTTGGTGGAACAAATGCGGCTATCATTTTTCAAAAACACAAACAGCATGACTAAAATTGTGAAACATATCTTCTTTAGCCAAAACAAATTGTTTGTTGATTTCGAAAAGCAATTTAGTTTCGATGACAATTTAAATTTTGGAACAAGCTTTAAAAGCCTATACAAGGAGCTAAAGTTGGATTATCCTAAATATTTTAAGATGGACAGCCTCAGTAAGTTGGGCTTTCTTGCGGCCGAAGTTTTGCTCCACAATTGTAAACTGAACGAGCAGCACCTTGCTGAAAAAGTAGGAATCGTTATCGGAAATTCGTCATCCACTTTATTGATGGATACAAAACACCAAGAAACGCTCAACAACAAAGCGGCCTATTTCCCAAGTCCGGCCAACTTTGTTTATACACTCCCAAATATCCTAACGGGCGAAATTTGTATTCGACACAAGATTCAAGGCGAAAATGCAATGTTTATTTCTAGTAAATTTGATGCAGAAATGATTGCAACTTACGTGGAAATACTGTTCGACGACAAGAAAATAACGGCCTGTTTGGCAGGATATATCGAAATTAATCAAGAAAGCTATGAAGCATTTTTAGTACTTATTGATAATTCGAATCAAGAACCAACAATCGAAAAGCAACTTATAGATATTTATTCAAAATACAAAAACACAACAAACTCATGGAAAAATTAATTCAGGAATTAAAACAAGAAATTATCGAAGCCTTAAATTTGGAAGATATGCAACCCGATGATATCGACGAATCAGAACCTCTCTTTGGAAATGGTTTGGGTTTAGACTCCATCGATGCGTTAGAACTGATTGTTTTATTAGAAAAAAACTACGGAATCAAAATAGAAAATCCTAAAGACGGGAAAACAATTTTTTATTCTGTTAAAACAATGGCCGAATACATTCAAGCGCACCAAAAGAAATAGCAAATTAAATGGCTGATCGAATCGCAATTACCGGAATTGGGGTAGTTTCTGCTTTGGGAATCGGAGTAGAGCAGAATCTTCGTGCTTTGCTAAGTGGAAAATCGGGTATAAAAACCATTCAAATTCTCGATACAATCCACAAAGCCGATTTGCCCGCAGGCGAAATTTCGCTTACCGATGAACAATTGGCCGAATTTTTGGGCTTCTCGCTGAACAAAAACTGGACAAGGACCACATTATTGGGTCTTCTTGCCGCAAAGGAAGCCTATTTTCAAGCGCGATTGAATGAAGATTCTAAAAGCAAAAAAGGAATAGTTTCGGCCACTACTGTAGCCGGAATGCGCAAAAGTGAGCAATATTATGCTGATTTTATTCTGAATGGAAGTGGCGAAGATTTTATTGGAACTCACGATGCAGGCGATAGTACCGAAAAATTGGCCGACTATCTTGATATTCACGACTATCTCACCACCATTTCTACCGCTTGCTCCTCTTCAGTAAATTCTATCATGCTGGGTGCACGTTTGTTGAAAAATGGAATCGTTGATAAGGTTTTAGTTGGAGGTACAGATGCTCTTTCCAAATTTACTTTGAACGGATTCAATAGTTTGATGATTTTGGATAAGCAAGCCTGCCGCTCGTTTGACGAAACACGTGCAGGTTTGAATCTTGGTGAAGGAGCTGCTTATTTGGTTTTAGAACGCGAAACAGAAATAGGAGAGAAGCCTATCTTGGGTTTTGTGAAAGGTTTTGCAAACGCCAACGATGCCTATCATCAAACCGCCTCTTCACCCGAAGGAAAAGGAGCTGCTTTGGCTATGACGCGAGCATTAAAAATGGCCAATCTAAATCCTGAACAAATTGATTATATAAATGGACACGGCACAGCAACACTTAACAATGATTTGTCCGAAGGATTGGCCATTCAAGAAGTTTTTGGTTCGAATATTCCCATGGTAAGTTCTACAAAACCTTTTACTGGCCACACACTTGGTGCTGCTGGTGCAATCGAAGCTGTTTTTTGTGTGATGGCCATGAACAATGGAATTGTTTATCCCAACTTGAACTTTCAAACTCAGATGAAAGAACTGAATTTTCAGCCCATCAAAGAACTTGTTCGTGATGTGGATTTGAAATATGTATTATCCAATTCGTTTGGTTTTGGAGGAAACAATTCTTCCATCATTTTCTCAAAACAGTAATATATGGCTGTCTATATCAATGGAATAGGAGCAATATCTCCGCAGGAAACGAAAAATAGCAATTCTTTTCTGGAGAATATATTAGAATATTCAGATGCCTATTTGCCTATTTCTGAACCCAATTATAAAGACTACATCGACCCAAAAGATTTGCGGAGGATGAGTAAAATTATCCGCAATGGAATTATTGCCGCCCGAATCAGTTTGGACGACAGTGGTTTGAAAATGCCTGAAGCAATTATTACCGGCACTGGATTGGGTTGCGCTATTGATACTGAGAAATTTTTGATAAGCATTGCAGAAAACAAAGAAACATTGCTTACCCCAACAAATTTTATTCAATCAACACACAATACCATCGGCGGAAGCATTGCCATTGGATTGGGCTGTCATGAGTACAATATGACTTATGTCCATCGCGGATTTTCTTTCGAAACCGCCTTGCACGATGCCATGATGATGCTGGAAGCAGATGAAATTCAAAATGCTTTGGTGGGTGGTTTCGACGAAATGACTGATAATCATATCATTTTGCTAAAATCCAGTGGCGACTATCAAAAAAACGGATTCTCCAACCTCCAACTGAAACATGCTTCTTATAGTGGAACCATTGCCGGACAAGGAGCCAGTTTTTTTGTGCTCGAAAAAGAAAAAAAATCGACCAGCTACGCTCAATTGTTGGATATGAAAATGCTCTACAAACCAAAATCGAAGCTGCAAATTGAAGAAGCCATTCTTACTTTTTTGTCAAAAAATAATTTGAATGCAGAAGATATTGATTTGCTTTTGATGGGCTACAATGGTATCAATGCAGAAACAAGACTTTACGATGCAATCGCTCATAAATTATTTTCCGACAAGCCAATAGCTTGGTTCAAACATTTATGCGGCGAATATTATACTGCCGCAGCATTTGGGACGTGGGTTGCAGCGCAAATTTTGCAAAAACAGCAATTGCCCGAAAGCATTCTTTACAAAGGAAAAAACCTAAAAAATATAAATACCATCCTGCTTTACAATCAGTTTCAGCAAGAGGAGCATAGTTTAATTTTGTTTTCAAAGTGTTGAATTATCGAAACATAGGACTTTTGTTTCTGGTGAGCGAATTTTTTCTCGTCGTTTTCACTAGTTTGCAATGGGTTTCTGTTCTTTTTCTAATTTTTCCATTGATCGTCTTCCTTGTTTTCTTGGTTTATGGCTCCACTGTTATTCAATCAAATTTTTATTTTGAATCGCACAATTCACTTACGAATCCGAAAGCCGTGCTACTCACTTTCGACGATGGCCCCAATCCAATAATAACGCCTCAAATTCTAGAACTCCTGAAAAAAAACAATCGGAAAGCTGTGTTTTTTCTGATTGGAGAAAAAGCGCAAAAATATCCGGATCTGGTAGCTAAAATAGCAGAATCAGGACATACTATTGGAAATCATTCGTTTAGTCATAGCTATTTTTTCGATTTGAAATCCCCTAGAAAAATGATTGACGAGATTCGCTTAACTTCTGAACTACTCGAAAAGCAAAGCGAAAAAAAAATCGTTTTGTTCAGGCCGCCTTTTGGTGTTACAAATCCAAATCTACGAAAAGCACTCTCTATCACTGGATTGAAAAGTATTGGATGGTCGTTTCGCAGTTTTGATACCGGAAATAAACCGGCCGAAAAAATTGTATCCAAAATAAAAAGACAAATAAAAGGAGGGGAGATTCTCTTGTTTCACGACAACAGACCTAAATCTTTTGAAGTACTCCAATTGGCGATGCCTTTTTTGAATAATTTTGAACAAGGAGAAGTGGCCCATGCACAGAATATATAAATTGGTTTTTGTTTTCATCCTTTCCCTTTTTGCCTATGCAGGTTATACGCAAAATGCTGTTTTACGAATCAGCATTCAGAACATCGAATTGTTGAAAGGGCGTTTGTTTGTTTCACTTACCGCCGATTCTTCGAATTTTGCCAAATTCAATTCCTCAAAATTGCAGTACATCACCATCCTAGATGTTAAAAACTCCAATGAAGAAGTGGTTTTCAATTCTTTGAAATCGGGCTGGTATGCCATCGCTGTTTTTCAAGATTTGAATGGCAACGATACGCTCGATACGAAAAAATTTGGAATTCCCGAGGAGCCATTTGGCTTTTCGCGCAATGCACTAGCTAAATATCGTCCGCCATATTTTAAAATGGCACGATTTTTTGTGAAAGAAAATGAAAACAATCAACAAAGCATTCTATTAATTTATCGTAAACCTAAAAATGGTCAAATCAAGAATTCAAATGAAAAATAAACCTACCTATCTATTTGTGTTTTTAATGCTTTTCTCTCTAACGGGCTTTGCGCAATCCAGAACAAAAATAAAGGCGGAAGAATTGGACAAAATTACTCAGTTTTTAAGTCTGGCAACTCAAGACATTGCGAGCATTCAGGCCGATTTTGTTCAGGAAAAGGCCATTAGTTTTATGGAAGATATATTAAAAGCGGAAGGTAAATTTTGGTTTTCGTCACCCGACAAAATTCGCTGGGAATACCTGAAACCTTATCCTTATTTGGTTATTATGAACAATGGGAAAATGAGCGTAACCGACGAGTCGGATTCTTATTCGATGGATATGCGCTCGAATCAAATTTTTCAACAGATGAATGCATTGATTACGGCCAGTATTCAAGGTCAATTGCTAACAAATAAGCTCGATTATAGAAAAGAATTTTTCATTGAAAAAGAATTTTATGTGGTTTGTTTTTATCCGAATAATCAACAAATGAAGGATTATTTGTCGGCAATTGAACTGTATTTTTCTAAAGAAAACGGGAAAGTGAATGCTCTAAAAATGCTGGAAGCAGCCGGCGACTACACGCTTATCCGATTTTTCAACCGCATTGAAAACCGAAAATTGGATGCTTCCCTGTTTAGCGCAGCTAAAAATATGAATTAGAAATCGCGTTTCGGCATTTAATTATTTGATTACTTTTGCAAACCCTATTTACACAAAAATTTAAATGCATGAAAAAATTTCTGTTCTTTATCATTGTATCCTTCTCATTTAGCGTTGTTTTTGCACAAATTCCTACCGGCTATTACGACAATGCCCAAGGCTTGAATGGTGCCACACTAAAAACTGCACTTCACAACATTATTAAAACGCATACGGCTTTATCGTACACGCCGGGTGTGTGGAATGCATTTTCTACTACCGACCGGAAAGCGAATGGTAAAGTTTGGGATATTTATAGCGATGTTCCAGGTGGTATTCCGGCTTATGAGTGGACTTTTGTTTCGCAACAATGTGGTACGTATGCAAAAGAAGGCGACTGTTATAATCGGGAACATAGTTTTCCACAAAGCTGGTTTGGAGAAGCTTCTCCAATGGTTACCGATGTTTTTCATATCTATCCAACGGATGGATATGTAAATGCAAAAAGAGGAAATTACCCTTTTGGAGAAGTCAATAGCCCAACTTGGACATCAACAAATGGCTCAAAATTGGGAACTAATGTTACTTCGGGCTATTCAGGTGTTGTTTTCGAACCTATTGATGAGTACAAAGGCGATTTGGCGCGTTCCTATTTTTATATGGCTACTTGCTATGAAGATAAATTAACAAGTTTTAATAGCGTTATTTTGGATGGAACCACATATCCTGCCTATGTCCTATGGCATCTGGATTTATTGATTAAATGGCACGAAGCCGATCCAGTGAGTCAAAAAGAACTGGACAGAAACAATGCTATCTATGTTGTACAGCAAAATAGAAATCCGTATATCGATCATCCTGAATATGTTGGTGCAGTTTGGGGAACAAAATCAACAGCTCCTTCCATTTTAAATGTTTATACAAACCCGTTGGTTCCTACCGAAAACGACAATGTAATCGTTTATGCAACCATTACCGATGGAGGAACCATCGATTTTACTGAATTAAGTTGGGGAACAACAAGCGGATCGCTTACAAACACAGTTTCAATGACAGCCGTTGGTAGTTTATATTCTGCCACAATTCCTGCTCAAGTAGCAGGTACACGCGTTTATTATAAAATTATTGCCGAAGACAATGATTATGAACGAACTACAACTTCCGAATACAATTATTACTTAAGTTCATTCGATGGCACAATCTTACTTCCCTTCACAGAAAATTTTGAGAATGGCGATCTTGGCATTTTTACTGAATATAGTGTAATAGGTACCCAAAAATGGTACAACTACGCCTACAGTGGAAATTTGATGGCGAAAATGTCGGGCTATGAAAGCGTTGCTATTGCGAATGAAGATTGGTTACTTACACCCAAAATAGATTTCAATTCCTATTCCAACGAAACACTTAGTTTTGTTACCGCAATGAATTACGCAGACGCTACAACCACTTTTCAGGTACTCTATTCGACCAATTACAGTGGGAGTGGAGATCCAAATCAAGCCGTATGGACAGATTTATCTTCTTCAGCTACTTGGTCAAGTGGGGCCTATGTGTGGGCGCCATCCGGCTCAATAGATTTATCCGGAATTGCCGGAAGCACTGTTACACTTGCTTTCAAATACAAGAATGCTTCAACTGCTGCCGAAACGTGGGAACTTGATGATGTTGTAGTAAGTGCTACACCAATCCAAACCGGAATTGAAAATGCCGAATTTGGTTCTGTTTCAATTTTTCCAAATCCTTCAAGCGATTGGATTCAATTAAATGGAATGCTTGATCAGAATTCGAGTGTATTGATATTTAATTATTTAGGTCAGCTTGAATTGGAAGAAAATCTGAAAAACACTTCCAATCAACAAATTTATATCGGGGGTTTAAAAGCAGGAATTTATATTCTTCAATTGAAATCGCCGGTTTCCAAAATACAAAACCTACGGTTGATTATTGAGTAAAACTCTGAAATAAAAAAACCTGCAAATTTCTTTGCAGGTTTTTTTTTGATAAGCATTCTTATGCTTTAGGTTTTGCTCTGCTTATTTTTACTTTCAAAAGTTCTGTCTTTTTATCGAAATCCACCTGAATTGAATCACCCTCCGTTAATTTGCTTTTAATAATTTCTTCTGCTAATTCGTCTTCAATGTATTTTTGGATGGCTCTTTTCAAAGGTCGAGCTCCGAAATTTGGATCCCAGCCTTTTTCGAGCAGAAAGTCTTTTGCTTTTTCAGAGACTTTGATTTTAAAACCCATTTGAGCAATACGCTCGTACAAACCTCTTAATTCGATATCGATAATTTTATGAATATCTTCTCTTTCTAGACTTTCAAAGATGATTACATCGTCAATCCTATTCAAAAATTCTGGCGCAAATGTACGTTTAAGCGCATTTTCAATGACACTTGAATTGTTCGAAAATTTGTCCTTTTGTTTTGCAGCTGTATTAAAACCAACTCCTGTTCCAAATTCTTTTAACTGTCTGGAGCCAATATTTGATGTCATTATCACAATGGTGTTCTTGAAATCGACTCTGCGGCCGAAACTATCTGTCAGTTGTCCGTCGTCCAAAACTTGAAGCAACAAATGAAAAATATCAGGATGTGCTTTTTCAATTTCGTCAAGGAGGATAATAGAATATGGTTTACGTCTTACTTTTTCGGTAAGCTGTCCGCCTTCTTCATAGCCAACGTAGCCCGGAGGCGCTCCAACCAATCGGGAAACGGCAAATTTTTCCATGTATTCGCTCATATCAATCCGAATGAGTGTGTCGGCGGAATCAAACATGCTTTTGGCAAGCATTTTAGCCAAAAATGTTTTGCCAACTCCCGTAGGGCCAAGGAAGATAAAAGTTCCGATCGGTTTGTTTGGATCTTTTAATCCGGCGCGGTTTCTTCGTATGGCTTTCACAACCTTTTTAATGGCGGCGTCTTGACCGATGACCGAATTGGCGAGTTCATTTTCCATATTCATGAGCTTGTCCGATTCGTTCTGAGCAATCCGTTGAACCGGAACTCCTGTCATCATAGCCACCACTTGAGCCACTTCTTCTTCGCCAACTATTTCTCGGTTTATTTGGGAGTTTTGTTCCCATTGAAGTTTGGCGCGGCTCAATTCTTCACTCAGTTTTCTTTCGCTATCGCGAAGTTCGGCTGCCAATTCAAATTTTTGTTTCCCAATTGCTTCTTTTTTCTTGGCTTTGACTAGCTCAATATTGGCCTCGATATCAATAATGTTTTGAGGAACATTCATGTGCGTAATATGAACACGCGCTCCTGCTTCATCGAGTGCATCGATGGCTTTATCGGGCAAATAGCGGTCGCTCATATATCTATTTGTCAATAAAACGCAGGCTTTAAGTGCTTCATCGGTATATTTTACCAAATGATGGTCTTCGTATCGCTCTTTTACATTTTGCAAAATAGAAAAGGTTTCTTCGGGACTAGTAGGTTCTACAATTATTTTCTGAAAACGTCGTTCTAAAGCGCCGTCTTTTTCGATGTGTTGTCTATACTCGTCCAAAGTAGTGGCGCCAATACATTGAATTTCGCCACGTGCCAAGGCCGGTTTAAACATATTGGAAGCATCCAATGAGCCGGAAGCATTTCCTGCGCCCACAATTGTATGAATTTCGTCGATGAAAAGGATAATTTCGGGGTGTTTTTCCAATTCGTTCAAGATCGCTTTCATTCGTTCTTCAAACTGGCCGCGGTATTTTGTGCCGGCCACCACAGAGGCCAAGTCGAGGGTAAATATACGTTTTCCAAATAGTGCTCTGGAAACATTCCGATTTACAATCCGAATTGCCAATCCTTCGGCAATGGCCGATTTTCCAACACCTGGCTCTCCAATCAAAATAGGATTATTTTTTTTTCTACGACTTAATATTTGCGCAATGCGTTCCAATTCTTTTTCTCGTCCAACAATAGGATCCAAGCGATTTTCTTCCGCCATTCGAGTTAAATCGCGACCAAAGTTATCCATAACGGGCGTATTGGATTTTGCCTCACCCGCTTTGGCCGATGTTTTGGAACTTTCGCGACTAAATTCAGACTTGTCGCCTGATTCGTCTTCTATTTCATTGCTAAAGAAATCAGGCGGATTGTCTTCCGCTTCTCGGGCTCCATTGTAAAATATGTTCAAATCTTCGGTGGCTTTTTTATAATTCAAACCATTGCTTTCCAGCAATCGTGTAACAATATTGTCCTCATTTTTTAAAATAGCCAGCAGTAGGTGTTCGGTGTCAACAAATTCGCTTTTGAACAATTTTGCCTCCAAATAGGTTAGCTTGATGGTTTTTTCAGCTTGTCGAACAAAAGGAATTCCTTCCTTCGGCGTCATTTTGTTTTTCTCGTTTGAAATCGATTTCTCTATTATTTTTTTTATTTTTACTAAATCAATTCCCATCGTCGTCATCATTTGAAAAGCAACTCCATTTCCTTCTCTTAGAATTCCTAAAAATAGGTGTTCGATACCAATCGATTCATTTCCAAGTCTTAATGCTTCTTCTCTGCTAAACGAAAGAATATCACGAACGCGTTGTGAAAACTTTGCTTCCATATATTATTGGTGTATTTTTATTTAAATCAAATCTAAAACAAAAATAGGTCTTATTCTGAAGTCTGCTACATTTTTTTAACATAATCTTGTTAAAATTATCCTATTTTAAGCTTAGAAAAACCCTCGTTTTATGATAAAAATCTGTATCTTCGCTACCTCAATTTAAGAGCTGTTTTCAATAGAAAATTCACCTTTATTTTCAGCGATAAAATACGGAGTAGAGTTGTTTTAAATTAATTTATAAAGTACTATGAGTGAAGGAGAAAGAATAGTAAAAGTAAACATCATAAATCAGATGAAATCGGCTTATATCGATTACGCTATGTCCGTAATCGTTTCGCGTGCATTGCCCGATGTTCGCGACGGATTAAAGCCTGTTCATCGCCGCGTATTGTTTGGTATGCTCGATTTGGGTTTATTTTCTAATAGAAGTTATAAAAAATCTGCAAGAATTGTTGGGGAAGTGCTTGGAAAGTATCACCCGCATGGCGATACCTCCGTATACGACGCAATGGTTCGTATGGCTCAAGATTGGTCGTTGCGTTATCCTTTGGTTGACGGACAAGGAAACTTTGGGAGTATTGACGGAGATAGCCCAGCCGCCATGCGTTATACCGAAGCTCGCTTAAGAAAAATTGCGGAAGAAAACTTAATTGATATTGATAAGAATACGGTCGATTTCCAACTTAATTTTGATGATAGTTTGGAAGAACCTACCGTTTTACCTACTCGAATTCCAACCTTATTGGTCAATGGGGCTTCCGGAATTGCTGTGGGTATGGCTACCAATATGGCACCGCATAATCTTACGGAAGTCATAAATGGAATTATAGCTTACATCGAAAAGCCGGAAATTACCATCAGTGAATTGATGCAATATGTCAAAGCCCCCGATTTTCCAACAGGAGGAATTATTTACGGTTACGAAGGGGTTATTGAGGCATTTGAAACAGGGAGAGGAAGAGTGGTTATTCGGGGAGAAACAACCCTTGAAGAAGTAAGACCAGGAAGAGAAGCCATTATTGCCACCAGCATTCCTTATCAAGTGAACAAAGCTGAAATGGTGAAAAAAATTGCCGACTTAGTGAATGACAAAAAAATTGTTGGCATCTCTGATATCCGCGACGAAAGCGACAGAAACGGAATGCGTATTGTTTTTGAACTCAAGAAAGATGCAAATACGAATGTTGTTCTAAACAAATTGTATCAATATTCGGCCTTGCAAACTTCTTTCAGTATAAACAATATCGCCTTGGTTCATGGCCGTCCGATGATGCTCAATTTGAAAGACATGATTTTTCATTTTGTAGAACATCGCCACGATGTGGTTATTCGTCGAACAAAATTTGAATTGGATCAAGCACAAAAAAGAGCACATATACTCGAAGGACTTATCATTGCTTCGGATAATATTGAAGAAGTGATTAAAATTATACGCGGCTCCAAAAATGCCGACGAAGCCAGAGTAAGTTTGATGGAACGTTTTGGTTTATCCGAAATTCAGGCAAGAGCCATTGTAGATATGCGTTTACGCCATTTAACGGGTCTGGAACAAGAAAAACTACGTGCCGAATACGACGAAATTATCAAATTGATTGATTATCTGAAAGGTGTCCTCGAAAATGTAGATTTACGGATGGAGATCATCACCAACGAATTGAAAGAAATAAAAGAAAAATATGGAGATGAACGAAAGAGCAAAATAGAATATTCTGCCTCTGATTTCAGAATAGAAGATACTATTGTAGATGAAGAAGTAGTCATCACCATTTCGCATGCAGGTTATATAAAACGCACTGTTCTAACCGAATACCGCCGTCAAAATAGAGGCGGACGTGGCTCGAAAGGATCGGTTGCTCGCAACGAAGACTTTTTAGAACATTTGTTTGTGGCAAGCATGCACGACTATATGCTTTTGTTTACAGAGCAAGGCCGCGTTTTCTGGCTACGAGTTTTCGAACTTCCCGAAGGAAGTAGAACCACAAAAGGAAGAGCTATTCAGAACATTATCAACATTCCTTTGGACGACAAAGTGAAAGCGTATTTGAATGTGAAAAATATTAAAGACTCTGAATATGTCGAAAACAACTTCATTATTTTGGCAACAAAAAATGGAATAATCAAGAAAACTTCATTGGAAGCCTATAGTCGTCCAAGAACCAATGGTATCAACGCAATCACCATACGCGAAAACGATACTTTATTGGAAGCACGTTTAACAAACGGTCAAAACGAAGTGGTTATTGCAAGCAAATCAGGAAGAGCAATCCGTTTTAATGAAAGACTAGTGCGACCAATGGGTAGAAATGCATCGGGCGTAAGAGGAATAAAACTCAACGAAACCAACGACGAAGTAGTTGGAATGGTTTGCTTGAGCAATGCCGACTATGATATCTTAGTTGTTTCAGAAAATGGATACGGAAAGCGTTCTAAACTAGACGATTATCGCGAAACAAATAGGGGAGGGAAAGGCGTTAAAACCCTAAACATAACCGAAAAAACCGGCGGATTGATTGCAATTAAAAATGTGACTGATTTCGATGATTTAATGATAATTAACAAATCGGGTATTTTGATCCGAATGGCTGTTGGTGGAGAAAACAATCCAATCCGAGTTATGGGACGTAATACGCAGGGAGTGAGGTTAATAAAAATTCAAGATGGCGACTCCATTGCTTCGGTGGCCAAAGTTGAACAGTTTGAAATAGATGAAACCGATGAGATTGTAGAAATTGATGGCACAATAATTGAAGATCAAGAATTGGATGCCGATCGAGAAACGAATATTGACGCAACAGAATAAAATTAGAAAATAATAAAACTTACAAAACATGAAAAAAATTTCAATTTTACTGGCATTAATGTTTTCAATAAGCTTGATTTCAAATGCCCAAACTAGCAAGCGAAACTCCGCAAAGCTTAGCCTTGATGCAGGGGATATTGCTAAAGCGAAGGAAGCAATTGATTTAGCAATTGTAAATGAAAAAACGAAAGAAGATCCTAAAACTTGGATGTATTTTGGTGAAATTTATGCTAAAATAGGTTCCTCAAAAGAAGAAGCAGTAAAAAACTTAGATGTGAATGCCTTGGACAAAGCATTGGCAGCCTACAAAAAAGTGGCAGAATTGGATACTAATAAAGTATTGTTTTTAGAATTGTCAACCAATGCATTGCAATTGGCAAATAATTTCTACGCAAATGGAATTTCTTGTTTTGAAGCTCAATCGTTCGACAAAGCGATTGCAGAATTCGACAAAGCAGGTTTGTCCAATGCTGTTATTGATGTTGTTGATACCATGACCGTTTATGCAACCGCCTTATCGGCTTCAAATGGAGGAATCAATGACGTGGCCAAGGCAAAATACACCCAATTGATTGAAATGGGTTACAACAACCCAAGCATTTACAGCGAACTAGCCAATGTTTATAAAATAGAGGAAAATTTTGAAAAGGCGGAAGAAGTACTTAGCGCCGGACGTGCAAAATACCCGGAAGACAACAGAATCATTATTGCTGAAATCAATTTACTCTTGGGTCAGGGCAGATTTGAACAAGTTATCAATAAATTGAAAAAATCCATTGAATTGGAACCAGACAATGCTAGTTTATATTTAGCCCTTGGCGATTCCTATAAAGAAGTGAAAAATACGGAAGAGGCAATTAAGTATTACGAGCAAGCATTGGAAAAAAATCCAAATTATTTCTTGGCGCTTTACAATTTGGGAGTCGTTTACTATTCAAAGGCGTTTGACCTAAATATGGCCGCCAATGAATTGCCTTATGACGAAACAGCCAAATACAAAAAGATGATTGAAGAAGCAAACGTATCTTTCCTGCAAGGACTTCCATATTTCGAACGGGCTTATGCCATTGATGCTGAAGATCAGGATGTACTCAAAGCATTGCGTCAGATTTATACTTCTACAAAACAACTCGACAAATTAAAAGCTTTGAATCAATAAACTTTTGAAATGTGTTCGAGCACAATTGNNATTATAAAAAAAGGGGCAAACTGAAAATACTATTTAACATAATATTAATTATGAGGTTTTTGTTTATATGAATAATGTGATATTCAGTACATTCGCTTCGCACAATCTAATCCACTTTCAGGTTCCGCGCTATTCTTACTTGCCGTTCAAACTTTTGGGCTATCTTCTCTAAACAAAGATTTCCGATACTTCCTTCGTGTGTATGAGCCACTTTTTTTTCAGGCACAAACAGTTTATTCTCAATTTCGATTCCCACTTTTTGATAAGCCTCCCGAAAACTCATTCCATTTAAAACAAGTTTATTCACCGCTTCAACACTATACAGATTGTCGTACTTAGAATCCTCAATGCTGTTTGGATTGATTTCTATTTGGTTTATGGCAAAATTCATCAAACTGAGATTGTCTTTGAGCGAATCGATCGACAGCATGAGTTCCTCTTTAAGTAATTGATAATCGCGGTGATATCCCGAAGGCAAATTGGCTGTAATTTGTCCGATTACCGCAGGAACGCTTTGGATTTTATTACAATGTGCTCTGATCAGCTCAAAAACATCCGGATTCTTTTTGTGGGGCATAATGCTTGAACCAGTGGTAAGTTCGTTTGGAAAGCTGATAAAACCAAAATTTTGGCCGTTGTAAATTGTTATATCCATGGCCAGTTTGGCGAGTGTTGCCGCTACCGAAGCTAGGGCAAAAGATACGGATTTTTCCAATTTTCCGCGACTCATTTGAGCGGCTATTGAATTGTATTTCAATACGTTGAATTCCAATAAATCGGTTGTCATTTGCCTGTCGATTGGAAATGAACTTCCATAACCTGCCGCCGATCCCAAAGGGTTTTGGTCGGCAATATCAAAAGCGGCATTCAACAGAATCACATCGTCCACCAGGCTTTCCGCATAGCCCGAAAACCACAAACCAAAAGACGAAGGCATGGCGATTTGAAAATGTGTATAGCCTGGCATCAAGACTTCTTTGTGTTTTTCGCTCAAGGCCAAAAGCGTTTCGAATAATTGCCTTATCAACAATACAATTACTTCAATTTCTTCTTTAATATACAAGTGTAAAGCCACCAATACCTGATCATTGCGCGAACGTGCTGTATGAATTTTTTTGGCGCTTTCGCCAATCTGTTTGATCAGCTCAAACTCTATCTTGCTGTGAACATCTTCAAAATCTTGTTCAATTCTAAAACTCCCATTTTCAATACTTACTGCAATATTTTTTAATCCGGCCTCGAGCAGTAGAAACTCTTCCTTGGATAGAATACCAATACTTTCGAGCATTTTAGCATGTGCCAAACTCGCTTTTACATCGTGTTTAGCAAGTTTTAAATCATGTTCCCGGTCGTTTCCAACGGTAAATTTTTCAATCATTTTATGAGTGTCAAACCCTTTGTCCCAAAGTTTCATAGCACAATTTTTTATAGTATTTTTTCAAATATATGGATATAAAGCTCAATGGCTTGTTCAATTTCGCTTATGAAGACAAATTCATTGGCTTGATGTGAGCGAAACGATTCGCCAGGCCCCATTTTTAGCGAAGGGCAATTTAAAACCGATTGATCTGAAAGCGTTGGCGAGCCGTATGTTTTTCGACCTAGCTCCACTCCTGCTTTCACAATTAGATGATCACTGCTGATGGAAGAAGAATTTAAGCGAAAAGAACGCGCTTTTAGTTCGCTTTTTGTATGCTGATCGATAAAATCAAAAACTTCCCGATTGTTGTATTGATCCGTTACGCGAACATCGATTACAAAATGACATATTGCAGGCACCACATTGTGTTCAGAGCCGGCTTCAATCTGTGTTACAGTCATTTTAACTTTTCCTAAGGAATCCGAAAGTTTGGGAAATTCGTAATTTCGTATCCAGTCTATATCCTCAAGGGCTTTATAAATAGCATTTTCCGACGTAGAGTGTGCTGCATGTCCGGCAATTCCATGCGAATAGGCATCAATTACCAATAAACCTTTTTCGGCAATTGCCAAATGCATGCCACTTGGCTCACCAACGACTGCAAAATCGAGCGGTGGTAGTTGATCCAAAATACTGTTTAATCCATTTGGGCCACTGCTTTCTTCTTCGGCAGTTGCCGAAAATATAAGATTGTATTTCAGGTTTTTATGTTCATAAAAGTAGAGAAATACGGCCATTAAAGAAACCAAACTAGCACCAGCATCGTTGCTTCCCAAGCCGAAGAGTTGACCATTTTCGATATACGGCTCAAACGGATTGATGGTGTAGCCTTGATTTGGACGAACAGTATCGTGATGGGAATTTAAAAGTATATTCGGTTTTTCGAACGAAAAATACTTGTTGAAAGCCCAAATATTATGATTACTCTGCTTCGTTTCGACCAATTTATCTTTCAAAAATGCATCAATCAATGCAGCCGTTTGGGCTTCTTCGCCAGAAAAAGAAGGAGTTGAAATCAATTTCTTAAGCAATTCAATTGCTTCATTTTTAATTATTTGAATACTCATAATTAAAGTGATAATTTACTAAATAGATTTGTATTTCCGTTGATTATTTCCGATTTTCCGATGCATACTTCCCCAACGCCATTTTGCAATGCCAAAAAACCATTCTCCAGTTTTGGCAACATACCGTCTTTGATAATTCCCTGTTCCTTCAGTGCCAAATAATTTTGTTTTTGAAGTATTGGAATAACAGAATTTTCGTCCTGAGAATTGAATAGAACGCCACTTTTTTCGAAACAAAAAAGCAGCCTAACCTCATAG
>DMBV01000097.1 GCA_003445975.1 Bacteroidales bacterium
CAGATGGATACATCGGTTTGACGGTAGCTTTTGAAATGGGATATGCCTATGCAAACAACCGAAGAATTTATTGTATGCATGAACCGCGTGATATCTTATTAAAGGAATTTTGCTTTGAATCTAATATTAGTCCTGATCGTATTGATATAACAGGATATTGCACAACAAGGGCATGCACCTGATACCAAAAGCCTGGCGGCTTTTGGTCCAGGTGATGCCCGGCGTTATGTGTTAATCTGTAGTCGAATATGAGCCAAACATTATTGATGGAGATTTTTCTGTGAAAGTATTCAAAATAAAAATAAAAAATTACCGATTGTTAAAAAACTTTTCTATGGATTTGGAAAAAGAGCTTTCTTTAGTAATCGGAAAAAACAATACCGGTAAAACCTCCATTCTGTCAGTTCTTGATAAATTCTTAGGCCAGTCCGAAAGAAACAAATTCTCTTTTGACGATTTCAATATTGATTTCAAAAGAGAACTGAAAGACACAATTGAAGCAGAAGATGCCATTTCGGAGGAAAACTATAAACGATTAGGCATAAGACTTATTATTTTTATCGACTACACTGAAACAGACAATCTGTCCAATGTCAGCCGGGTAATGATGGACTTAGACCCCGATAACAATATTATAGTACTCGGTTTTGAATATACTATAGATTTTATGGGGTATTCCAAGGTCAAAAAAGAGTACAGGGAATTTGAAGCGAAAGAAAAAAAGAAAAAGCAAGCCAAGGCGGATTACACCATTAGAAACATATATGACTTCTTGCGATTGCGCCAAGCGGATTATTTCAGGATAAATAAACGTTCATTGAGTTACGACCCGGCAACCAAGCAGGAACGTTACGACCAATCTATTGATTTGGATACAGAGAAGATAAAGATTACCGATATAATCAATTTCAAATACATTAGCGCCAAAAGAGATGTTGCGAATAAAGAAGTTGATAAAACCCTTTCTGGTCAAACATCAAGAATTTACAGGCGTACCGAGACAAGTGATGAACAGAACAAAGCCGTTGAAGATTTCAAAGACAAACTGAGCGAAACAGATACTCATTTAAGCGGAATTTACAAAACGCTTTTTGATAGCATAGTTAAAAAGGTAAAAGATTTTGGCGGTGTAAAAATCAATGAATCGGAGATTGAAATAATTTCTAACCTCCAACATCGGGAGTTACTCGAAGGAAATACCACTGTTGTTTACAAACATGATGCGGATAATCATTTGCCTGAACACTACAATGGGTTGGGCTACATGAACCTTATCAGCATGATTTTTGAAATAGAAATTCTTGTGCATGAGTTTAAGCGGGAGAAGGACAAAAGACCTGCGGATATAAACCTGCTATTTATAGAAGAACCTGAAGCACATACCCATCCCCAGATGCAATATGTTTTCATAAAGAATATAAAAAAACTGCTTGGTGAAGGTATTAAGCGGAAAGATGGAGAACACAAGGAGTTACAATACATCATAAGTACTCATTCTGCTTGCATTGTAGCTGACAGTGATTTTGATGACATCAAATACCTAAAAAGGGAAAAAAGCGGCGTAATAACAAAAAACCTGAAAGACCTGAAGAATGAATATGATGCCAAAACAACACAATACCAATTTCTAAAACAGTATTTAACAATAAGTCGGGCAGAAATATTCTTTGCTGACAAAGCCATCCTGATTGAAGGGGATACAGAACGAATACTTGTTCCAACCTTAATGAGAAAGATAGACATTGAAGAAGAAAAGAAATTTGCGGCATCAGGTAAAAAGGATGAGCACCTGCCATTGCTTTCTCAAAACATTTCCGTCGTTGAGGTTGGTGCATACTCCCAAATTTTTGAAAGATTTATTGACTTTTTAGGGATTAAAGGGCTGATCATTACAGACCTTGATTCCGTTGATGGTGACGGGAAAAAATGTGAAGTAAAGGTAGGCGTTGATTATTCCAATGCGGCAATTAAATATTTTTTCAATAACCCTTCTCTGGATAACCTGAAAGGCTTCAGTCTTCTGAATAAATTATTCAATAAAGTATCTGGCGTCTGGACGAATCAGGATGATGGAAGACTCTGTGTCGTGTATCAGACAAAAGAAAACGGATACAACGCAAGGAGTTTTGAGGATGCATTTATTAATATAAACATGGGTTATGTAAATGATAACAAAGATAGCTTTAGAGGCCTTCAAAACAGAGTGCATTTTGAAAATGGCGTTGGAGCTTATGAATTAGCCGATAAATGCATTAAGAAAAAAACCCACTTTGCATTAGATATCATCTATCACAGTAATGAAGAATTGAGCAACTGGCAAGTTCCCTCCTATATCAAAGAAGGTTTGCTATGGTTGAAGAGAGATTGAAATTAGAGCCGGATGTACAGAAAATTTTACAGTGCATTGATAACAAGCGTAACTTTTTGTTGAGCGGAGGTGCGGGAAGCGGCAAAACTTATTCTTTGGTTCAGGTTATCTGTCAGGCAATTGCCGAAAATCCGACCGCCAAAGTGGCCTGCATGACATACACCAATGCCGCTGTTAAGGAAATTGAAGAACGGGTGAACCATACAAATTTAAATGTGTCCACTATTCACGATTTTTTATGGAACAATATCAAACACTTTCAAAAGGAGCTAAAATCGGCCATCATTGCTTTAGCGAATGATGAAGGGTCAAAGATCTCTATTGATGAAGACAACCTCTTACCGGCTGATTTTTTTGATGATTGCGAAGAAGGAATTCAGTACAAAGAATATTTAAAACTCAAAGAAGGCATCATTTCCCATGATGAGCTATTGATCATAGCGAATTACCTGTTTGAAAAATATCCAAAGCTCAACACAATTGTTAAAGACAAATACCAATTTATTTTCATTGATGAATACCAGGATACAAACAAGGCGGTCGTAGATATTTTTCTGAATCACTTTAAAAAAAGCAAGAAGCAAAACATTATTGGTTTTTTCGGAGATGCCATGCAATCCATCTATGATGATGGAATTGGGAATCTGGATGAATACAAAGGAAATACGGTTATTGAGGTAAAGAAAGCTAAAAACAGAAGAAATCCCCGAAAAGTAATTGATTTGGCAAACAGATTAAGAACAGACGGAATAGAGCAGGAGCCTTCCGATGATAAAAACGCTCCGAATATGGTAGATGGCCAGGTAAAAGAGGGGAACATCCTGTTCATTCATTCTCTCAACGAGGATATTTCAGCAGTGAAACAATACTTAACAGAAAACCACAGCTGGAAATTCGAAAATGCTCAAGAAACGAAAGAACTGAATCTAACCCATAATCTAATCGCTGACAAAGCAGGTTTCCGGGCATTGATGGATATTTATGATAGTGATCCTGTGCTTAGATTAAAAAGTGATATTCTAAACAAGATTAAATACAATAAAAAAAATAATAAACCTGAAATTGAGATAGCCCAAAATGACAGTTTTGATGTTGTTGTTGATAAATTTCAATTAAAGAACAGACAAAAACAACTCAAGAAAGATATTTTGCTTCAAGACCCTAAAAGCGCAGAACTGTATAACCAATTAAAAGACAAGCCTTTCTCAGATGTCAGAAAAATATACCTAACCAAGGACGCATTAATTGATGATAAAAAACAAGACGAAGAAGATAAAAACAAAAAAGGTTCCAAGCGAGACAACCTGATAAAGCATCTCTTTAAAATTCAAAATAATATCGTTTTTATATGAAACACACTCC
>DMBV01000172.1 GCA_003445975.1 Bacteroidales bacterium
AAAAAAAAGATAAAATCATTACTGTAACCATCTTTATTACTTTTAACAGACATTGCAATACTAAGCATTTGGCTATTTAAAAACAGAGGCTCTGAATACACCACAATGTTATCAGTAGAATCCGTCGCCTCAGAAATAAAGTTTACTTCAACTTCCTTTCCTATTTTTTTATGCAATAATACATGATTATCCCTCAAATCTTTGATATCGATCAATATGGAATCATTTACGCTATAACCCAAATCGGAAAAGTATAAGTATGTTTCTGCTAATAAATCCCGAAATCGCATATTCTGATNNGATACTCCCAAATTTAATAGAATATTTTAAATATTCCACAAAATGAGCAAATAATTTAATCTCTCCTAAAATCCGAACACAAAAAAAAGGTTTTCGCGCGTTTAGCTTTAGAATACACTTCTTCCTATTCATTAAATCTAAATGGGATTTTGCCAAATTCGCTTTTATCGGTCTGTCAATTTGACTATACGATGGCTTTTTGGCAATAAATTTGACATTCAAATTGCAAATCTTAATGCATCTATTCAGATTTATTTTAATAAATTGATAATGTGTTATTTACGATAATATATAAATTGCTTTGATCGGATTTCAGTACAAACAATTCCGCCACAAGCATGAAATACTGACAAAAACACAGTTCAAATAGAATGAAAAAGCAAGCGAAAAAAGAAAAAGAAGAAGTTGCTGAAAAAATTCAGGGAAAAGAAGCGAATGTGAACAACCTACAGGATCAGGAAGCCACACAAAATGCAGATGCGGTGGAAGAACTGCCTCCTTGCGAAAACGAGATTGAAACGCTCGAAGCAACTATTGCCGATCTAAAAGACAAATATTTGCGTTTATTTTCCGAATTTGATAATTACAGAAAACGCACTACAAAAGAGCGCATTGAATTGTTCAAATCCGCTTCTTCAGAAATAATTATCGAATTGATTAGTGTACTTGACGATTTTGAAAGAGCAAAAAAGTCATTCCAAACCACCACCGATATAGAAGCTGTAAAACATGGCGTTGATTTGATTCATTCAAAACTGCTCGGGCTCCTAACAAGAAAAGGATTGGAAAGCATGGATTCGCAAGGAAAAGATTTTGACACCGATTTTCATGAAGCCATCACCGAAATTCCGGCTCCTTCGAAAGAACTTAAATCGAAAGTGGTGGATGTAGTTGAAAAAGGATATCTGTTAAATGGGAAAGTGATTCGCTTTGCCAAAGTTATAGTTGGAAAATAAGAATCATTGGAAATTCGAAAAAATGAGCAAAAGAGATTATTACGATATTTTGGGTGTCGAAAAAAACGCAAATGAAGCCGATATAAAAAAAGCATATCGTAAGGTTGCCATCAAATACCATCCCGACAAAAATCCCGACGACAAATCTTCGGAAGAAAAATTTAAGGAAGCAGCCGAAGCCTACGAGGTTTTGAGCAATCCTCAAAAACGCCAACGATACAATCAATACGGTCATGCCGGTGTTGGCGGAGCAGCAAATGGCGGCGGTTTCAGTGGTGGCGGAATGAGTATGGACGATATTTTCAGTCATTTTGGCGATATTTTTGGCGGCGGATTTGGCGGTGGATTTAGCGGCGGCGGAAGCCGTCAAAGAGTAAATCGCGGATCGAACCTGCGAATTAAAGTAAAACTCACTCTCGAAGAAATTGTGAAAGGTGCCGACAAGAAAGTGAAAGTAACAAAATATGTTCCTTGCGAAACTTGTCATGGCAGCGGTGCCGAAAACGGCGATACGCATAAATGCAGCACTTGCCACGGCAGCGGACAAGTAACACGAATTGTAAACAGTTTTCTTGGTCAGATGCAAACTTCTACTACTTGTCCAACTTGTGGTGGCGAAGGGCATGTGATTCGGAATAAATGCAAAGTTTGCTATGGAAACGGTATTGTGAAAGGCGAAGAAGTAATTTCATTGTCGATTCCTGCCGGCGTAGCAGAAGGAATGCAACTTTCCGTTTCCGGAAAAGGAAATTCAGCCGCTCGTGGTGGTGTTCCGGGCGATTTAATTGTTCAGATTGAAGAAATTCCACATCCTGAATTGGATCGAGATGGAAACAATCTTTTGCACGATCATTTTGTTAGTTTTCCGGATGCCGCTCTTGGCTGTACCATTGATGTACCAACAGTTGAAGGCCGAGCCAAAGTAAAGATTGAACCCGGAACTCAAGCCGGAAAAGTATTGCGATTGAAAGGAAAAGGATTGCCCGAAGTGAACTCTTATGGACGCGGCGATTTGTTGATTACCATCAATGTATGGACACCAAAAATACTGACTCCTTCTGAACGTGAAGCTTTGCACAAGCTCAATCAATCGACCAATTTTCAACCCGATCCAAGTTCTACCGAAAAAGGATTTTTCAATCGCATGCGCGAATATTTTAAATAGAACAAATCGACATTCCAAAAAAAGCCAAAGCATAAAACGTTTTGGCTTTTTTTGTAATTTGCACAAAAAAATACACAAACATGAAAAAACCAGCTTTCGTCCTACTCCTGCTTTTATTTGGGATTTTGAACAATACAAATGCACAGAATAAGCTGAACTACAAAAAACTAGACCAGCAGATTCAAAAATCGTTTCAAGATTTTAAATTGAATGGTTTGTCGGTTTTGATTTTGAAAGACGGCGAAATCGCCTTCGACAAAAATTACGGAACACGCGATTTGGAACACCCAGTTTCGTCCAATTCCTTGTACAACATCGCTTCTGTAACAAAAGCGTTTACCGGCGCTTGCATGGCCAAATTGGTTTCGGAAGGCAAGCTAAAATGGACTGATTTGGTTGTGGATTATCTTCCCAATTTCCAACTTGCCGATTCGTATATCACTGAACATTTGACTATAGCCGATTTGCTCACACACCGCAGTGGTTTAGGTACATTCTATGGCGATTTGCTTTGGTACGAAACAGAACGAAGCAATGAAGATATTTTGTATCGAATGCGCTATTTGCCAATAACAAATCGGTTTCGCGATCAATATGGCTATCAAAACAATATGTATATCGTGGCCGAAGAAATACTAAAAAAAGTGACCGGACAAGATTGGGAAACCTATGTGAGCGAAAACTTCTTGTTGCCTTTAGGAATGACCAATACGCGAACTTCGGGAAATAAATTGGACGAATCACAAGAACTGGCGCACCCAATTATCGATGGCAAGATTGTAGATATTGCCATGAAACGACCTCATGCTGCTGCCAGTTTTTTTTCTTCTACTTCGGATCTGAGTCGTTGGGCCGAAATGTTGCTGAACAAAGGCATTTACAAGGGCGATACTATTTTGAAAGCGTCGGTAGTGAATGATATGATGGCCGGAAGAACGCTTCGCCCTGTTTCGGGATTAAAAAAGATGATGGGATCAAACTTTAGCACCTACGCTTTGGGCTGGTCGGTGTGGGATTATCATGGAGTTCCAATTGTTGAACACGCCGGCGGAATGCCCGCCTATATTTCGCAATTGACCTTGATTCCTCAATACAAAATGGCCATTATCATTCTCACCAACACATCGAGTGGTTTCCCAACCGCTTTGCAGAATCATATTTTGGCCGAACTAATGGGAGATCAATCTATTGATTGGTTAAGCTTTTTCAAAAACAACGAAGAAAAAGAAGCCATTTCCGACAAAGAAGAAGAGGCGAAACGAATTGCTTCGCGAATTGGCGAAACAAATCCACGCTTGGATTTATCGAAATACGTTGGTCTATATGACGACAAGATGTATGGCAAAGCCGAAATTTCGTTGAATGATGGAAAGTTACATCTTACTTTTCTTCCTGCAAAGCATATTTTCTTTTCCGATATGGAACATTGGAATTTCGACACTTTCAAGATTCAGTTTGCGGATGCATTTTTGCCCGCCGGCTATATTACCTTCGATTTTAACTCCTGGAATGCAATAAAAGGATTTAAGATAGATTTGAAAAGCAGCGATTTTCATTTCTTCAATCTCGATTTTAAGAAAATAGAATAGCCTATTTTGTAGCGTCGCGGAATTCGGCCTTCAAAGGCATCGTTAAAGTAATTTTAAAGGAAATATTGTCTTTAAAATAGGCATAACTATAGGAGCCATAGCGATATACACCACCTATTCCCAGATCGAATAAATACAATCTTACGAGATTGTTTATCATTAATCCACTTTCGTAATAGCCCTTTTCCATGGTTTTGAAATCGATGTTTTGATGATATTCCGGATGCTCTAACCACCCAAATCCAATATTTGTAATCAACTCAAACTCCGGCTTGAATTTTTTTCCTTTAAACAAGAGCGAGCCAAAATTGTGAGAGAAGAAAAGTGAAACATAGCGATCGGAAAGAAATTCGCTGGGACGCATAGCGCCAAAACTTGCAGGAGCCCAAATCGTTATCAATTCGTACGTTCCGCTTCCTGAATACAATTTAGCAGCCGAAATATTGCCCAAAACCACACCTGATCGGAAGTCGATGGTTGATTCGCCCAAATATTTGGTGTAGAACGATTCGCGAATTTGAAGGTCGAATTTTTTAAAAGCAAAATCTCCATCAAAAAAGGAAGTGAATCCTTGTGTATAATTGAACCAAAGTAGAGGATAATTGGTTCCCATCGAAAGGAGCATTCGGCCATTGTCGAAATACTTTTCTTTATAAGCGAAGCGTATTTTTAATTGAATTTCGGATGTTTTGAAATCTGTAATTGGCTCTATAATAGTCGGTTTCAGGAATTGATAATTTTGTTCGACTTCGGTATTTTCCATTTTTGCACTTGCAAAAACCTGAACATATTTAAACATACGTCCGCTCAATCCAACTTCTTTTTGCGTGGTGAAATTCATGCTGTTGACAAAATAATTTCGAAAAGCATGCGGATCGAACAAAGCACTTTCGTCGTACAAAAAGCGTACGCTTCCATTTTCGATGTTGTCGGCCGAATACGCAAAATGTGCTTTGATCTCTTTGGGTTTGTACAGCAAGATTCCGGCATCGACAGCAGTTTTTAATTGTTTGTCTTTGAAACTATACGCCAAATAACCACCAAAATTTATGTTTTCCGAAAATCGTTTATTGGTTTGAAATCCCGCTCCAAGCCAAAAACCTTCGTACGAATTGTAGCCCACAAAACGGTCGAGAAGTAAGTCGACGCAACCCCATCCAATTTTTCCGCTCAGCAGTGTTTCTATCGATTTCAGTTTCTGATCGAATTTGGCTTCCCGTCCAACACTGTCCATAAACTGATAGGTTTTTGCATCGCGAATGCTCAGACTATCGATACGAATTGCTTTCCATTGCTCTTCTTTTCGGTAAGCGGCATTGGGATCCAGCTCTATTTCGATATGGGAAAAAGCTTTTTTTACGAGCTCCGGATTGAGTTCAATGTCTTTGATATATGTTTTTCCGATGCCCAGCAAACGCGAATTTTGTCCGCCCGATGAAACTTGTAAAGCATCAAAAGTAATGTTGGTATTGAGTTGCACAGGAAACCAATGTTCCCCATCTACCAACTCGTATTTTTGCTGAATCTGAACAGCAATTCCCTGATCTTCTTTGGCCGGTTGTGCTTTTACATTTACGATTGCCCATTTGTTGGTACTGATGTGCAGAATGCCTTTCATTCCATCAAAATTTGTATTCAGCATAGGTTGAAACGAAATGGTAAAAATGGTATCTCTTTTTCCGGAAAAAAGGGTGTCTTCCATCTGAAAATAATACTTCGACAAACTTCCTTTGCTAATTGGGTTGATATAATTCCGATTCGCTATGTGGATAATATCGTCGTAAAACGAAGTTGATTGAATTTGAGAAACCAAATAAGCAATCATCGGGTCTTTCAATCCTGAAACCTTGGTGGCGATTACTTTTTCGTTGCTTTTGTCGGGAGCCATAAATTTTTTCTCTACGGCCGTTTCCATCAAAAACAGATCTTTATTTTTAAAAAACGACAACAAACGACCAATGGTATCATTCTCTATCTGAATGCTATCTTGTTTCAAACTACTTGTGTCGATGGTGATAATCATTTTGTCGTAAGTAGTATAAGCATAAGAATTGAGTTTTTTGGGATCGTTGTACATTCGATTATTCACTGCATTCAGAACGATTCGATGAGCAGGATTTACACCCGGAACAACAATAAATTCGGCCAAATCGAATTGCCGCGCCTTTAAAAAAACTGTTTTTGGACCTTTTAAATCGCGCGTTGAAACAAAAATTGTTTCATATCCTAAATACGAAAATCGAATACTATCAATAATTTCGGGCAAGACAATAGAGAATTTCCCATCGATATCGGACGTTGTGCCAAAAATACCGTTGGAAGAAATGATATTTACAAATGCCAAAGGCTCTTTGGATTTTTGATCGGCAACTACACCAATATATTTAAGCCCTTGAGCCGAAAGAGTCGCGTTTAGCAACAGAAAAAAAACGACTAGCCGATAATGCCATTTTTGATTCATCCTATAGATTTGCTTTTGTAAACTAAAAAAAAATCAACCTCCACTAATCAAATGCAAAACAATCACCTGATCGCCGTCTTTGATAAATGTGTTCGCTCTTTCCTCCTTTTTCACCAATTTTCCATTGATTTTTGTAACGAGCATTTTGAAGGTAAAGTTCTTTTGCTCAATCAGTTGTGCAACACTTAGCGTTTCGGATTCAAAAACCTCTATTCTATTATTGAGTGTGATTGTCATCATTCTTATTGATTAAATGAATACTTTTCTTGAAAATTGGCTAAAATAACGCGTTCCCAAATTTGCTTTGATGGCATTCAAAACGCGCTCATCGAATGGTTCGAAAACAGATCCGAAGATCCATTTCACATTTGGATACGCTTTCATATCGTTGTGCATAATGGCCGATGGACCCAGAATAAACACAGAGGCGTTTTCATTTGTGTTTTCGACCAATTCCATAAAACTTTGATTGAAAATACTGGTGGCCGTAAGGATAACAGCATCTGCTTTTTGGATAAACTGCATTTGATTTTTCATTTCTTCCAATATTTCCTCATCTTCTTTTTTATCAAAAATAAAAAGCGGTATTCCGGCTTGTTGAAATCGCTTGACAACCGGTCTGAAATGTCCAACCATCACAATATTTTGAAATTGATTGAAATCAATCGCTTCAAAAATGTCTAATTCCTGAGAATAACTGTTTTCGTAATTGAGCAAAGCATTGTAATAGGCAGTCAAAATTATGCGATCTCCAGTATTTTTCAAATCAATAGTTTCTGGAATTTCCGCTTTTACTTTTTGTCCGAGTGTAGCGCAAACGCCAATGTTTCCATTCAAAAACAGAACAGCCACATAGCGTTCACCGGCAATAAAAGTTTTAATCAATGAGGGCTGAAAAGTATATTTCTGGTAATAATGAGTTATTGGGTCTGTCATAGGCTGCAAAATTAAAAAGAAAACAAAGGCAAGCGATCAAGAACTTATTCGATGTGAAGTTTTCGATTAAAGCCTTCTTCGAGCGATAGGAAAGTTTCAGTCCCGGTAACTTCTAAGATGGCTTGAATTCGATAGACTAAAATTCGTTTTAAATCTTCGTTGTTTTTAGCGTAAATCTTGAGCATATACGAATATTTTCCTGTAATAGAATGACACTCTACAACTTCCGGAATTTCTACAATTTTTTGAAATACCTCTTCATGCGTCTTTTCGGAAGTAAGATTCACTTGAATTCCAACGAAAGCCAAGGTAAAATAACCCAATTTTTTGGGTGATAAATTAAATTGAGAGCCGCGAATAAGGCCGCCTTCCACCATTTTTTGAACTCTTTGATGCACCGCCGAACCGGTAACACCAACTTGGCGAGCCACTTCAACGAAAGGGACACGAGCATCTTGGCGGAGAATGCGCAAAATGCGTTTATCCAAACTATCTAAATGAAAGTTTTCCATAGTCAGAACGATCTGTTTATTTACTAATTTGTATATTTTCGTCAAATTTACTTTTAATTTTAAAATAATACAGCCAATTTGCTTCACATTCTCAAAACATATTGCAATAAACACTTTCATTCTTTAATTTTGTTTCATAAAATATAAATAGAATTCTAAAATATCTTCTTCTATGAACACAAAGAAATTTGATCCGGCCAGCAATATTCAAGCATTGAAACAGTTTGGCGAATTTGGAGGCGTAAATCCATCCATTACCGATTCATCCACTTTCACATTTATGACAGCCAAAGCCATGTTAGACACTTTTCATGGCGAAGCCGAAGGTTGTTTTTTGTATTCGCGCCATTGGAATCCCAGCAACAAATACCTTGCAGAAGCATTGGCAGCCATGGAAGGAACTGAAAATGCATGGGTAACCGGTTCAGGAATGGCTGCAATCACAACGGTTCTGCTGCAATTGTGCAATTCGGGAGATCATATTCTGAGTAGCATTACAACGTATGGCGGAACCTATGCTTTTCTGAAAAATTATTTACCAAAATTCAATATCGATGTCACTTTTGTTGATATCACCGATTTAGAAGCGGTAAAAAATGCCATCCGTCCAAACACAAAATTGGTTTATACCGAAACCATGACCAATCCGCTATTGCAGATTTCGGATATTCCTGCATTATCAAAAATCACAAAAAAACATGGAATCCAATTGGTTGTGGACAACACTTTTACACCAATGATTTTTGCGCCCTATTTATTAGGTGCCGATATTGTTGTGTATTCGATGACGAAATATATCAATGGAAAGAATGATACAATTGCAGGAGCAAT
>DMBV01000070.1 GCA_003445975.1 Bacteroidales bacterium
ATGATTCAAATTTTATTATAAAACCCAAATTGTGTTTTCCTAAACCCTTTTTTGTGGGTTTATCATATTTTCAGGAGTAAGAATTTCATCCAGCTTTTCTTTCGATAAAAGTCCCTTTTCCAATACAAGTTCGTAAACTCCACGGCCGCTTGTTAAAGCATCTTTGGCTAATTCGTTGGCATTATCATAACCAATATATGGGTTTAAAGCAGTAACAATTCCAATGCTGTTTTTAATCATATTCCGACAATGTTCTTCATTGGCGGTAATGCCCCGAATACAACTGTGGTTAAGTGCGTCCATTCCGTTTTTCAACATCTCAACAGATTCGAACAAACTTTGCACAATTACGGGTTCAAATACATTCAACTCCAATTGGCCATGCTCTGCAGCAAGACCAACGGTTAGGTCGTTTCCGATTACTTTAAACGCGATCTGATTTACTACTTCAGGAATTACCGGATTCACTTTGCCGGGCATAATGGTTGATCCCGGCTGCATAGGTGGCAAATTGATTTCGTTGAATCCTGCTCGTGGTCCACTCGACATCAAACGAAGGTCGTTACTCATTTTAGAAAGCTTGATAGCCAATCGTTTTACGGCTCCTGAATAAGCAACAAAGGAGCCCGTATCTTGAGTTGCTTCAATTAAATTTAAGGCCAATTTTATATCCATTCCTGTAATCTCACGCAAATGGCGGATTACTTTTTCGCTATATCCAACTTCGGCATTTATCCCCGTACCGATGGCCGTGCCGCCCATATTCACTTCGAGGAAGTAAGACGCATTGTAGGTTAGATTATTTATTTCCTCTGTTAAAGTGACCGCATAAGCATCAAACGACTGCCCCAACGACATGGGCACGGCATCCTGCAACTGAGTACGTCCCATTTTTAATATGTGAGCAAATTCACGACCCTTGTCTTCGGTTACTTTAATGAGGTTTTTCAATACCTCGATCAGTTTTTTATTATTATTGATTAAAGCGATTTTAATGGCTGTTGGATAAGCATCGTTGGTAGATTGCGAAAGATTAACATGGTTGTTTGGATGGCAGTGTTTATATTCTCCTTTTTCATAACCAAGAATTTCCAAAGCGCGATTTGCAATCACTTCATTGGCATTCATATTGGTGGATGTACCAGCACCTCCTTGAATCATATCTACTACAAAGTGATAGTGATAACGATTCGACATCACTTCCTGACACGCCTGAACAATCGCTTGGGTAAGCGTTTCGTCGATAAGACCCAATTCATTATTGGCTTTAACTGCTGCCATTTTAACCATGGCGAGGGCTTCAATCAATACAGGATAAAAGTTGAGAGTAACTCCACTGATATTGAAGTTTTCCATGGCTCGCAAGGTTTGTATCCCATAATAACTTTCGTAAGGAACTTCTCTGTATCCTAATAAATCATGTTCTGTACGTGTTTTTCCGGAAACGTATTGTGATGCACTCTGATTCGACATGTTGTTGGCATGTTGCATGCGTCTTGAGATGATTCTCGCCACATTCGAAAGTACTTTTACTGCAATAGAGCCGTTCTCATAAAAATAAGAATTATCGAGGATGAGCATTTCGGCATCTTCGGTAATTCTTGCGTTGGTAGAATGTGGTGCATCGTCCATCAAAGAACCTTCGCCAAAGAAATCACCTGAAGAAAAAAGGGTCAATCGTTTTTCATCTCCGTAAGTATTAGTTGTAAATAGCTCTACTGAACCGGTACAAACGATAAAAATATGCATACGGGGCGTTCCTTGAGTAAAAAGATAATCTCCTGGGCTGTAGGATTTTTTATAAATATGGTTTGCAATACTACTTAATCCCGCTTCTCCGATTCCTCTGAAAAGCTCTACTTTTTTGATGAACTCTTTTGCGTTTGCCTTATCCATTGTCCTTAATCTTAATAAAGGCGCAAAGGTAGGCACAATTTTTTTCGGGAGATATTAAACAAGAATTTATTTTTCTGTCGGGTCGATTTAGCTCTTTTGATAGAACAAATAAGGCAATCTATTGCTAATTTTCGCTATCGCCTAAAATTTCAAACCAATGCTTTGCTTTGTATTCTCGTGCAAGCTCAAAGGAACAGGCGAAACTTTGACTAAGGATTTCATAAGTTCTTTTTGATTTTCTTTCAAATCTAACATTGAAAAATCAAATTCAATTTTCACCTCAGCCACGCGGCGAGGATTCTCCGACATTATTTTCCATGTCTTGGCGGTTGCTCCATCAATACGAAAGCCGGCTTCTTCAGCTTTAATACCCATGATCGTAAAAATACAACTGGCCAATGAGGTGGCTAATAAATCAGTTGGCGAAAAAGTTTCTCCCTTGCCATTATTATCGGTAGGAGCATCTGTAATCAATTTATTCCCCGATTGAACATGAATGGCTTCTGTTCTTAACTGACCGGTATAAGTTGTGCGAATGGTTTCCATAATAGTGTGTTTTGCTAGTAAGGTTTTAGAAGAAAGAAGACAAACGTTTTGCTAGTATTGTTCAATTAGATTTTTAAATACAAAAGGTTTAAGTTTTTTCGACTTGTTTCCAAATCGCTGAAAATGCTGTTTTTGGTATCTTCAAACCGATCTTTTACTTCGCTAAAGAGCTGATCGTAATAATTAATGCCTTCTCTAATATTTTCAACGAAAGCGACTAAACTACTTTTTTCTTTATTTGTGGTTGAGGCTGTTAAATCCTCAATTTTGCTGTTAAGAAAATCGATATACAGATTCAACTCTTTGATAAACATATTGGGACGATCGGTACGCGAGATCATATTTGCTCTTCCATAGATATGATCCACCATTTCTCTCAGGCTCATTGTCTTGGAGAAATAAGCCATATTAGGCCCCGGACAAACCGAAACACCTAGACCTTCGGTTTTGGTATCTAATTTATTTACTAACAAAGCCGATGTCCCCAGACCAACACATATACACGATTTTTCTATGATTCTGTCGTATTTTTTCTGATGTTCAAGGTTCGGAAGTTCTTCTGCATCCAATTCTTTTAATTTTAGACGCTGATATTGGCGCGAGGCAGTGCAAATACTCTTTTCTGTAAACTCATTGTTTAAAGCCACATATTTCTTGGGACAAAGACTGCCGGGTTTTCCTTCGGCGGCGATGGCTAATTTTTCAGCGTCCTTTGTGTTTCCTCGCAGACTATTGAATGGAACACCCAGAGGAGAAATACCGCTTAAATATAAATCGTCTTCTTTGGCCGCCTTTAATAAATCCAATGTTGTATTGTCGACATTCACCACATCGGGAACCAGCATAAAGGGTGTGCCCCAACCAACAGAATCCATTTTGTAATGATCGAGAAGAAACTGATGCTCTTCGGCAGTTCCAACACCGCCCTGAGCCGTAATGAGAAACTCCATTTGTTTTTTCGGAACGATGCGGCCTTTGTTAGACAAACCTTGTGCTAGAACTTCGTTAGCCAAGCGGTTCAATTGGTCTCTTTTTTCTTTAAATTCGGCTAAAACTGGACCCAACAGAAATCCCTCGCTCGCAAAAGCATGGCCTCCACAGTTCAATCCCGATTCAATTCTGTATTCAGAAACCCAGAGTCCTTTTTTTGCAAAAAATCTACCTTGAATCAA
>DMBV01000103.1 GCA_003445975.1 Bacteroidales bacterium
TGAAGCAGCTTTTTGCTGATTTGATTGTCGATGTGTTTTTGATCTTGACTCATCCTTTTTTTGTGCTAATTTCAAATTGGCCTGCTAATTTTTGTTGTAGAATCTGACGCGCTCGCGATAAATTTGATTTCGAGGTTCCTTCTTGTAGGCCGAGCATTTCGGCTATTTCTCTATGCGAATAGCCTTCAATAGCATACAGATTGAATACTAAACGATATGCCGGTGGAAGTTGTTGAATAAGACGGAGTAAATCGTCGGTAGAAATTTTGCTCAACACATCTTGTTGATTCGAATCCAAAAGATACTCCGTTTCTTTATAATCGGGAAGGAACATGAGTTTTTTCTCTCTGTATTTTGCCAATGCTGTATGCATAAATATTTTCCTAAGCCAAGCTTCAAAAATTCCTTTTTCTTGATATTGTTTTATATTTTCAAATACTTTTATAAATCCACTTTGTAAAAAATCTTCTGCTTCAGATTTGTTTCCGGCATAATAAAGACAAACAGCAAACATTTTGGCAGCAAACTGATGATACAGTAATTCCTGTGACTTCCTTTTTCCCTTTTTGCACCCGACTATGATTTCCCTCAAATAATTCTCTTCCACCGGCTATGTTTGCAATTTGATCAGCATGTCAAAGATACGAATTAGTCGAGAAACCGAAATTGTTGTACATCAGCAGCTTATTTTTTGCTTTTCCGTTCGTCTGCCCAAACCAAGGTGTATTTTATTTCTCCTGAAAAAGTTGGACAATTTCCGTCGCCATTTCCACTGAAACCTCCATCGGGAGCACAAACTACATTGCACGCTTCATCATATAAATAGTTGTATTGGTCGCAACAATCGGAACTGATATAATAATAAACATTTCCGTCAACTTCCCATTTCCATACTTGAGCAGCCGGATTTCTTACTTCTTCATTTTGGATTTTTCTTATTTCAGCTTCGATACAAGAAGGGACTTCAACAGCCAGTTCCAATTTATCGCAAGAAGCCAGAAACAAAAGAAAACCGGAAAGAGCGAGCATGCGAAAGGGCGTCATATTTTTCAAATTATTTATTCGATGGAGAAACAGGAATCTTACTTATTAGCTGAATTGCATTCAGATTGTCGTAATTGTACTGATAAAATCCATCTTCGGCAATCATAAATAAATGTCCGTTGAGCGGAATTACATCGAAAGCTACAATTCCCGGGAAATTAGCGAGCAAGTTTTGCTCTATCAGAAGCGGATCTTTAGCATCGTAAATTTTCAATCCGGCGGCTCCATCACACACAAACAAAGTCGTATCGTCGATTCCCAATCCATAAGGTTCGCTCATGGCATAGGTTGCAATTAATTTGGGCAAACGGGCATCGGCAATGGAAATTACGTCCAAACGGGAGATTGTATTTCCACACCAATTTCCACCTCGCAAAGTAACATAAGCCAGTGTATCGGCAACAACCACCGGATCGCAACCGGTTACATGCCAGAACTGACTTAAATATTGCGGATATCTTGGATTCGAAATATCATAAATATTCACGCCATTTTGAGTTCCCAGAAAAATTTTATTTCCCGAAATAAACAAAGTTTCGATAGCCCAACCTGCATAAAAATCGCCATAAAAAATAGGACTTGTAGCTGTTGTAACATCAAAAACATGAAGGTTCATGTTGTCAACCGTATAGAGTGTGTTTCCGCTTATTCCAAATCGAGCCAACGAACCGCCAACACCAAATCCGCTTCCCGATATTCCTCCGCTATTTGAATAGGTTGAACTGCTTCCATCGAGCATCATGCTCCCTTCCCAATAAATCGGGTAATAGCTGTTTTCCACTTCCTGACGAATGGTTTTGATTTCCCAACCAATTACGACTCCTTTTTCTTGGTCGATGCGTGCCAATGGATAGTCTTCATCGTAGGGAGGCAGCGTATAAGGAAATATGTTTTTTATTCGTTTTAGTTCTGTAATATTGTCGAGATTGGTCAGGCTCAAAGCGATGAAATCGATATAGGAATCGGCATAAAGCACATCGCCTTTTACGGCCATATCAACTACGCCGGGAATTTCGACGAAACTTAGATTTTGTGGACTGGCAGGATTTGCATTGTCGAAAATATGGATTCCCATTCTTTCTTCCACAATAAAAATGTAATTGTCTTTGAAATATATTTTTCCGGGTTTTTCCAGATTGCGAGGAGCAGATTGTTTTACTGCTTTGGCAAGATCTTCGTAACTCATATAAATAGGACTATTTGCTACAAAAATCTCGGTAATTTTATCTTCACAAGAAGAATTTGCAAAGAGAAGAAGTGCAATCACTAGGCTGTTTAATATTTTCCGCATAAGGCTAAAAATTAATGAAATAAGATACCGATTCTAATATTTAAACGATTGTAATCTGCTTCGATGCGCGTATTTGAAGCAGCATCGTAATTGAGATTTTGATGGCGATAGGAAAATGAAATCTCCATACCAAAATCAGAATGAAACATATGTCGAATTCCGAAACCGGGATTAATCATAAACCCGCCAAGTGGTTTCACTTCTTCATATTGAGGATAATAGCCCGGCCAAATAGAATAATAATCGTACACAATGTTTTCATTGGCCGTTTTGTCTGTTGGCAAACTATAGCCCGATTGCACAAAAACAAAAGGGGAAAAGCGGCTTCCTCGCATATAATACCTGAAGTCGCCCACTATTGGCAGATAGGTTTCTTCCAAAAACTCGATTCCCATACCAATACCAAGAGCGATATTGGGATCGAGTTGATACATCATAAGCGATTGAAACGAAAAAGGAGCGGATTGTCTGTTTTGGGAAGATCCGCTTAAAACCCCTAAAGTTGTAATATTGTAAACACCCGTAAGCATAAAATCAGTTTGTAGTTCCGGGTTATTGGCTTGTGTACTTAGCGTTAATTCTGTGTTTGTTTGTGCTTGAGCAATTGTGAAACTCATTATCAGCGCGAAAAAAAGAAAAAGAGTTTGTTTTATCATAATCAAGAATTTTATTGTTCTACTTCTAATGATGCAGAAGTGGGTGAAATGGTTGCGTGGGTAAAAAAATATTTTGTTTAAATGTTATATTTTTCCCAATAAAGAGGTTGCTTCGAATAGGTAAATACTAAAATTCTATTTTTGCGCAAATTCAATTTATATATAAATATGTCGATAATTAGTTTTGGTGAATATACAGAAGGAAAAGGTTATAAAGTTTTGGACGAAAGAGCCATGCGCGCCAGTGCCGGTTTGATGTTTTTGCTTGGTTTGATTGCATTTATCAATGGTTTCATTTTGCAGAATTTTAGTGTAATCCCTTTTATTTCAGGATTTTTGATTTTAAATTTTGGCATCGGACTGTTTGTGAATCCAAAATTTTCGCCTACACTTTTGTTTGGGAAAATGATGGTACGTAATCAAGCCCCGTTGCCAATAGGAGCGATTCAAAAGAAATTTGCATGGAGTTTGGGTTTATTGTTGGCCACCGTAATTTTCACTTTGTCGCTCTTTTTGCTGGGCGATGTAGCGTTTTTTGGTCCGGTATGCATGCTTTGCCTGCTTTGTCTTTTCTTGCTTTTTATTGAAACCGCATTTGGGATTTGTGGTGGTTGTAAGATTTATTTTCTGGCCATCCGATTAAAGCTTCTAAAACAACCCGAAGAAAAGCCAAACTGTATGGGCGATTCGTGCGAAGTCTAAGCTGTCGTTTCTTGTTTGCATAAAATTTCTTCTGCTCTTGTGGTCGTCATTTTATTTTTACCTTTGTAAAGTTTAAAACATAAATGATGGTAGAACTTTTTCAATCGCTCTTTGATTGGTATATGGCCAATCTCAATTATTTTACCATCGCTTTGTTGATGGCCATTGAAAGCACTTTTATTCCGCTCCCATCCGAAATAGTGATTCCTTTTGCTGCTTACAAAGCTGCCGAAGGCGATTTAAATATCTACTTAGTGGTTTTAGCCGGTACTATTGGCGCGCTTTTAGGTTCCTTATTCAATTATTTTGGAGCAAAATATCTAGGTCGTCCGTTGGTGTACAAATTTGCGAATTCTCGTTTTGCCCATTTGCTTTTTTTAAATCAACAAAAAGTGGAAGAATCGGAAAATTTCTTCATCAAAAATGGCAAAACCTCTACTTTTATCGGACGCTTGGTTCCCGGAATTCGTCATCTTATTTCTATTCCCGCTGGATTGGCAAAAATGAAACTCAAAGATTTTGTTCTTTATACTTTTTTGGGTGCCGGAATTTGGAATATTATTCTTGCTATCGTTGGATTTTATATGTTCGATTTTAAAGATCAAATTATCCATTACATCGGCTATATTTTGGTCGCCGCTGGAATTTTATTTGCTGGCTATTTGGTTTATAATTCCAGAAAAAATACAAAGAAAAAAGAAACTGCCGGTAGCGAATTGGACGAAAAATAGTATTTCTGTTTTTCTATTTCCATTCTTGTTGATGAATTAATTGTAATTCATCCCAACATATCCAACCCAATGACGCTGATGTGCCGGTGCTGTTGTTCCCATTTTCAAATCCTGTACTTCGATATGCACAGTGTGCAAACTGCTTTGATAGTCGATATATGTTCCGATTAGCGGCTTGGTTTCTAAAAGCAGATTCAGTTTGTTTCCAAGCATCAAACCAAACGGAACAGCATATCTACCACACCATGTCCATTTGTATTCTTTAAAATCAGTTTCTAAAACCGTGTATTGATTGAACGATCGTATTTTTTCGGGTGTCATTGTTCCCACCAAACACGTGTTGATGATTTCCATTTCCTTTTCAATCACTTTCGCTGTTCCTATCGAATCGACACCAAAAGGAGCCATATTTTTTCCGCCCCAATCTTCATTGCCATAATGAATGGCGTCGTTGGAGATAACGATGGCGATATCTTTTCCAAAATGAAGATTTTCTTGTTTTATGATTTCCAACAAGACTTGCGCCAAATCGCTTGAGAAGGAGTCCATTTTGTCGAAGGAAAAGTACGGAATTAGAATCGGGACGATTTCGACAGCTCTGTTTTTGTTTTGAAGAAAAGGAATAATCGCTTCCAGAGAATGCTCCAATTGCATCATGCTATCGTTTACCAAAAAAGATTCTGCTGGCATTTTTTTCAATAGTTTTTCGCGCAGTGGCGAAATAGCGATACTTCCATAAGCACTATTCCAAGCATCGAACGTATCGAAGACTAATTTATTTTCCAAGTTAAAATTCTTCGCTTTATGCGCTACGCCAATCAATACAACCGTTTTGGCTTTGATTTGCTCCAGTGTTTTGGTGTACAATCCGCCGGCGTAAGCATAATCGTCGTGTGGACAGATTGCCAGCTTGCATGTGTTTTTTGTTTTGATTTTATCATCGTTGGCTATACGCGAAACGATGCTGTCCATTTGCCAAGAATATTGAGCAAATCCAATTGTATCGACCAATTGTCGGATGTGCAAAGTCGCCGACTCCTGGTTCGTTTTGTCTGATTTTTTATTCTCACACGATAAAAAAGGAAGACAAAGCAAAGAGGCAAAGAATAACAGAGGAATTAATTTTGTTTTTTTCATAGCAAAAGCAGTTTAAAACGGCAAGTAAGATTACTCATTTAGCTTAGTTCGAAAATCAATTTCAGGAACGCTAAAACAATAGCTTTGCATCTTTTTCTTTTCCTTTTGTCCACCAATCGTTGGGAATCACAGTCCAATTTCCCAGAAGTGAAGGGCTAACAATATTTTCTTTTTCAATCCATTTCATCAAATAATAGCGGAGGTCTTTTTCGGTAGAAGTGATAATCCGATTCGAAAGTTCTTCACTAGGTATTTTTGCTCCCAAAGTTAAATGGCCACCGCCCCCATTTCCGCGATAGGAATTTACGGCTACTTTGTAATCTTTCTTTAAATCGAAGAGCTTTCCATCGGCCATCGAACGAATGCTTACTTTTTCGCCGGTGGGTTTTGACACATCTACGGTATAAACAATTCCGGCCGCTGAGCAGAAATTATAAAAGCTAGCCGCAAGCTGAGGTTTTCCGCGTGAGAGAATCACTTCGCCATTTTCTTCGAGATTGAATTTAAGTAGATGATCTTCTGGGCTTTTCATTTGATTAAACCACAAGCCAAACGAATATTCGAGGTAATCTTTTATTTCTTGGCCATTCATTTTCATGGTGTACAACAGATTTTCGTACCGATAGAGGTTAAACATATCGCGCACATATATTTCGCCTTCTTTGATTTCGGCATTGAAAGAAAGAGGCGCTGCAAAAGAAATATCGGCATTGGTTAGTTCCAATTGGATGCGCTGAATCAGATCGACAAAAGAAGACTCACCAAAGATGGATTCGCGTGAGGAAATGGTTTTAGTAAATCGGCCAATAGGTTTGCTAACGTATGCTTTCACTTCTTCAATTGCGGGAGCAAATTCAGTCATAAAAGCCTTGTCTGCTTCCATATTTTCAACCGGGATAAGTTTTCCTTCCGTAACTTTTTCCCATTGGTTTGTTTTTTTGTTTTTATTCAAAACAATGCTTGCTTCGGCAATATTTCTGGAGGCACTTTCGGTGCCAAGAATCAAAACCGATCTGCCATTGGGGTCTTTGACAGAATAATTCCAACTGTGGTGATCGTGGCCTACAAACACCACATCAAAACCCGAAACTTGCTCCGCAACGAGCTGGGCAGCATTTTCGTTGCAGGGCATTTCTGCATTTTGTCCGTTGTAGGTTGCTTGCACTCCGGCATGAAAAAGCCCAATCAACACATCAGGCTGTTCGGTTTTTTGAATGATTTCCACCCATTTTTTTGCACTCAGAATCATGTCTTGGAATTCGATTCCACTCCAGATTGTTTTGGGTAGCCACATGGGAATTCCCGGAGTAATCAATCCAAGGATTGCAATGCGAACGCCATTCCGATTCAATATCGTATAGGGTTTAAAATAAGGCTGATTGGTGGTTGTGTTTACGGCATTTGCCGCCATCCATGGAAAATCAAATTCTTTCTCAAGTTTGTCGTAAACAGCGTGTCCGGCTTCTATATCGTGATTTCCGATTGTAGCAGCATCGTATTTCATATAATTCATCACGCTTGCACAGATGTGTTCGTAAGTTGTTTTTTCGAAATTGGAATAATAAACAAGTGGTTGTCCTTGCAAGATATCCCCATTGTCAAGAAGGATTACCGATAGACTTTTGTCGGCTCTTTGTTCTTGAACATAGGTATGAATTTGGGCAAGTGAAGTAGGAGCCGCTTTGTCGTTGATAAAATCCCAAGGAAAAAGAGCCCCATGTACATCGCTGGTTTCAATAAATTTTAGTTTTACGTTTTGCCCGGCTATTGAAAATGAGATAGTTAGTAAAAACGCACTCATCAATAGGAGATTTAGGATGTATGGATTTGGTTTTTTCACGGTTTTTGAATTAATGGGTTCGAAAATTGGGCTAAAAGTACTAAAAATGAACAAAAACTTGGAATAAAACGAATGCTTTCGGTGGAAATTCTCACTTCTGAAGAACAGTCGTCAGACAAAATGCAAGTTGTGAAGGTTATCGGAATAGACTAACGCGAAGATGAGGTGTTTGTGATGTACAAAGCAATTGTCTTTTCTTTCTCTTTCTTAATTCTTGAAGCGAAATTGAAATCATTGCTTTTCATCTTTTAGTCCAATTACAAAAGTCTTTCAAAAAATGTGAATAATACTTTAAAACTGCTTAAATTGCAGCATCATTCATAAAATTATAAACGTAATTTCAGTTAAATCGATGAAGAAAGCAATTTGCTATATTTTCTGTCAGATATTTTTATTAATGATAATCAGCAATTTGTATTCGCAGGAATTGCCTTCTATTGTAAAATACACTCCCGAAACGTATGCAGGAGGAAATCAGAATTGGATGATTTCTCAAGCCTCCAATAAATTTATTTATGTAGCAAACAACGAAGGATTGTTGGAATTCAATGGAGCCAAATGGCGTTTGTATCCTTCGCCAAACAACACCATCATCAGAGCGGTAAATGTAGTGAAAGACCGTATTTATACAGGCTGTTATATGGAATTTGGCTATTGGCAAAGAGATGGTTTTGGAAAATTGAATTATTTCTCGTTGGTCCCCATGTTGAAGACTCAAATGGTTGAAGACGAGCATATTTGGAATATTATAAACTTTAAGGACTGGATACTTTTTCAGTCTTTTGATCGAATTTATTTTTTCAACACGCTAAAAAATGAATTTTCGATAATCAATTCTAAAAATCCGATACCAAAAATAGTCGATATCAATGGGGTAATTTATTATTACGTTTTGTCCGAAGGCCTTTATTCGATGGAAGAAGGCAAGGCTAAATTGATTTCAGATCTGCCCATATTTAAAGAAGGAACAATCATAAATATCTATCCGGCTGATGACGGATTGCTCATTCATACCAACAATTCCGGATTTTATTTTTACAAGAATCAGGTACTTAAGGAGTGGAATATTCCCGCCAACGAAACGCTCAAAAAGATGAAGGTTTATACAAGCCTACAGATGAAAGATAAAAGTTTCGTTTTAGGAACTATTTCGAACGGAATTGTTTGTTTAAGCCAAGAAGGAGCTATTCAATATCAAATGAATCAAAGTAATGGATTGAGCAATAATACGGCTTTGTCTTTGTTTGAGGATATTGATGGAAATTTATGGGCAGGGCTTGATAATGGAATTAATTGTATCAACCTAAAAAATTCCCCGGTCCGGATTTTTAATGATGATAGAGGATTGTTAGGTACGGTATATGCTTCAGCTTTATTCAATGATTATCTCTATTTGGGTACAAACCAAGGGCTTTTTTACAAAGCGGTTGATTCGAACAATCCGTTTGAATTTATTCAAGCTACATCCGGACAAGTTTGGAGTTTAACTGTTATCGACGGAGAGTTGTTTTGTGGGCATCATTCCGGAACCTTTCTGATCGAAAAGGACAAAGCCGATCTGATTTGCGATAAACCCGGCACTTGGAATCTAATTCCAATTCTATCCCGTAAAGACGCGTTACTGCAGGGTAATTACAATGGTTTGAATGTATTGGTAAAAGAAGACGGAAAATGGCGATTTAGAAACAAAATTCGCGGCTTTGATAATTCAGCGCGCTATTTCGAGTTTTTAAAAAACCATGAACTGTTTATAAGTCATGAATACAAAGGCGTTTTTAAATTAGAGATCGATTCCGATTACAATACAGTGCTAAAAGTTGTTTTACAATCTGAGCTTCCTTTAGGGAAGAATTCCAGCATTGTAAAATTTAAAAACAACATCTTTTATGGTACAAATGAAGGGATTTATAAATATCATCCTACTGAAAATAAGTTCTTTAAAGATTCTGTTTTAAGTTCCATTATGAGTAAAGAGTCTTATATTTCAGGGAAATTAATTGTGGACGAAACTCAAAAAATGTGGATGTTCTCAAAAGAAAATATCAATTATATTTCGGTGAATAATATCACCAATGAATTTGAAATATACAATTTGCCAATACCATCTCAGCTAAGAAGAGGAATGATTGGATATGAAAACATTTTGCATCTTAAGAATCGAGAATACCTACTCGGAACCACTAACGGATATATTACTTTAGATGTTACACTGATTAATCCGCCCGACAATCACAATGTGATAATAAATCAAGTGGCTACAAAAAAGTTTGATTCGTCTATTATTCCTGTCGAAATAGATATCCCCGGAGAGTTTAAATACAGACAAAACTCGATTGTATTCAACTATAGTGTTACGGATTATAACAATTACCAAACAATCAAATATCAATACAAACTAATTGGATATTACGACAATTGGAGTGAATGGACCGATAAGACCGAGCTTTATTTTGATAATCTAGCTTCGGGTGAATATGATTTTACTATTCGGGCAAAGGTGGGGGATATTCTGAGCGAGAATATAGCCAGTTATAAATTTGAAATATTAAAACCATGGTATTTAGCAAATTTTGCCATTGCTGTTTATTTGGTTGTTCTTTCCGTAACCATTGTATTTATACACAAAAGATACAAAAAACATTACAAGAAGCAGCTTGAGCGAAAGCAAATGGAAAGCGAACAATTGATCATGCGCATTAAGAATGAACAATTGAATAGGGATATCGAAAACAAAAATAGAGAGCTGGCCATTTCTACCATGAGTATCATAAATAAAAACGAAGCTCTAAATAGCATTAAAAGAGAACTCATCAACAAAGAGTCGGATAATATGTCTGTTTTAAGGTTGATAGAAGGTAATTTAAACGATTCGAAGGACTGGAAATTTTTTGAAGACGCCTTTAATAATGCAGATAAGTTCTTTCTCGATAAATTGAAAAAAATCCATCCAGACTTAACACCAAATGATTTGCGTTTTTGTGCCTATTTACGACTGAATCTTTCCTCAAAGGAAATAGCTCCTTTGCTAAATATTTCTGTTAGAAGTGTTGAAACCAAGCGATATAGATTAAGAAAACAAATGAATCTGGCTCACGACGATAGTTTAGTTACTCATATTTTAGAAATTTAATATGTGCAACAAAAAAAATACTACAACATTACCACTACAAAGCCATCAATCGGGATTTATTTCATCATCTTTATTTGTTCAAAACGAATTAATGAAGCGAAAATTTTTTATTTTTTCCTGATGAATAAAGCGATTTAAGAATTATTTATCAATTAATCGAATACGTCTGTTTTTTGTTGAGGTACTTTTAGTGCATTCGCTATTTTTTATTTTTAATTTTAGTACGTATTCAAGCTTGTTTTTTCTCAAGTCGAAATAAAATTAAATTGTAACTAAACTCATACCTTATGAAATTAAAATTTTTTACCAAAAAAGTAAGATTACTAATCTCGCTTTTATTATTCTTTATTGTAGCAATTGCTACGGCGCAGACGCAAAAAAAGGTAATTGGTACCGTACTTACTGCTGAGGACAATTCACCTTTGCCGGGCGCCTCAGTAGTTATTAAAGGAACAACTATCGGAACGTCAACAGATTTAGATGGTAAATTTTCGATGAATGTGCCAGATGATGCTAAAATATTAGTAGTATCATTTATTGGTTTTCAGCCGACTGAGGTTGCCATAAGCGACAGTCCTTTAACAATTGTTTTGCAATTGAGTGCCAATTCTTTGAATGAGGTTGTTGTGGTTGGTTATGGAACACAACAAATTACTAAAATATCAGGAGCCATTTCTACAGTAAAAACGGCTGATATTGAAAAGCAACAACCGGTTCGTGTAGAGGAGGCATTGCAAGGAAGGGCATCGGGTGTTTCTGTAATTCAAAATGGTTCTCCAGGTAGCAAACCCACCGTTCTAATTCGGGGTATTCCTTCGTTTTCTGGAACCGATCCTGTGGTGATAGTGGATGGTATTCCTCAAACATTGGGTGATTTAAACGCAATAAGTTCTGCCGACATTGAATCAATTTCTGTATTAAAAGATGCCGCTTCTACGTCAATTTATGGGGTAAAAGGAGGCAATGGCGTTATTGTTGTAACAACTAAAAAAGGTTTAAAAAATCAAAAAGCCGCTTTCAGCTTCAATTCCAGCTATGGTGTACAGTCGGTTGCTAAAACAATTGGTGTGTTAAATGCTACGGAATACGCCGCAATACTCAATGAAGGTAGTGTGACTTCCGGTGGTGGAATTCTATTTCCGGACTTGTCTGTTTTAGGAAAGGGAACTAACTGGCAAGATCAAATATTTAAAGACGCCGGTATCAACTCCTATGATTTAACAGCAAAAGGAGGCAGCGATAAAATGAGCTATTTCTTTTCTGCAGGTTATATGGGTCAGGAAGGTATCGTGGGCGGAGGAGACAAATCAAATTTCAATAGATTAACCCTCAGTTCTAATTTAAGTTACGATTTAACCTCTAAATTAACATTAATCGTTAACACAAGTTTTGCAAATCTGCAAAGCAAAGGGGTTCAGGAAAACAGCTTTAATTCAGTTATAGGTAGTGCTTTGAATTTTGACCCAACCGTTCCGATTTTAAATACAGTCCCCAATACGGTTGGTACCTACGGATACAGTAACCTTCTGCTATCAGAAATATTTAATCCGCTCACGAAACTGGAAAATACGTACAACCAAAGCAATGGAAATAAATTATTTGGAAAAATAGAGTTGCAATACGATATTTTAAAAAACTTAAAACTGACTACCCGATATGGTTATACCAAATGGGATCAAGTTGGGAAAAGTTTTACTCCCTTGGTTTTTTACGGTCCTTTAAATGTTGAAAACACATTGAATGCCGATGGAACAACGGTTACAGGAAAACACAATAGTGTTTATGAATCAACGTATTCGGCATTTAATTATACTTCGGAAACATTCGCTAATTACAATCTAAATATCAATGAAAAACATTTCTTTGATCTCGTTGCAGGATTCTCTTTTTCTGAATCATCCGGTTATGGATTTAATGTAACAAGACAGGATGTTCGCGATAATTCCTGGGATTGGGCTGATATAAGTGCTGCCACAGGCGAGAATAGTATCGAAAATATCAACGCCTATACCGGAGCCAGTTTCCAGAATCTGACTAGAAGAAATTTATCTTATTTTGGAAGAGTCAATTATGATTATCAGGACAAATACCTGGCCTCATTTACTGCTCGTCGCGATGGTTCCATTGCGTTTGGACCGGATAATAAATTTGCAAATTTCTATGCCGCATCCTTAGGATGGGTTCTGACTCAGGAAGATTTCTTTCATTACGATTTTATTAATTTCTTAAAATTAAGGGGTAGTTATGGGACAACAGGGAATGAGAATGTACAGCCCCAATATGTAAGTATTGTAACAGGTGGCCCTAGCTATGGTTCAACGGCCAATAGCAATGGATATACTTTTGGTACAACCTCGGGGGATGTATTTTTTCCCGGTTCAACGGTGAATTCGTTCAGTAATGATCAGCTAAGCTGGGAAAAACAAACCCAGTTTAACATTGGATTTGATGTTACAGCTGGGAACAACCTTACTTTAAATGCGGATTATTTTACCAAAAGAGTAGAAGGATTATTATTCATTGATACTCCTCCCTTGATGGCTGGAACTTCTCTGCCAGTAGCAACAAATATTGGTACCACTGAAAGCAAAGGTTTCGATTTAACACTATCCTATAACAAAACTTTTGCTCATGATTTGAACTTGAATACATCATTAACCTTTACTACCTCAAAGAATTTAGTTACCGCAACAAATGCTGATGGAACAGCTATCATCAATGGCGGATACTATTTTAACGGGCAAAGTCAAAGTGTAACCAGATTTGAAAAAGGATTCACTCCGGGTTATTTTTATGGCTGGGTAACGGATGGTTTGTTCCAAACTCCTGCTGAAATTGCAGCAAGCCCAACTCAGGTTGGTGCCGTGCCTGGTGATATCAAATATGTAGATGTGAACAAAGATGGAATGATTACAGATTTGGATAAAACAAAAATTGGAGACCCATTTCCTGATTTCACCATGGGATGGAATGTAAGTTTGACTTATAAGAATTTCGATTTTAGCGTTTTTACTTATGTTTCTGTTGGCAATGATGTGTATAGGGCCTATGAGCGTAATGCACAATATTCCAATAAATACAGAGCCATTTTAGATCGATGGACAGGTCCGGGAACAACCAATGACGCTCGAAATCCTCGTTATTCTTTTTCGGATGCAAATAGCAATATCCGGGTATCTGACAGATATGTTGAAGATGGTTCGTTTGTTAAAATTAAAAATGTTTTATTAGGTTACACGCTACCGGAATCCATATTCAAAAATAACGTGTTTAGTCAGATCAGAGTTTATGTGCAGGCAAAAAATCTATTCACTTTCACCAAATATTCTGGTTATGATCCTGAAATTCCAGGTGGTATTTTAGATACAGGTGTTGATAGGGGAGATTATCCACAAGCAAGAACAATTTCGGCTGGACTAGATCTTAGATTTTAAATTTATAAAAACATTAGAACATGAAATATTTAAGAAATATAATAGGATTGATAGCCTTTCTTTCAATTTTCACAGGATGTAAAAAATGGATTGAATTTGATCCGCACGATGAATATGCGGTAACTGAGGCTGATTATTTAAAAACGGAATTCGATTACCAGTCCATGACCATAAGCTGCTATACTCCCTTGCAATGGATGAACCAGCTGGTTGTTATTGGAGATATTGCTACCGACAATGCTGTTTCTGGTGGAGAAAATGCTTCGGATGTCCTGGATTTACAGCAAATCGACGATTATACTACAAATAGCAACAATGGTACTTTGGCAGACTTGTGGACAGTTGCTTACGAAGGAGTTAATAGAACCAATTACCTTTTGAAATATAAAGATGCAAACATTGGGGGAGAAACGATCGAGTTTCCTGGTAAAAATGAATTGTATGGTGAAATTTATTTTCTAAGAGCTTACTATTATTTTAATTTGGTCAGAATGTACGGGGATGTGGTATTATTTACCGACCGTAAATTAGAGGTTACAGATTTCGGTACGCTTCAAAGATCGCCAAAGGCTGAGGTTTATACTCAGATTGAAAAGGACCTGAATGATGCAATTGCGGCATTGCCGCTTACGAATCCTCAGGCAGGAAGAGCAACCAAATATGCTGCTCAGGCATTATTAGGGAAAGTATATCTATATGAAAATAAATTTGATGAAGCCGCAGTTGTGTTGGAAAATGTGGTAAACGGTCCTTTTTCTTTGGTTACCGATTTTAACAGTATCTTCTTATTGGAAGGAGAGAATGGCCCGGAATCAGTTTTTGAAGTCCAGTATTCAAATGGTTCTCCTTATTATAACTGGGGTGGAGTCTCCCGCGGTCAAGGAAATTATGCTGTTCAGCAATGTGGAGTTAGAGGATTTAGTGGAACAGCTGATATGCCTTATGCTGCTGGCTGGAGTACAAATCTCCCTACCCAGGAATTGGCAGATGCCTATGAAGTTGGGGATCAGAGAAAAGAAGCTACTGTTTTTGACGTAGAAGCCTATAATAATGATAACCCTGATTATAATGTTACTTATACAGTTGCCCCCTATAAAAACACAGGCTTGTACGATAAAAAATATTTGCCAAGAAAAGGTCAGACAAGCGGACAAATTGAACTGAATTATGCTAATAATCAAAGAATCATCCGTTTTTCAGATGTATTGTTAATGGCAGCAGAAGCGAACAATAGAGCTATCGCAGCTGATGATGGAAAAGCGCAAAATTATTTAAACAGAGTCCGCGAAAGAGCTTTTGGAGATAATTTGCATAATATCACCGCAAGCGGAGATGCATTAAAACAGGCAATATGGGAAGAACGAAGATTGGAATTGGCCATGGAAGGCGATCGTCTTTTTGATTTGATTCGGACAGGACAGGCGCCCACTAAAATTCCAGGCTTTACCATAGGTAAAAATGAAGTTTTCCCAATTCCGCAAAAAGAGATTGATATTTCTGGTCTTACGCAAAATCCAAATTGGTAATAAAGTTGAAATAACTTAAAAATATGAAAATGAAAACATTAAAATATATTATAAGTGCAGTTTTGCTGATAATTATATTGGGATCCTGCACGAAAGATGAATTTGGCAGCGTCGATTTTGTTGGAACAGCAAAAGCTCCGCAAAATATAACAGCCCTAATCAATATTACCCAAGACAATTCAGGTTTGGTTACCATTACCCCAAATGGGGAAGGAGCCAACTCGTATGCTATTTATTTTGGTGATCAAGCCAATGATACGGTAACTTTAAACCCCGGAGAATATGCTAGTCATACTTATTTGGAAGGGACTTACAATGTGGGCATTATAGCCTATGGCATTACAGGTTTAAAAACCGAGGTAAGCCAGTCATTGGTGGTATCTTTTATAGCACCAGAGAATTTAGAGGTAAGCATAGAAAATGATTTGGCGGTTTCAAAAAAAGTGAATGTATCAGCGACTGCAGACTTTGCGGTTTCGTTTGATGTATACTTTGGAGAAGCAGTCGACGAAGAACCTATTTCAGGAAATATCGGAACTACGGTTTCCCATGTTTATCAGGAAATCGGAACCTATTCCATTCGGGTTGTTGCCAAAGGGGGAGCCATTCAAACTACTGAATATACTCAAGACTTTGTGGTAACAGCCATCCTTCAACCAATTGAATCAGCTCCCACACCTCCTGCCAGAAATGCTGTGGATGTTATTTCTATTTATGGAGATGCCTACACAAATGTTGCAGGTACCAATTTCAATCCGGATTGGGGTCAATCAGGTCAGGGAAGTAGTTTTGCTGAGTTTGATTTAAATGGAGATCTGATGCTTCAATACATCAATCTAAGTTATCAGGGAATTGCTTTTGCTTCTGCCATTGATGCCTCAGCAATGGAATATCTTCACTTAGATGTATGGACTGCAGATGTAGAATTACTGGATATTTTCCCGATTAGTTCTTCCACAGGTGAAAAATCTGTTCAAAAAGCACTAGCTGTTGACATCTGGAATAGCATTGATATTCCTTTGACCGATTTTACAGATCAAGGTTTATCTGTTGCAGATCTTATTCAGTTTAAGCTAGTTGGAACCCCTTGGGCCGGCGGAACCGTATTCGTCGATAATATTTACTTTTATGTTTCAACACCTTCGGCACCAATTACAGGAGCTCCAATCCCAGTTGATAATTCATCTGTGGTTACTTCCATATTCAGTGATTCATATACCAATATTACTGTAAACGAATGGAATCCGGGCTGGGGTCAGACAACTACTTTATCAACAGTAGATATTGATGGGAATCCTACATTAAAGTATGAATCCTTGAATTATACAGGCATTGTAACAGACTATAATAATCCGACCGATTTAACAAACAGAACCCATGTTCATTTTGACTACTGGACGAATGATGCATCAAGTTTATCTCTTAAATTGGTAAATACCGTTCTTGGGCAAGAAGATATAGAAAACCTTTCAACGGTTACTATTGGAAGTTGGGTCAGTGTAAACATTCCTTTATCTGATTATGCCGTTAATGTATCTGCAATAACACAAATACTTTTCCAATCATCAGGGGCAACGGTCTATATTGACAACCTTTATTTTTATACTCAACTGCCCGATGCACCAACAACAGCTGCGCCAACACCAATCGCTGCCGCAGGTGATGTAATCTCAGTATTCAGTGATGCCTATACTCCAATTACTTCAACAGAATGGAATCCGGGATGGGGTCAAACTACACAATTGACTCAAATAACACTTGAGAGTAATAATACCTTAAAATATGAAGCATTAAATTATACGGGTATTGTTTTGGATTATGGTAATCCAACGGATGTTTCAGGTAAAACCTATGTTCATTTTGATTATTGGACAAATGATGCTACAAGTCTTGGTTTTAAATTGGTGAATACTGGTGAACCTGATGGTCCAACCAAGGAGGATGAAGCTGCTGTTTCACCCATAGTATTGGGAACCTGGGCAAGCGCTGATATTCCTTTGTCGGAATACACGACAAATTTGACGGGAATCACACAAATACTGTTCTCTTCATCGAATGCTACAGTATATATTGACAATCTTTATTTTTATTAATTTTTAGATAACGACGTATGAAAAATTTAAAATATATAATGGGTCTTTTTCTACTACTGATCCTCTTTTCAAGTTGTGAAAAAGTAAACTATGAGTTTGGAGATTTGATATCCCCCACAAATGTTACGCTAACAGCCGAAATTGTTGGACAGGATGAAGCCAATCCCTATGGTGATGGAAGCGGGACGGTAATTTTTACATCCACGGCAAACAATGCCATTAGCTATAAATATGTTTATGATGGAAACGAATCAATAGCTCCTTCCGGCCTAAAAACTTTTAATTTTGGGCTTACCGGAATTCATACCTATTCAGTAACCGTTGTAGCCATTGGGACGGGAGGATTAGTATCTAGTGCTACTATAGAGGTGGAAGTATTTGCTGCATATAATCCTCCGGCAGATTTATTAACCATGCTTACAGGGGATGATTCAAGAACCTGGAGAATTGAAAGTGAAGTCATTGGGCACTTTGGTGTAGGCCCGGTAGATGCCGTTGATCCTATTTGGTGGGCAGCCCAACCAAATGATAAGGCAGGTTTAGGCGCCTATGATGACCGATTTGTCTTCAATATCGACGGTACATTTACGCATATTACTAACGGAACGGTTTACGGTCAGGCGGGACCAATGACTGAAGATTTAGGTGGAGATAAAGGGATGACAGCCAATAGCAATGGTGAGTTCGAAAATTATCCCCTCGATGATTATTCTGTAACATGGGCATTGTCTGCTCCGGGGGGACAAGAAACCTTGCAGCTTTCAGGAATTGGTTTTCATGGCTTTTATGTGGGAGGTTCTCATAGTTATATAATCTTATCAAGAACGGCGAACGAAATGCACCTCAAAACAGTTGGTTTAGATGGGAATAGCTGGTTTGTAATTTTTATTGCAGAATAATTAGTTTAAAAAGAAGAGGCAAAGAGGATGCCTCTTCTTTTTTTTATTTTTTTAGTGTGTTGTATTATAAATAGATAGCAATCAATGACCAACGTTATTAAATTTTTAAAATTTGTAATTTCAAGTCTTTTTGTTCTTATTCTTTTCTCCTGTTCTTGTGGCGTAAAAGAGGTTGAACTTCCAAAACCACCAACAAATATCGTTTTAACGATATCGGTGCACGGGGAAGACAGTGAAAATCCCTATGGAGATGGAAGCGGGAAGATTGATATTACTGTTACTGTAAACGATGCAACAATATATAAATTTGAAATGGGAAATGGCATTGAACAGGAATCCTCTATCGGATATCTAAGTTATACCTATTTACATACCGGAACCCAAACCTATACAGTTAAAGTAACGGCTTCTAATGTGGATGGATCCATATCAACTTCCAAGCAAATTACAGTTTTATGCGATCCGTATGCTGGTATCAAGAAATCGTTAAGCAATTCCACCTCCAAAAGCTGGTATTGGAATCAATCAATAACCGGTCATTTAGGTCAGGGCCTTGTCAGTAGCACTCAACCAACTCTTTTTAGTGCTGCCCCGAATGAATTTGAAAGTATTGGTTGTTTTTACGATGATAAAATCACATTTACCAAAGAGAACAATGGTGAAATTACTTTTGTGATTGATAATAATGGGAGCACTTTTTTTAATAAGAATGAAGTATTCGATGCCCTTGGATTGGAGAATTCCAATCAGGATGCTTGTTATGATTTTTCAGCACCAAGTTCTAAAACTGTCGTTTTCTCGGATGCAACCTCAGGGATATTAAATTCTACAAAAATCAATTTCACCATTCAGGACAATGGCTTTATGAGTTATTATCTGGGGAATAGTACCTATGAAGTGCTCAGTATTTCAGAGACTGAAATGCAAGTAAGAGTAATTCAGGATGTAAATGGCCTGCAAACAGTCTGGTATCATAAATTTACAACAACTCCAACAACTCATACGGGTAATTTTGATCAGTTAATCTGGTCGGATGAATTCAATAACGACGGAGCTCCATCAACTTCAAACTGGAACTACGATATAGGCGCAGGTGGCTGGGGCAATGGAGAGCTTCAATATTATACAAGCCGAAGTGAAAATGTGATTCAACAAAGTGGAAACCTGGTTATAACGGCTAAAAAAGAATTATACAATGGATCAAGTTATACCTCTGCCCGTTTAAAGACACAAGGAAAGTTTTCCTTTACCTATGGGAAAGTCGAGGTTTGTGCAAAATTACCTTCAGGTATTGGCGTTTGGCCTGCCATTTGGATGCTAGGCGACAATATTACAAGCCTTGGATGGCCTGCCTGTGGAGAAGTTGATATCATGGAATATTGGGGTTATATCCCAAATGTTGTGAGTAGCGCTTTGCATACTCCTTCAAGTTATGGCAATACCATTAATCATCACAGTTACAATCTGCCTACCGCCGAAGAAGAATTTCACGTGTATGGAATGGAATGGACCACAACTCAAATACGTTTTTATGTTGATGGAATTCTTCATTACACTTACGCTCCATCCGTTTTAAATAACGATACCTGGCCTTATATCAATAATCAATTTATTATTTTGAATCTGGCTATTGGAGGAAATACAGATGGGGGTCAGGGTGTGGATGATAATATCTTTCCACAGCAATTTCTGATTGATTATGTGAGAGTTTATCAGTAAAATAAATGATAAATAATAGAATGAAAAAAATAATTTTTATACTACTAATTATCTTTACCGGTGTATTTTCATATGCTCAAACAATTACTGTAATGACCTACAATATTCGTTTGAATGTTGAAGTGGATGGGGAGAATGCTTGGCCTTTTCGCAAGGAATACCTAACGTCACAAATCCAATTCTACGAACCTGATATTTTTGGCGTTCAGGAAGCAAAGCCCGATCAAGTTATTGACATTTTAAATTTTCTTCCGAATTACAATCAAGTGGGCATTGGGAGAGAAGGCGAAGGAAATGGCGAATCTTCAAATATTTTTTTTAAAAAAGACCGTTTTATTGTCGAAGAATCCAATACTTTTTGGCTTTCAGAAACTCCGAATGCTATTTCAAAAGGTTGGGATGCCGCATTCAATCGGGTTTGTACCTATGCTTTATTAAAAGATAAAAAAACAAAAAAATCGATTTGGATTTTTAATACCCATCTCGATCATGTTGGCGAAGTGGCCAGAACCAATGGAATCCAGCTTATCCTTTCAAAAATTGATGAACTAAATCGCCAGAACTATCCGGTGATATTTATGGGCGACTTCAATTCAGAACCCGAAACGGAAAGAATTAAAAACCTAAAATACAAAATGGACGATTGCAGCGGTTTATCTGAAGAAAAACCTTTCGGACCAAACGGAACTTTCAATGGATTTAAACACAACGAAGCCGTAACAAACTTGATTGATTATATTTTCATTTCAAAAAATTCAAAACTTAAAGTGAAAAAATATGCCATTCTAAGCGATTCCAAAGATTTAAAATACCCATCCGACCATTTGCCTGTTTATGTGAAATTGAACTATGAATAATCAAACGCAAACCAAATTAAAATGAGAAAACTTCAAATAGCATTCTTTTTGATCGTTGCATTTTCGGGTTGTCAACAGAAACCAACGAATACGCGAAGTGTTTCTGCCCCAGATGCTGATAGAACTGCAAAGGTTTATACTACTGCTCATCACCTTAATTTAAAAATGACGCTTACCGATTCTTTGCTTTTCGAAAATTTTGAGCAGCCACGCGAAACACAAGCAGCCATAGTAATTGATTCTACCAAAAAATTTCAAAACTTTTTGGGAATTGGAGCCGCGTTTACCGATGCTGCTGCCGAAACTTTCTTTAAACTATCTGAAGAAAATCAGGGGAGGTTTTTGGATGCTTATTTTAATGTTGAAAAAGGAATTGGGTATTCTTTGGCACGGACTACAATCCATAGTTGCGATTTCTCCAGCAATAGTTATACCTATATCGACGAAGGCGATGCCGAGTTGAAATCTTTTACTGTTGACCACGATAAAAAATTTAGAATTCCTTTTATCAAGAAAGCCATTGATGCTGCTGGCGGAGATTTAATGATCTATGCAAGTCCTTGGAGTCCGCCCGCGTTTATGAAAACAAACAACAATATGCTTCAAGGCGGAAAACTGAAAACAGAGTTTTATCAAGTTTGGGCTAACTATTTTGTAAAATTCATAAATGCCTACGAAAAAGAAGGGATTCCAATTTGGGGATTGACTATTCAAAATGAGCCAATGGCTGTTCAGCGTTGGGAATCGTGTATTTATACGGCCGAAGAAGAACGTGATTTCTTAAAAAATAACTTAGGGCCTACTTTAGAAAAAGAAGGATGGGGCGACAAAAAAATCATTGTTTGGGATCACAATCGAGACCTGCTTTTTCAAAGAGCAAATATCATCTTCAACGATCCGGATGCTTCGAAATATGCGTGGGGAGCGGGCTTTCATTGGTACGAAGATTGGAAAGACGGCATTCCCATGTTTGAGAATGTGGAAGCCGTAAATGAAGCCTATCCGGATAAAAATTTAATTTTTACTGAGGGCTGCAACGAAAAATATGAACTCAAAAGAATTGAAGAAGAAGACCCAAAACTTGCCGAACGCTATGGGAAATCAATGATCAACGATTTCAACAACGGAACAGTTGCTTGGACTGATTGGAATATACTGTTGGATGAAACCGGCGGTCCGAACCATGTAGGCAATTTGTGTTTTTCACCGGTTCACGGAGATACCAAAACCGATGAGCTTACTTTCACGTTTTCTTACTACTATATCGGGCATTTTTCGAAGTTTATTCGGCCCGGAGCAAGGCGGATTTCAAGTGTTTCAAGCGCAAATAATATACTTACCACCGCATTTTTAAACACGGATGAGAGCATTATCGTAATAGCCATGAATCAGGGAGAGAACGAAATTTCTTTCACTTTGACACTCAATTCTAAAACAGCAAAGTTGAAAACACCACCACATTCAATTCAAACCATCGTTCTGAATGCACTTTAAGGCGGATGAAATCTTATTAAATCTAAAAAAGACAACAAAAATGCAAAAATCATACACCATTATTATCAGTTTAATTGTTGCAATGGGCGGTTTCCTTTTGGGATTCGACAGTGCTGTTATTTCTGGAGCTGTAAACGGAATTAGAACTTATTTCGAAATGTCGGATTGGCAACTCGGTTTTGCCGTAGGGTGTGTTATTTTCGGAGCCATGTTCGGGAATATTTTTGCTGGCCCTCTGAGCGATCAATATGGTCGAAAGAAACTTTTGATAATTACCGCAGTATTATTCACTGTTTCAGCACTTTGGTCGGCTTTGGCAACCAATTACATTTCGTTTGTAATTGCCCGAATTATTGGTGGCATTGGCATTGGTGGAGCAATTTTGATTGCTCCAATTTATATTGCAGAAATTGCGCCTCCAAAATTAAGAGGAAGTTTAGTGTCTTTAAATCAGTTGAATATCGTTTTGGGAATCTCAGCCGCCTATTTTTCTAACTATTTTTTGAAAGATATTGAAGGCGAAAGCTGGAGATGGATGTTGGGAGTGGAAGCAATTCCCGCATTGATTTATTTTTTCGCGCTCTTCGCCGTTCCAAGAAGCCCAAGATGGTTGATCCAACGACTTAACAAAGTTGCATTCGCAAAAAAAATATTGGTAAAAATTGGTGGCGAAGAATTTGCGACTGTTACGATTGCGGAAATTCAAAGAGGCATTGATAAAAAAGAAGCCAAAGGAACCTATGCCGATTTTTTTAGTAGGAAAATGACTGTGATTGTAACCATTGCTTTTGGTCTTGCTTTTTTTCAACAAATTACAGGAATTAATGCCATTTTCTATTATGCTCCAACAATCTTTGAACAAGCCGGAGGAAGTTCAGATGCTTCTTTCCTGCAAGCGATAGTGGTAGGATTGACCAATGTTATTTTCACCTTTGTCGCCATTTGGCTAATTGATAGATTAGGAAGAAAACCTTTGTTGCTAATTGGAACTTCTTCAATGGCTATCGCCTTAATAATGGCCACTTTGGCTTTTAACAATGCAAGCTATCATTTCGATACAAAAGCAATAGAAAAAGTTGAAAATTCCGAAATCCAAGCAGCTTTAAGTCAATTGAACGGATCAACTTATTTTTCTCAAAAAGAATTGTTTTCCAAGGTAGAACCTCTTCTTACCGAAGCTCAATTTATATCGTTTAAACAAAACGAAATAAAAAATTTCATAAATATCAATGCTGTTCTTGTCCTGATAGCCATATTATTATATGTTGCAGCATTTGCTATTTCATTAGGTCCGGTTATGTGGACAATGCTATCCGAAATATTCCCCGGAAATGTTAAAGGAATTGCTATTTCTATCGTAGGATTTTTCAACTCATTGGTAAGCTACACCGTTACGCAATTTTTCCCATGGGAACTCACCAATTTAGGACCTACACTCACCTTTGCTATTTACGCAGGATTGGCTGTTTTGTCCATCGCATTTGTTTCACGATTCGTAGTCGAAACAAAAGGAAAAACCTTAGAAGAAGTGCAGGAATTATTGATTAAAAGCGAAGAAGAATGAAAAATATATTTTTGATTATTCTGAGCTTTGTTTTTCTGATAAGTTGTAAAACCCGGCACGATGCCTCGCAAGCCGCCAAACCGGCCAAGGTCACTTTGCAAAATGTGAATGGTAAATACGAACTCTTGGTGAATAACGAACCTTTTTATATAAAAGGCGCCGGTTTGGAATTTGGCAACAAAGCAGCCGTTGCGCAACACAATGGAAATTCGTTTAGAACATGGCGAACTGAAAATGGAACACAAAGTGGGAAGGAAGTTCTAGACGAAGCGCTCAAATACGGTCTCATGGTGACCATGGGCATCGACGTTGCACGCGAACGCCATGGATTCGATTATGACGATACGCTTGCTGTAAAAGAACAACTTGAACAGATCAAAAAGGAGGTTTTAGAATTGAAAGATCATCCCGCGCTTTTAATTTGGGCAATTGGAAACGAACTCAATTTGAGATATACAAATCCAAAAGTTTGGGATGCAGTAAACGATATTTCAAAAATGATTCATCAAATTGATACAAATCATCTCACTACAACACCTCTGGCCGGAATATCCAAAAAAGAAATCAATCAGATCAAAGAAAGATGTTCGGATCTCGATCTCTTATCCATTCAAATGTATGGCGATTTGCCCGATTTGCCTCAGCTTATTCGGGAATATGATTGGGAAAAAGCCTATATGGTAACCGAATGGGGAGCAACAGGCCATTGGGAAGTACCTAAAACTTCTTGGGGCGCTCCAATTGAGGAAAACAGCTCGGTCAAAGCGGCCAATTATTTAAAACGATACACAGGTGGAATCGAAGCCGATTCGCTTCTCTGCGTGGGGTCGTATGTTTTTCTTTGGGGACACAAACAAGAGCGAACACCAACTTGGTATGGCATCTTTCTGGAAAACGGAAATGAAACCGAATCGGTTGATATGATGCATTTTATTTGGAACGACAAATGGCCGCTAAATAGAACGCCGCAAATAGAATCTTTTACTTTAAATGGCAAAACGGCTTACCAAAACGTGGATTTAGAGGCAGGAAAAGAATACACCGCTTCCATTCGTATTAAAGATTTTGAAAACGACAGCATCCATTATTTATGGGAAATATTGCCCGAAAGTGTTTTGTTGCAAGTTGGCGGAGATGACGAGATGCGTCCGGAAAATCTACCTTTTGAAATTGTGGAGCAGAAAAAGGCGGAGCTTACTTTTATTGCTCCGGTTAGCGGTATTTATCGGTTATTTATTTATGCAGACGACGGCCATAAACACTCGGCCACAGCAAACATTCCATTTCGAGTAAAATAAAAGCGGATTAGAATGAACCACAAACCAATATACATAGGGAAATCTAAAGTGCATTTTGAAAACAAAGAAGCAAAAGGCGCCTTTGTGAATATCGACAAAGAATTGTATTATAAAATTGAAGATTCCGATACTTTGCGCCCTTTCTTTATGAGCATCGTAAGCGATTCGAACCATTGGCTTTTTATTTCGAGCAATGGCGGCTTGAGTGCGGGAAGAAAAAACAGCGATTCGGCTCTTTTTCCTTATTATACAGACGATAAAATTATGGAGTCGGCCGAAATTACAGGGAGCAAAGCAATATTACAAATCCATCGAAACAATAAAACTTTTCTTTGGGAACCGTTTTCAAATAAGTATGAGGGCGTTTATTCCATTCATAGAAATTTATACAAAAACAGCTTTGGGAATTCTGTGATTTTTGAAGAAACCAATGTCGATTTGGGATTGACTTTTCGGTATCAATGGAATTCGAGCCATCGCTTTGGATTTGTGCGAAAAGCTGCCTTGATCAATAATTCCAAAAAACGCATTAGCCTTACAGTTTTGGATGGTATTCAAAATATACTTCCCAATGGTTTGGGCGCCGATTTGCAAAACACTCGCAGCAATTTGGCCGATGCCTATAAAAAAAACGAATTAGCCGCTCTGGTAGGATTGGGAATTTATTCGTTAAGTGCAATCATTGTGGATAAGGCCGAGCCTAGCGAAGCTCTTAAAGCAACTATCGCCTGGTCAATAGGGCTTGAAAATCCGAACCATCTTATTTCTTCCTTGCAGCTCAATAATTTTAGAAAAGGACAAGCTATTTCTCTAGAAACAGCTGTCAGAGCAGAAAAAGGGGCTTATTTTGTTTCGGCTCAGATTGATCTCAAAGCCGATTCCGAAAAAACTTGGCTCATCGTAGCCGACGTCGATCAAGGTCCGGCTGATGTAGTCGAAATTGCAGAAAAGCTTAAATCGCCTAAAATTTTGCTACAAGAAGTGATAGACGATATTGAATTGGGTACACAAAATTTAATCAGATTGGTAGCTGCGGCCGATGGATTGCAGCTCACAAACAATCCGCTTCAAGATACAAGACATTTCTCAAATGTTCTTTTCAACATCATGCGCGGAGGTATTTTCGACGACAACTATCAGATTCCAGCAGCCGACTTTGTGCACTACATTCAAAACGCAAATAAGCGCGTATATCAGCAAAATCAAAATCTGTTGGCGCTTTTGGTAGGCTCTTTTTCACTTCAAGAACTTAGAAAAATAACAGCTCAAAGTACAGATAGCGATTTCAAAAGGCTGTGTTTTGAATACCTTCCCCTTAAATTTAGCCGAAGACATGGCGACCCTAGCCGCCCTTGGAATAAATTTTCGATCAATGTTTCCAATAAGTTGGACAGCTCGAGAGTGCTCAATTACGAAGGAAATTGGAGAGATATTTTCCAAAACTGGGAAGCTTTGGCTCTTTCGTATCCTGAATTTATTGACAGCATGATTCATAAATTTTTGAATGCATCCACCTTTGATGGCTACAATCCGTATCGCGTTACCAAAGATGGATTTGATTGGGAAGTGATTGAT
>DMBV01000158.1 GCA_003445975.1 Bacteroidales bacterium
CGATAGCTATTGGGATGATGGGATTAAAATCTTAAAAAGGGCAACTTATTTCAGTCACCGGCATAAAAAATCAGATTGTTGGAACTATGTCCATTACTCACTAAATTTTCGAGCTTTTCCAATGCCGAAAACCAGATTGAAAATCTCCACTTCGTTTTCTGCTTACATCAAAATTATTCGTTTATAACTTACCTTTTCGGAAGTGGATAAGCGAATAAAATAAACACCTCGTTCTGATTCTTTTAATTTATACTGTTTTCGTAATCTGTCAGTCCCTTGGTATCGAATTTTATCTTCTGCAATTATCCGTCCATTAAAATCGATAATCCAAACTTCAACATCTTCTTTTACGCCTAGTATTTCCACATTAAACTGCCCATTGTGAGATGGATTGGGGAAGATATCAATCTTTATTTTATCGGTTTCTAATTCGTTCAATCCGGTACAATCTTCTATCACCAATAGAACAGAATCCATACTCGTACATCCGGTATTATTCAAAACTTCGACAAAATACATAAAATTACCTGCTTCGAATTTTTGAACATTGATAGAACTTCCTATGGTATTTTCTGGTTTCCAAAGGTAGGAAATGGCATTTTCGGCAGCAGCGGTGAGCGTCAGAATATCTTTAGCACAAGCTGTATCATTTGCCAAAACCACAATATCGATTGGAGAACCTAAGTTAAAGTTGAGCGTGATATCGTCGCTGGCTTTGCAACCATGTATGCTTTCAACATCCACACTGAAATAAAAACTTTGGGCTTTATCGGTAGTGAAAACAATACTTTTCGATTGCTCGCTTGTACTCCAGTTGTAGAGAGCAATATCCGGTCCATTGGCAGTAAGCACAATTGGATAATTTGTGCAGATATTATCGCTTGGCGAGGCAGAAATAGATACCGTTAGTTCGCTGGCCAAAGTCAGTTCAATCGGGTTAGCGGCATACGCATTTTCGCACGAATTCGTTTCTTTTGCCATCACATAATACGTACCCGAAGGTAAATCACCGAAATAATTGCTTGACTGATACGTATTCCCTTTATCTATTGAATAAAGCAAGGAACCAAAAATACTTGTTGCATCAATTTGAATAGAACCTAAGCCTCCATCACAAGCGCCGTAAGTAATAGCAAAATTTTGAAAAGTTACACCTTGCGGTTGGGTCAAAACTACCGGATTGCTCGCATAGAAAAGTTCACATCCATTTGCATCTTTTAGTACTACAACATATTCACCCGCATCGATGCCTAGAAAATCTCCGCTATTTTGGAAATACGTTTCGCCACCATCGATGGAATAACTCAAAATTCCCGTTCCCCCCGATCCAGTTGCATGAATCTCGCCATCGGCCGAAGAATTGCACCATAAATTGTAGGAGCTAACGCTTAGATTCATGGCAGGTGGAGAACTCAGCGTTGTGCTTTGTGGATTTGACAAACAAGTGGTATTTACTTTGTCCCGAACGAGAAGCACATAATTTCCAGCCGATAAATTATCAAAAATTTTGCTGTCTTGCCACAAAACGCCATTGTCTTTCGAATATTGATACAATCCACTTGAGCCACCAGAGGGCGTGATTTCAATTTTTCCGTTTGGCGTGTTCGCACAACTCAAGTCTGTTTTGATTATTGAGAAATTAATAATTTCGGGTTGTTCCAAAATTACTTCCTGAGCTATTTGACATGGTATTCCACCCGCTTTTCGCACTACAACAAAATAACTGCCCGCTTTCAGATTTGCAAAAACAGCACTTAGTTGCCAAGTTAAACCAGAGTCGATGGAATATTCATACGTTGCCACCGGCGCAGTTGGATCAATTTTTATTGTGATCTTTCCATCGCTACCGCCATAGCAGCTTATGTTTTGGATATTGGTAGTAAATGGCAAACTGCTTTCTTTTTCTACACTAACTTTGCTCATGGCCGACAAACAAAAAGTATAAACTCGATCGCGAACAACAATTTCGTAATTCCCTACACCTAAATTTTCGATGTCTTTTGAGCTTTGCCAGCTAATGCCATTGTCGGAAGAATAATCGTAAACCAAACTGGTTCCGCCCAATGCCGAAACACTTATTTTCCCGTCGTTTGTGCCGCCACAACTCTCATTGGTTACAATAGTAGAAAAAGTGATTGGATTTGGAGAGGAGATGATTGCTTCTTTTGGATAAGACAAACAAGAACTTCCTGCAATATTCCGAACGAGGACCTGATAGCTTCCTGCTGCTAAATCGGTAAATAGATTTGACGACTGGAATGTGCTTCCATTGTCATTTGAAAATTCATATTCCGTAAGGTCTGTTCCTAATCCCATTCCCACAGCAATGGTTCCGTCTTTAGCGTCTGTGCAGCTCACGTTGGTTTTTGAAACACTGAAATCCAATTCGCTCCGTTTCTGAATACTTACCAATACGGTTTCAGAAACACAAGCTGCATTGCTTTTATCTTTGGCAAAAACAGAAAAAGTTCCTTGAGCAAGCTCGGTAAATGTATTTGAATCTTGGAAAGTCAATCCACCATCAATGGTATATGAATAGGTTTTCGTTGATATCGGATCCATTAGAATAACAATTTCTCCGTCGTAATCGGATTCGCAACTCACATCTTTCGACTGAATATCGAATTGTATGAGCGGTGGTTCTGAAACGGAAACACCTTGAGAAACAGGCTGACAAACTGAACTGCCTTGCTGACGAGCCGTTACAAAATAGTAACTAGCACCTAAATCGGAAAATGTATTGGAGGTTTGCCAACTTACACCGTTTGTAATGGAATATTCATAGACTGAATCTTCGTTTCCCAAAGTAATATCAATCACAATCTTTCCATCATCAAAACCGTAACAACTCAATGGAGTGGCTTCTGTTGAAAATTCAATTGAAGTACCTTTAATAAGTGAGAGGCTAATTTGATTCGACGTACATTCAACAAACGATTTGTCGCGGGTCATTAATGAATAATCACCTGCATTCAATTTTGAAAACAATCCACTTTCCGACCATTTTATGCCCCCATCAATACTAAACTCATAAGTTCCACTTTCGCCACCACTGGCTTTCATTTCGATCCATGCATCGTCTTCCGCATTGCAACTTTCGTGGCGATAGGTGAAAGTAAAAGTCAATGGTTCTGCTTCGTACAATTCAACTTCTTTGGTAGCCGATTCGCATAAAGGCGTAGTTTTGTCGCGAACAACCAGCAGGTAAATTCCCCCATTCAGATTTTGAAACAAGGGCGATGCCTGCCATTTAACTCCGTTGTCGATAGAAAATTCGTAGGGATCACTTGCACTTACAGAAAATTCGATTTCGCCGTCCGCATTTCCCGGACAACTTACATCAAGGTAGTTGAAAGTATAATCGATCGCAGAAAATGCTTTTATTTTAATGCTTTGAACTTCCGAACGACAATTGATATTCACTTTATCGCGAATCAGAGCATTGTATGTATTTGCTGACAAACCACTAAAGGTAGCGTTGTCGCGCCAACTAATTCCATTATCGATGGAATACTGATATGTACCACTTCCCGATGCACCTATTCCACCACTTGCAGAAAATACGATTTCTCCATCGTTATCAATACCACAACTGGCATCGGTTGTTGTATATTTAAAGCTAAGTTCCGAAGGTTCAGCCAAAATAATTTCTTGGACATTGCTCGAACAAGAAGTCAGGTCTTTATCACGAACAACCGCTTGATAGGTTCCTGCTTTTAAGTCGCTGAATAGATTTGAATCTTGCCAATTGAGTCCATTATCAATGGAAAATTGAAAAACTCCACTCGCGCTGCCACCTATTCCGCCGGTGAGCAGAAGTTCAATTCTTCCATTAGCTGATTCAAAACAACTTAGATCCGTTTTATTTACTGTAAAGCTAATTGCAGTAGGCTGTGTGATTACCACATCTTTAGGATTTGTTTGGCAAGATGTGTTTCCGGCATCGCGCACTACAACAGCATAAGTTCCTGCTGCCAAATTCAGAAAACGGCTTACTGATTGCCAAGTGAGGCCGCCATCTTTAGAATAATCGTAGGTTCCCGTACCCAATCCACCAATTCCACCGGTTGCTTTTACGATAAACGAGCCATTGGTTCCTCCAAAACAGCTAACATTGATTTGGGTAATGGTAAAAGTAATTTCCGTTGGCTGAGCTATTTCCAATACGATAGGAGATGTATAGCAGTCGGGAAGCGTCTTTTCGCGCACAAGTATTGTATAAGTACCGGCTTTCAGATTATCGAAAGTATTTGAAATGCTCCAGCTTGAAGCGTTGTCAATGGAATACTCATATTCGGTTCCGCCGCTGGCAGTAATCACTATTTGTCCATCCGTACCATCGAAGCAACTCACATCCGTTGAAGAAACGGCGACAGCAATTGTGGAGAATTCATAAATGGTTATCGATTGAAGAGGAGCAAGACAGTCAATATTTTCCTTATCCCGAACAAGCATTTTGTACAAGCCCGGAACTAAATTGGAAAATAGATTTGAAGTTTGCCAACTTATTCCTTCATCTTTGGAATATTCGTAGGTTCCACTTCCTTCGCCACCAATGCCTCCACTTGCCTGAACACTTATTTCTCCATCATTTCCAACTTCACAAGTAGCATTTTTGGGAGACAACAAAAACGAAAGCTCTGTTGGTTCATTGAGGCTTAGCTCCTGCGGCAAAGATCCGCACAGTATATTTGTTTTTTCTCTTGTAATTAAAATATAATCGCCGGCCGAAAGATTCTGAAACAAATTTTGATCTTGCCATTTTTCGCCGCCATCAATCGTAAACTCATAGCCAACGCCACCAAGTCCAACTAAATTAATTTCTCCATCACTGCCGCCATTACAACTTATTTCTGTGGCAGTATAAGAAAGTTTGATTGGGCTTATTAAATCGATGAAAACATTTTGAAAATCGGTACCGCAATTTGGATTTTCTTTATCACGAGCACCTATCAGGTAATTCCCCGAAGGTAAATCAGTAAATAAACTGCTTTCAACCCATTTCAAGCCATCATCAATGCTGAATTCAAAAACGCCACTTGCTGCTCCACCGGTTCCTCCATTTACAATCAATTGGATTTCGCCATCATCGTTGGTGCTGCAATTGGCATCGACTTTAGAATAGATCAACACCAATAAACTTGGTTCGGTCAATACTGTATCCACAGCCGCAGTAGTACAACTCGACACAATTGCATCGCGAAGAATCAATTGATATTCGCCAGCCGAAAGCGTTTGGAATGTCTCAGCATTTTGCCAGCTAATTCCGCCATTTATCGAATAGCTATAGGTTCCGCTTCCTTCGCCGCCAACACCGCCAATAGCTGTGAACACTATTGTTCCATCGTTGGAGCCGTTGCAGCTTACATCTGTTTTCGAAAAGGAGAACTCCAATTCCGTTGGTTGAGTAATTTCAACAATTTGAGCATCTGTTAAATTTACTATATTTACTTTATCTCTCACACGAACTTTATAAGATCCCGCAATAAGACGAGTAAAAATATTTAAATCAAACCATGAATTTCCATCGTCAATCGAATATTGATACGATCCACTTCCGGCTCCACCAATTCCGCCGCTTGCCGTAATCTGAATTTCGCCGGCAGCAGCTCCATAACAATTGATATTGGAACTTTCGGTTGTGAAAGTAATTGGTGTTGGTTGAGTCAAAATAACTTCTTGAGGACCAACTGAACACGCTGTATTTACTTTGTCGCGTACCATAACCTGATAGATACCCGCTTTTAAATCGCTAAAAAGTGGAGCGTCTTGCCAAGAAGTACCACCATCAATGCTGTACTGATAAGTACCCGATCCGGAGCCACCAATGCCTCCACTCGCACTAACAGAAATAACGCCATTCGCACATTCGAAGCAGCTCACATCTGTTTTAGTAGTAGTAAATGAAATTTGTGTGGGTTGCAAAAGTGTAATACGAACCGAGTTTGATCTACAATCGAGATTGTTTTTTTCGGCAATGCTTAAAGAATATCGATTTGGAGAAAGATTGCTAAACGTATTGGATTCCTGAAAATTGATTCCATCGATAGAATAAACATATCCTAAACCGCTTCCCCCAGATGCGGTAAATACAATTTGACCGTCATCGCCACCATAACAACTTACATCATGTTGGGTAAAGGTAAATGAGAGCATCGCTGCTTCGGAAACCACTACTTCCTGAACAGTAGTCGAACAGTTTGTATTTACTTTATCGCGTACCAAAACCTGATAAGTATCGGCAAATAGGTTCTCAAATGTATTGCTGTCTTGCCAGCTATAACCTGCATTGGTGCTGTATTGGTAGGTTCCACTACCCAATCCGCCAATACCTCCACTTGCAGAAATGATAATTTTGCCTGTGTTTCCGCCATTGCAGGAAACATTAAATACTTGAGTGGTAAATTCAATCTGTGTTGGTTGTTCAATCGCTACGCTTATGGGTACTGTAGTGCAAGAAGTATTGGCTTGATCGCGTACGACAACAGAATACGTTCCTGCAGCCAGATTGCTAAATTTATTGAGCGTTTGCCACTGTATTCCACCATCAATGGAATAATCAAAAATGCCACTGCCCGCTCCGCCAAAGCCTCCGCTGGCTTTGATTTCTATTTGCCCGTTTGTTCCACCAAAACAGTCAATATGCATAAGAATGGTTTCAACAAGAATTGGACTGGGCTCTGTAATGTTGACTTGCTTCGCTGCTGTTTGACAGCTTGTATTTACCGCATCGCGAACGCGAATGTTGTATGTTCCAGCTTTTAAGTCCGAAAATGTATTTTGATCTTGCCAAGTACTTCCATTGTCTTTGCTATATTGATACGTTCCACTTCCGGCTCCTCCAATACCGCCATTGGCAGTCACAATTATCTCCCCATCAGCGCCTAAGTTGCAGCTTACATTTGTTTGAGAAACTGTAAATGTGATGAGTGTAGGCTCTTCTATTCGTATTGTTTTAGAAGCAGATAGACAGGCCGTATTGGCTTGATCGCGAATAATTGTTTGATAATCGCCGGCAATCAAACTCAAAAAAGAATTTGAACTTTGCCAATGAGCGCCGTTGTCTTTTGAATAATCGTATCCCGTTCCAGAACCGCCTTTTGCAGTAATGGTAATGGAACCATCAGAACCACCCGAGCAGCTAACATTTATTTGATCTGTTGTAAACAACAAAGGGTCTGTTTGAGTGAGGGTTACACTTTGAATGGAAGAAGTACAGGTTGTATTTACTTTATCCCGAATTCTTGCATTGTAACTTCCTGCATATAAACTATCAAACACATTGCTGCTTTGCCAAATCAAACCGCCATCGATACTATAATCGTATGTTCCGCTTCCTGTTCCGCCAACTCCGCCGGATGCAGTAAACGTTATTTGACCATCGTTGTTTCCATTGCAACTAATATTTTGCACTTCGGCAGTAAAACTCAATGGCGTTGGCTCGGTGACGATTACATCTTTTGCGGCCGTTTGACAATTTGCTACACCTTGATCTTTTACAACGATAGCATATGTTCCGGCGCTGAGATTGCTAAATGTATTGGATGTTTGCCAAGTGCTTCCTGAATCTTTTGAATAGGAATACGTTCCTGTTCCGGCGCCTCCAATTCCTCCGGCTGCTGTAACCTTAATTTCACCTTCACTTCCTCCATTACAACTAATATTTGTTTGAGATGTAGTAAAGCTGATGACTGTTGGTTCCAAAATTATGACAGTTTCGCCGGATACAATACAAGAAACGCTTTCTTTATCGCGAACAGCCAAAGGATAACTGCCCGCTTTCAGCGCTGAAAATAAGGCAGCGTCTTGCCAAGTCGATCCTCCATCAATGCTGTATTGATAAGTTCCGCTTCCGTTTCCGCCTATTCCTCCACTGGCACTTATGGTTATGGAACCATCAGTTCCTCCATTGCAACTCACATCAATTTTTGAACTTGAAAAAACAATTGGAGTAGGTTGCGCTATCACAACGGAAACGGGATCTGTTTCACAAGTGGCAGCCAAAGAACTTTTTTCTTTTTTAGAGATATCATAAACGCGGTCTCGAACCAGAACAGAATACGTGCCTGCCGTAAGTCCAGTATAAGAATTCTTGGTTTGCCATGAAGTACCGCCATCGATAGAATATTCGTAACCTTCTCCTTTTCCTCCCACGGCTGTAATTAGAATACTTCCATCATTTCCCAGATTACAGCTCACATTTGTAGCTGTATAGGTAAATGTCAAAGGTGCAGGCTGAGTAAGGGTTACCGTTGTTTTATTGATACAGCCATTGCTTTCTTTCACCACAATTTCATAAACTCCGGCAAGCAATCCAGTAAAAAGGTTTCCCGTTTGAAAATTCGCTCCATTGTCGATAGAATATTCATAGGGTGGCGTTCCGCCCGAAGCAAATATTTCTATTTCTCCATTCGCCTCTCCATTGCAAATAATATGTGTAATATTGGTAATAGGTGGTTGAATATTTCCATAAATGATGGTGATTTCGCCACAGTCACCGGGAGCCACGTTGCAAGCGCCTTCGCCGCGAATGTAATAGGTTGTTGTAATTGTTGGGCTAACAAGAAATGTTCCGGTTGTATTGAAAGCAACCAAGGTTCCGCCGCAGCTACCCGAATAGAGATACCAAGCAGAAGCGCCGTTCAGTTTATCAGTAGATGAAGTCGATATCGTTGTCGTTTGTAAACCCAAAGGGCAAATAACGGGCTGAGTTGCCGTCAGTGTTGGTTTGTCAGAAGATGTAGCCAAAACAAAACCGGTGGCTTCATAAATCCGGTCTTTTCCACCAATATACAAGCTGTATTTTGCCGGGTCGTTGGATGATGGTGCAAATTTTAAATCGCAAGTATTGTCTGCCAGCAAACTTGAAGCGAATATTTCTCCAACACCGGTCGTAAGATTGTATCTGTAAATAGTTGTTCCATTGTGTACAAAAGCATAAGCTCCAGTAGGATCAATGGCAAAATTGCTTCGGCTGGTTGTGGGAAGCGTAGCTGTAACCAAAGTGTAGGTTCCGGCAGCAATATTCACTTCATAAATCCCCAACGGGCTAATGGCCAAATATAATTTTCCGGTGGCGTCGCAATATTCCAAACCATGCCAGCTATCAGCAGGCAATCCGCTCACGACAATGCGTGATGTATTGGCCAAAATATCGTATTCAAAAACCGCATTTGCGCTTCCTTTTCCATCGGTAGTATATATTTTATCTCCAATAATTGCCATTCCCGCATTTGCGCCAATGTCGTAGGGAAAAACATAGGCAACCGAAGAACTAACCGTCGGACTTAAATTTATTTTTATCAGACTGCCTTCGGCATTGGTATAGATAGAATTGTTTCCGCTATAATAGGCTATATCGGTCGATACATAATTATGAACCAATTCCGAACTTGCACTGTTGGCAAAGTTGGTCGAAATTTTCACTTCTGCGCCATCCGCCGCAACCTGATAAAGAGTGCCAAACACATTCTCTCCAGTAAAATAAATAAGTTTAGAATTCCAATCCACGGTCATTTCGGTAGCTCTATCTGAAAAAGAGGAAAATTCCTTTATACAATAGGGACTATTAATTGCTTGAGAATAACTTAGAAATGGGTAGAATAACAAACTCAAGTTTATCCATATTATTAACAACTTGAATTGCGATTTCAAGTTTCGGCTGATCTTTAAAGTGGATTCTTTCATGCGATTATGTTTTGCGATAAATTTGTGCTTTCCCTGTCTAAACTCGGTTTATTTACTGATAAAATATCCAATCGAATATTTAATCATAAATCTGAATATCAATTTCTTATAAATATTTTATTCAAACAAAAACAGATACTTAGATTGCCTGCCATATTATTTTTTAGAATAGGGGTAGCAAAACAAAGATACTGATTTAAAATGCCTTTTAAATACCGCTTTACTAATTTAATTAACAGTTCACATTTAACAGCTTACGGAAATCGCTCCAATCAATTTTAGTTTTTATAAGCGAAATTGTTCATTATTTTGGTTTTAGTTGATGCTGATATTTTATTAGTTTTGATAAAATTATTAACCGATTCGTTAAAGATCGATTTTATGAATATTGATTGAATGGCTCATTGGTTTTATTTAAAAATTCGGGGCGCAATTCAGCAGACGAATTAAATTAAAAACACAAACAAAGATGAAAACTACACATGTACTAATTGGCCTTTTATTCTTCTCTTCTACATTGAGTGCGCAATCAATCCAAACTCAAAAAATCAATGAATTGGCACAAGCACAGCTTTTGATAGCCAAAGAAGTCTATATTGATTTACACCAGAATCCGGAACTTTCGTTGATGGAGTTTAGAACTTCTAAAATAATGGCTCAAAAACTCTTTGAATTGGGTTTTGAAGTAAGTCAAAATGTTGGCGGAAATGGCGTTGTAGGCGTATTCAAAAACGGAAAAGGAAAGGCAATACTGTTGCGAACGGATATGGATGCACTTCCAATAAAAGAAAATACCGGTCTTTCTTTTGCAAGTAAAACAATTGCTAAAGATGCCGAAGGCAAAGAATCGCCCACCATGCATGCCTGCGGTCACGATTTACACATGACCACTTGGTTGGGAACATTGGAAATCTTAGTAAAACTGAAAAACGAATGGAAAGGGACAATTATAGCAATTGCCCAACCAGCCGAAGAGATTAGTGGTGGATCGAATGCGATGATTGCCGATGGCCTCTTTAAACGATTTCCGAAACCGGACTATGCGCTGGCTTACCATGTGAGCGCTGAACTTCCAAGCGGCACAATTGGCTATTTTCCAGGTTCCATTTTTGCAGGAGTAAACAGCATTGATATAAAAGTTTTTGGGCAAGGTGGACATGGCGCAATGCCTCATACAACCATCGATCCCGTTGTTTTGGCTTCACGTATTGTTTTGGATATTCAAACCATTGTGAGCCGCGAAATAAATCCTGTTCATCCATCTGTGGTTACTGTTGGATCCATACATGGAGGCAGCAAACACAATATTATTCCCGACGAAGTTGATTTGCAATTGACAGTTCGCTTTTTTGATGATGCCGTTTATCAGCAAATCCTTGCAGCACTGAATAGAATTACACGCGGAATTGCTATTTCGGCAGGCTTACCCGAGAAAAAATGGCCGCTCGTAAAAGCATCCAATCAGTTTACGCCGCCCGTAATGAACAACTCCGATTTGGTGATGAATGTGGTTCAATCCATGAAAAACCATTTGGGCGATGCGAATGTTCTACTGGTTGAACCGCTCACCGTGGGTGAAGATTTCGGAAAATACGGACGTACTGAAGAGAAAATTCCGATTGCCATCTTTTGGCTTGGTGGAGTGAATGAAGAAAAATATCAACGTTTTCTGAAAAATGGCGAAGTCTTGCCGGGACTTCACAATGCCGCGTTTTTCCCCGATTTTGAGCCAACCTACAAAACGGGAGTTTCCACAATGGCCGCTGCGGTTCTACAACTTTTTGATCAAAAATAATAACGGATGAATCAAAAGAAACTTTACAAAACAAATTTGGGCGTTCGGTTTCTGGTCGAAATTCTCTTCTTTTTGTTTACCCGCTATTTCCATATTAAAAAGAAAATGCCAAAGGAAGTTAAAGAATTACGCCCGCCCTATTTGGTTTTGGCCAATCACGTTGGCTTTTGGGATCCTTTTGTGGCCGGATATTTTATGCCTCATTTCATCCATTTTGTTTCTTCCGACGCTGTTTTTCGGAATCCTATTCTTCGCTTTTTTCTCACACGATTGGGCACGATTCCAAAAAAGAAAAATATGCGCGATAGTCAAGTAATCCGTGACATTGTTGCTGTTATCAAACAAGGCGAAAATGTGGGCATCTTCCCGGAGGCTGTTCGCAATTGGTCGGGAAACACTTCTCCAATGGATCCGTCTATTGGAAAATTGATCAAACTTCTAAAAGTGCCGGTTGTTGTTCCGCTCCTAAAAGGCATGAATTTGATGCATCCACGCTGGGCATACAAAATGAGGCGCTATCCCATGGAAGTGGAATACAAATTCCTTTTTACTCAAAAACAAGTCGTTGAACTAAGCACGGAAGAACTTTTCGAAAAGCTAAGCAACGCCTTGTCCCACGATGAAGTAGCTTATCAAGAGCAAAGAATGATAAAAATAGGAAGTCAGCAACGTGCTCAACACATTGGACATGCGCTTTATTTGTGTCCCGAATGTATGGCTATTGATTCGTTTCAGGCGAATGGAAACGATTTTCGGTGCGATCAATGCCAATACAGCATCCACATCGACGAATACGGTTTTTTTGAACGCAAGGGGAAAGGGCAATTGCATTTCAACAATATTCGCGACTGGTATAATTGGGAAGAAAAAACTTTTGTGCATTCCATTCACGAAAAATATGTGAGTCAATCCGAAGAAGCTTTTTTCTCGGACAAAAATATGCTGATCTATAAAAACAATTCCAGCGGAAAACTAGCCCTTCTCGGCAAAGCCGATGTATATTTGTTTCGCGCAAAAATAGAATTGGTCTTCGACACCGGACTCCGCTTGGAATTCAATTTTCACGATCTAAAAACCATTAATCCTCAAACCAACGAACGATTAGAGATTTTCTATAAAGAAGATGCTTATCGTATTGTTGGCTCGCATCCGGGAGTAAGTGCTTTGAAGTGGGAAGTAGCCGCAAATGTGATTTGGAAAGAATTGGGATTGAATGCAAAACGCGTTCCCTATATCCGAATCGAAGAATCTGGCGGAGAAAAACTAATTTAAAAATAACATTGTAGTATAAGGTTGCGACGGAATATCAAAATTGTTTATCTTAGCGGTACAAAAGAAAAGAATGATCATCCCCTTTCATTTTTTTGTTTTTTTTGCAAATTAACGTAATCTGACATTTTATGAAAACAGTTCTCATAACGGGCGCTTCAAGTGGTATTGGCAAAGAATTGGCATGGGTTTTTGCAGAGCATCATTATTTACCCATTTTAGTAGCGCGACGAGCAAATCTTTTAAACTATTTGGCCGAAGACATACAGAAAAGTTTTTCGATTGAACCCGTTATTATTGTTCTGGATTTGGCCAAACAAAATAGTGCCGAACAACTGTCGGAAATTATTGAGCAAAAAAAATTATCGATAGATGTACTTGTAAACAACGCAGGTTTTGGCGATTATAGTGCGTTTTGTAAGCAAAGTATATCAAGAATAGAATCGATGATGATGCTAAATATGATTACACTAACCAAATTGTGTAGGCTGATAGCACCTCAGATTGCTTTACAAGGTGAGGGCAATATTTTAAATATTGCCTCCACAGCTGCATTTCAAGGCATTCCCAATTTTGCTGTTTATGCAGCTACCAAAGCCTATGTACTGAGTTTTTCCGAGGCCATTGCCTATGAATTAAAGCCTTTAAATATTCATGTTACAACGGTTTGTCCGGGAGCTACTCAGTCCGGTTTTCAGGAAGAAGCTGGAATGAACGAGAATTTTTTCAATGAAGCACCAAGTTCCATGTTGGTGGCAGAGTTTGCATTCAAAGCCATGCAGCAAAATAAAACCATGGTCATTTACGGAGCACAAAATTCTTTCCTTAATTTTATGCAACGCTTTGTCCCTCGTAAACTGATTACGAAAGCAGCAGCTAAAATGCTAAGAAGTTAATCGTTTAAAAGTTTTGTTGACCACAAAATAGCTTCAATTTCGCGCTGCATAACGGCTTTTTTCTGTTTTGGCGCATAAAGAAAACCGTCAACAGTTATCACTTGATTATTCCGCTGATCGACAAAGGTATAAGAGATGAATGGCCCTCCCATAAAATCGTTCTTCACATCCCACAAACCACGCAATTCGGTGGCATAATGACCATTGAAACTGATATTTCGAACTTGTAATGGAATGTAATCGTCTTCAATTTTTTGGTAAGAGTCCAAGGTTGGGCCGGGAATTTTTACGCTGGTCAATAAGTTTCGGCTCTGCTTTATTTTATCCGGATTAAATGCTGTTGTATCTTTGTAGGGATAAGTATAAACCAGAATATTCATCGAATTGGTGGTGGTTTCCTTGCGCAACCAAGCAAAATTACTTTCCAAAACAGCCATATTGTAGCCCTTTGGAACATTCATTTCCAAGTGAAAGTTCTTTTTCAATGCACGGGCAATGTTTAGGTCTTTAAACTTGGAAGCATAGGAATTGATTATCCGAATACGTTCGTTTTCTCTGAATAGTTCTAAAAAAGTAGTTCTGTTTTTTTGAAATTCCATCAAAAAAGCTTCTTCTGTTGGCGCATTTAATTTGATTACAATTTGCGGCTCTGCCCACAAATTTTTTCGCGTTTCGGCGTAAGCGGATGTAAATTTGGCATCAATTTCAATGATAAATAAGTTGTGATGTGCTTTAAACATCAGCTTCTCCATCGACTTTTCGTTTATATTCACAAGATTAAACTCCGCTTCGGCGATTGGTAAAACAGGCATTTCGCAAGCAAAGGCCGCCCTGATACTGTCGCCCATTTCGCCTTCCCACTGAGAAATATTTTGGGTGATCACCAGCATTTCGTTGGGGCCACCGGTCGATGGGATTTTGGAGGAGGTTTTATCCTTCTCCGAACACGAATTGAGACTAATGATTCCGAAAAAAAGAATTGAATAAAAAATGTACCGTTTAAGCATTTTTGACTTATTAGAATTGATTTGCCACATAGAAAAGTTCTTTATTGATTTTGCGCTGAATTTTTCGTTAGAAACAAAAATCATTCCAATCTATACGTTACGAACTTAGGGGTATTTTGAGTTTTTGGCCAAGTTTTAATTTTGAAGAACTTCCCAAATGGTTCAAGGATTTAAGACGATCGACCGAAGTTTTGTATTTCTTGGCGATATCCCAAAGTGTATCTCCATTTTTTACAGTATGAAAGCCCGTTTTTGTTTCTGCCGTTTTTGTTTCTGTTTTTTGAACCGAGCTATTTTCTTCTTCCTTATTTGGTTTCAATTGTAGTTTCTGACCAGGATGAATTAAGCTGTCATTCATATTGTTCCATTTGCGCAAATTCTCGATGGTAACTCCATATTTCTTGGCAATAGCTCCCAAATTTTCGCCTTGCTGCACTTGGTGATAGCTTTTTGTTTCGGCACTGCTTTGAACTGAACTCTTTGAAAGCGGAGCGGAAATTCCCGGACTGTAAACAATCAGTTTTTGACCCGGAAATATTTGGGAATTGCGCAATCCATTCCACGATTGCAAACGGGCAACACTGGTGTTGTATTTATGGGCTATCGATCCTAGATTTTCTCCTTTTCGAACAATATGAACCGTCCGCTGCTTGGCTTCCTTTATTTTCGACATTAAATACTGGTGCTCCATGCCTTTTTCTGACTTGAACGCATACAAGCTGTCTTCATGCTCAATAAAATAGGACATGTATTTTCTTGGCAAACGCAGAACGTAATTTTTTTCGTTTAAGGAAGGGATGATTCCCACTTTGTAAGCTGGATTCAGAAATTCGATTTGTTCAATCGGGATATTCATGTATTCGGCAATCTGATCAAACGAAAGCACATCCCGAACACTTACACTGTCTATCTGATGGTACAAAATTCCGGGATCCACCGGATAAATATTATGTTCGGCGGCATAATTAAACACATAATTAACAGCTATAAAAGCGGGAACATAACCTCTTGTTTCGCGTGGCAAATACGGCCAAATGGCCCAATAGTTTTTCAATCCGCCGGCTCTTTTGATTGCTCTATTCACATTTCCGGGTCCCGAATTGTAAGCAGCTAAAACCAAATTCCAATCTCCATAAATAGCATAAAGATCGAGCAAATGCCGGCCAGCTGCTTCGGTGGCTTTGTAAGGATCAAAACGATCGTCAACCATCGAATTTTGGTCGAGACCATAAAGTTTTCCTGTTCCATACATAAATTGCCAAAGCCCTTTGGCTCCTGCCCGACTGCCCGCTGTTGGATTCAAAGCACTTTCTACCACAGCCAAATATTTCAATTCGAGTGGTATATTGTATTTGTCAAGCACTTCTTCAAACAATGGAAAATAAACTTCGGCTAGGCCAAGCATTCGTGCCGTTTGTTTGCTGGCTCTGTCGGCATAAAGTTTAATGTATCCTTTTACATGCTCATTGTACTCCAGATCAATCGGCGTTTGAGAATCTAAAATACCTATTCTCAACGCATACACAGAGTCGGAATAAGCAGGCTTTTCACCCGGAGCAAACCGATACACATTCAATATAGCCGTGTCGGTTTCGAAATGATGGCGATCGTAAAAGTTAAGCTTTGCTAGGCTATCCAATTGGTGAACTACCGCCGAACCGTTCAGCAATGTTATATCTTCTTCGATGGAATTATTTTTTCCGAAAGGATTTTTGAAAGATTGCGCAAAGGCCAAGGTATCAAAAAGCTGATTCACCTCGCTAAGGCTATCAATACTCGGCTCTATCAACGAAAACGTGTCCTTTATGATTGTATCAGTCTGTATTTTAGATGCACGTGCAAAGAGGCGTATTTTCGACTCGCTGACTTTTTCTGTTTTTGGACTGCTCTTTTTTTGAGTGATTTTCTTTATTTGAGTGCAACCGCTTAATATTAATACAGAAAATAGGGTGATTATAAATGGAGTTTTAAAAATACGCATCGTTTAGAGAATCTGAAGTTTCGCTGGCAAAAGTAAGGGAAATACTTTTTAATAGAACCATTGTTGGCGCAACAGAAATGTTAAGAAAACAAAAAAAGCAATGTTTTACACATTGCTATGGCATTCTGCTTCGACTTTGAAAAAAATTTGGCGAATAGAATTTCTTTTTGTTCTCTGTTGGCCAAATTGTTAGGCGCCACAACCGCAACCGCCATGCCCCTTTTCTTCGGAAGAGCAACAGCTGTCGTTTGAAGAGTCGGAGCTGCCGCATCCACAACCGCCATGATCGTGATTTCGACCGTGATCGTGGTCGTGTCCGCTGCCACAACCACAGCTATGTGCTGGCGGATTTAGCTCTTCGTAAGTAGCTTCTCTTACATCGGAAACCAAACCGGTGAAATATAAATCTTTTCCGGCCATCGGATGATTGAAATCCATAAGTACTTTCGTTTCGGTTACTTCTTTTACTATTCCATTCATTCTTTTGCCCGAACGGTCCATCATAGGAATTTCGTTCCCGATGAATAAAATCTCATGGTTTAAAACTCCATCACGTAAAAAAATATCTTTGGGCAATTCGACCACCGCATTTGGATTAAACCGACCGTAAGCCTTTTCGGCCGGAATTTGAAAACGGAAAGCCTCTCCTTTTTCCATTCCTTCCAAAGCATTTTCGAAGGCAGCCAGCATGATTCCTGTTCCAAAAATAAATTCTACAGCCTCTTCTTTCCCAATACTTTCAATTACTCGACCTTCAAATCCATCGACGTTCAGTGTGTAGCTCAAAGTAGCCACTTTATTTTTAGTAATTTTCATAACGATTTTTCAACTTTATTTTGTGGCGCAAAGATAGTTCTCCCAAAGGGAATTGAATAGCAAAAGAGATTGCTTTTTGTCTATTTAACAAATATTTGGCAAGCGGCCTATCTTTTTTTTCGCAAAATCAAACAAATGGATGTGAATGGAAACAAGATAGAAAAGAAATGAATTCCAATTTTATATTTTTACGAATTGCACAAACAGTACATGATTATTTAGGAATGTGTATGGTGATATCCTGTTTTTGGAAAGCGCTTTCGAAAAAAATGATTCAAAACAAAAAGAATTCCCACAAGTATAAATGGAAACGTGATAAAAGAGATTATGCCCAAACTCATTCCGATAGACTGGTTCATTTTGTAGTTATGCAAGAAAATAATTGGACCAAATCCAAGACCAAGGAGTATAAAAATGATTCCACCAATGAAGTCCCACTTCCATGCAATTACCAGAAAAACGATCAAGATAAACGATGGAGTGAGATGAATGGCGAAGGCAGAAAGTTGTTGCCAAATAGTTAGTTCCGGAGAAAAGGAGTCGGCCGCAAACAAACTCACAAACAGGATGGCGAGTATGCAAATAATTCGCGGCATCCAATAAAAAATTTTAGTGTATTTTTCCATTTCGAAAGTGAAATAATTATTTCTAACAATCAAAATTATTGAAATATGAATTCAAATTTAGCCATTCCTAAGGTGAAAGTCAATAGGGTTGTTTCCGCCAATCGTCCGATAAGAAAGAAAATCATGAACAAAAACCATTCACAAGCCTTGAGTATTGCTAAACAGGAGTTCTAAATTTAAGAGTCGGGGAATAAAAAACTAAACCAAGAAATGTGCTATTGGATTGTCTTTTTCGCTTTAACAATTTCCAACATCAACTCGTCCAATTGCTCTTGAGCCACCGGCGAAGGCGAATCAATCATCATATCGCGGCCAGAATTGTTTTTTGGAAATGCAATATAATCACGAATGGAATCGGAGCCGCCAAACAAAGAAGTGATNNTGGTTAGGATTTCGCAAACCCAATTGATTGGCTATTTCTAAACGCAATCCGCTCAATTGCTTGCGAACATTTTCTTCATTTCCTGATAAAATAAGTAATAAATCGCCTGCCTTGGCTTCAAATTTATCGGACCAGGTTTTTAGTTGAGCTTCGGTGTAAAATTTATCTACCGACGATTTGAAACTTCCGTCGGCATTGCATTTTACATAAACCATTCCTTTTGCTCCAATTTGTGGTTTTTTTACAAAATCAGTGAGTTGGTCAAGTTGTTTTCGCGAATATTCGGCAAGTCCTTCGGCTTTGATTCCAACAATCAGTTCTGCTTCATCAAAAATAGAAAATCCGAGGTTTTTCGCCAATTCATTTAACTCTACAAAGCGCATTCCAAAACGAATATCAGGTTTGTCGGAGCCGTAATATTTCATCGCATCGCTGTAGGTCATTCGAGGAAAGGCAGCTATTTCCATGCCTTTTACTTCTTTAAACAGATGACGAGTCAAACCTTCGAAAGTATTCAAAATATCTTCTTGTTCCACAAAAGCCATTTCGCAATCTATTTGGGTAAATTCCGGCTGACGATCGGCACGCAAATCTTCATCGCGGAAGCATTTTACAATCTGATAATAGCGATCGTATCCGGCAACCATGAGCAATTGTTTAAATGTTTGAGGCGATTGGGGCAAGGCATAAAACTGATTGGAATTCATACGCGAAGGAACAATAAAATCGCGTGCTCCTTCGGGAGTCGATTTTATCAAATAGGGCGTTTCGATATCCAGAAAACCTAATTTATCTAAATAATTGCGTGTGGTGATGGCCATTTTATGGCGCAATTCCAATGCCTTGCGCAAAGGATTTCGGCGCAAATCGAGATACCGGTATTTCATACGAAGTTCTTCCCCACCGTCGGTTTCGTCTTCGATCGTAAAAGGAGGCGTTTTGGCTTTGTTTAAAACTACAATTTGTTCAACAATCACCTCAATATCTCCGGTCGAAAGTTTTGCGTTTTTATTGCTTCTTTCGGCAACAAGACCTTCTATTTGAATCACATATTCGCGTCCTAATTTCCGAGCCTGTTCGCACAAAACAGCATGTGTTTCCATATTGAAAACCAATTGGGTAATTCCATACCTATCTCGAAGATCGATAAAAGTCATTCCGCCTAAATCGCGAGAGCGTTGAACCCAACCGCTTAATTTTATCGTTTTTCCAATATTCGCAATTCTTAATTCTCCACAATTATGTGTCCGTAACATGCTATTCAGGTTTTATATTTTCGTCATTTTAAGTTTGCGAAATTACTTATTTTTCCTGAAAATAATTTTATGTTTATGGCTTTCGGTGAACGACTTATTTTTGTTAAGTTTGATAAAAATAAAAACCTTTTTTATGATGAAAAAAATTCTAATTTTTTTGTTTGTGTTCATTTTTGCTTTCGTCGTTTTTTATTTTTGGGGCAGCTCGCCCCGAATGAATCAAAATGACTACAATCAGATAAAAGTCTTTGTGGAAAAACCGGCTGTTGAAACGGATACTTTGAGTGTGATGACTTTCAATATTGGATGGCTTTCCGGCATGACAAATAATTTACCTGTTTCTCGTGATTCGGCTTTGTATGCTCAGAATCTACGAAAAGCCGTTTCTGTTTTGGCTCAATACAATCCTGATATTATTGGATTTCAGGAAATTGATATCGATGCCAAGCGGTCGTTTTACTACAATCAACCCGACAGCCTGGCTCATTATTTAAATTATCTGAACGGAGCTTTGGCCGTAAATTGGGATAAGAAATATGTTCCATTTCCGTATTGGCCGCTTAAATATCACTTCGGAAAACTTATTTCGGGGCAATATGTTTTGAGTAATTTGGAGATTTTGAAAAACGATTTTGTGGTTTTGCCCAAGCCCATCCATGCGCCATTTTATTACAATGCATTTTATTTGGAGCGATTGATACAAAAAACCTGGCTTAAAACCAATAAAGGCGATTTGCTGGTGATGAATGTGCATCTGGAAGCTTTCGATCAGGAAACGCGTCTTGTTCATGTAGAAAGAGTGATTGAGGAATATTTGCTCTATGCCGATCGTCTTCCGGTTTTGCTTATTGGCGATTTCAATTCCAGAGCAATGAGTGCAGAAGGACCACTCAACGAATCGGCCCGAAAAATGTTTGAAATTCCCGGAATAGGCGTTGCCATTACCGACAGCCTCTTTGCATTAAATCCAAAAGCGAATTACACCTTTAGCTCAGGCGAGCCGATAGAGAAAATCGATTATATTTTTTACAATACAAAATTTATCAAAAAAATCGATATGCGCGTGGTGCAAGAAACCGAGCAGGCTTCTGATCATTTTCCGGTCTGGATGAGATTTGTGATTAAATAAGGGGCTTTAAATTTGAGAAACAAATTTGTGCACCGGACTGGTTAAAAGCAGATTGCGTGAATAAAACGACAGTGGATTCATTAAAAAAGGTTGGCTTTCGGGCCAACCTTTTTCGGTTCTATCTTAAATAAAACGACTAATTTTCTTCCAAAATAGTCATAGCTTTATCAAAAATAGTTTCATCGTCAATCTCAACGATTCCACCGTCAGGACCTTGCTCTGTATGGAATCCAACAGTTACTCCTCTGTCGTAATTCGACCCACCAAAATAATTTCTAACTGTTTCAACCGAAACGTTTAAATCTTCAGCAATTCTATGCATTGCTCCATCGGGCAACCTGTCCTTAATTCTTCTGAGTTCGTTGAATGTAATTCTCATATATCTAAATTTTGATTCTTGAAAATGTTTTTAATAGCCTATGGACTACTGCTCACAAAAATAACAAATTATATTTAGGATAAAAATGGAAATAAAAAAATATACGGCTCACAATCTTAAATTTAGTTAAAATGGCAGCAACGGAACACTTTGGCGGAAACTCATTTTCGAACCGATACAAATAATTTCCCCAACACCAAGAAAGCCAAATAAAATGTTTGTAATTCAAAATATTAATCTTTAATTTTGCAGCCCGAATTTTTAATCCTTGAACGATGAATAGTTTAAAAGAATATTCGATTTCCTTTGTGGGTTTAAAACTTGGAACGCATGAATTTGACTTTCAAATATCGGACAAGTTCTTTGAATTTTTTGAATATTCCAGAGCACAAAAGGGAGATATAGCTTTAAAACTGACGCTGACAAGATCAGAAAATATGCTTCAGCTCGATTTCCATTTTCAAGGAAGTGTAAATGTGGTTTGCGATCATTGTGGTGAAAATTTTGATTTTCCGTTGGATTTCAACGAGAAATTGCTGGTTAAATTCACCGATCAGCAACAAGAAGATACGGAAGAAGTGGTGTTCTTACAGTCCGCGGCTCACCAAATCGACTTGGCTCAAATCATTTACGAATACGTTAATTTAGCCCTTCCAATGCGATTGACACATCCCGAAAATGAAGAAAGCGAACCTTCTTGCGATTTGGCCGGTTTGGAAAATTCAAAGTCTTCAGAAGAAACAAACGAAACTGAAACAGATCCCCGTTGGGAAGCATTAAAAAAATTAAGATAAAATATAATATTTAGAAATAATGGCACATCCGAAGCGAAAAATTTCGAACACAAGAAGAGACAAAAGACGGACACACTACAAAGCTACTGCTCCACAGTTGGCTATTTGTCCTACAACCGGCGAAGCTCATGTTTATCACAGAGCCTATTATGTTGAAGGCGATTTGTATTACAAAGGAAAAATTATCGTTCCTAAAGCCGTTTAGTTTTTAAACTCTTAAAGTTCTACCTCGATTGAGAATTTCAAAATTCCATCGAGGTTTTTGTGTTTATTTTTGGGCGGCCATTCGTGTTTTATCTTCGCTTGTGATACGCAACCAAATGAAA